>CAXSEE010000014.1:0-6539 GCA_964235615.1 uncultured Acetobacteraceae bacterium | reverse complement strand
CGGCGGAGAGCATCAGGACGGGCAGTGCCATCGAAAGCCCCAGGCTCCTCGCTCCGGCACGTCCTGTTCCGTGACGACCCAACATTGCCTTCTCCCTCGCAACCGGCTCCACGAGACGTTATAATATAATGGATAGTACGTCCATCGATGTCCCGGCTTTTCCTGCCGGCGGCCCAATGCTACTTTATAACCTGGATGACCGAGAGGTGGCCTGTGTCGACGCCCGCGTTCTCCAGGAAAACGAACACGCTGTTATCGCAGGCGAGCGACCTCTGCGACCGGCGTGGTTCCCAGTTGACGGACCTCCGCCGCAAAGTGCTCGGACTCGTTCTCGAGAGCAAGACGCCGGCGGGCGCCTATGATCTGCTTGACCAGCTCCGTGCCCATCACAAGGGTGCTGCTCCTCCTACCGTCTACCGGGCTCTGGACTTCCTGCTCGAACAGGGGCTGATCCACAAGGTCGAGCGGCTTTCGGCCTTCATCGGCTGCGTGCATCCTAACGATGACGACCATGGCCATCATCACGCGGCACAGTTCCTGATCTGCAAGCGATGCGGTCAGGTGACGGAACTCGAGGATGCACGGATCGACGAGGTGCTGGTCGCGGCCGCATCGGAGAATGGTTTCCGCCTCACCAACTCCACCGTGGAGGCAGAAGGCGTCTGCGCGAGCTGTTCCACGAAGGCGGGCGCCTCCGCAGCGGTCTGAGCTCCGCCGGAAGTGCCGCTCGCGCTTCTGCGCCATAGACCTATACGGAAGCTGCCGATGTGATGTTATAGCAACACGCCCGGCCCGATGTGGATGCCTTTCGAACCGCCTGTGGACGTGACCTATATCGGCCATGTAGTGATATCTTATAACGTTTCATGAGCGTGAAACATGCCGCCGGGATTTCGCGGCGTGCGGCTCGAAAAGGATCCATCGATGTCGGGATGGCGCACGCTTTTCTCGGGGACGGTGCTGGGCTTGCTTGCCGCCGCCCGCGTCTCGACTGGCGCAGTCGCCCAAGCTGCGAATGCGGGACCGACGGCCAGCATCGGGGTGCAGAAGCCCGATGCCGCGTCGCGCACCCGCATGACCGACAGCGTCGATGCCGCCTCGGGAGTGGAACAGGTGTCGGTCCGCCTGGATCGCGCGCGAAGCGATCTCGAGCCCGATCTGGGCGCCACCGTCTATCGCTTCGGACGCGGCAGCCTCGAGACCCTGCCGCAGGGCGACAACACGCCGCTCAACCAGGTGCTGCTGCAGGCTCCAGGCGTGGCGCAAGACTCGTACGGCCAGATCCACGTGCGCGGCGACCACAACGAAGCCCAGTTCCGGCTGGACGGCGTGCAGCTTCCGGAGGGGCTGTCGGTGTTCGGCCAGGCACTGGAAACCCGGTTCGCGCATTCGCTGTCGCTGATCACCGGCGCGTTGCCCGCACAATACGGCTTCGACACGGCGGCGGTGATCGACATCACCACCAAGAGCGGCATCACCGACCCCGGCGGCGAGATCTCGATCTATGGCGGCGAACGGGACTATTTCCAGCCATCCTTCTCCTATGGCGGTCATGTCGGCAACGTTGATTATTTCGTGACCGGCGACTTTCTTCACGACCGTGTCGGCATCGAGAATCCGGTCGGCACGCTCAACCCCATCCACGACCTGAGCAACCAGACCCATGGCATCGCCCACATCGCGTGGACGGTCGACGCCGACACCCGCATCAGCCTGCTCGCCGGCGCGTCCAACGAGTTCTTCGAGATCCCGAACAATCCCGGTCAGACGCCGTCCCTCGGCCTCACCGACGGCGCCGTCAGCAACTACAACAGCAGCGATCTCGCCGAGCATCAGCGCGAGATCACCGACTTCGGCATTCTCTCGCTGCAGAAGGAGATCGGCACCCTCGACCTGCAGAGCTCGGTGTTCACCCGCTACAGCAGTCTGTATTACACGCCGGACCCGCTCGGTGACCTGCTGTTCGACGGCGTATCGCAGACGGCCTCGAAGTCGGTGCTCTCGACGGGAACCCAGACCGACGCGAGCTGGCACCTGAACGATACCCACACGATCCGTGCCGGCTACCAGGTCATCGGCGAGCGGCTGGTCTCCAGCACGGCATCGACGGTGCTGCCGGCGGTCGGCAGCGCCGGCGCTGCGACATCGAACACGCCGTTCCAGATCTTCGATGGGGAGGGAAAGACCGGCGGCCTCTACGGGGTCTATTTGCAGGACGAGTGGCGTATCCTGCCGCACGTCACGTTGAACTACGGGACGCGTTTCGATGTCGTCGACGAGTTCACGCACGAGAACCAGCTCAGCCCGCGCGTCAACGTGGTGTGGCAGCCTACCGGGACCACGACCATCCACGCCGGCTATTCGCGCTACTTCATCCCGCCGCCGTTCGAGCTGGTCGGCGGAAAGGACATCGCCCTGTTCAACGGGACCTCGGCAGCCGCGGGAGTGACGCAGGACAGCATCGTCAAAGCCGAACGCGACAATTACTACGATGCCGGTGTTACCCAGATCATTGTGCCTGGACTGCAAGCCGGCTTCGACGCCTACTATAAGGAGGCGGAAAACCTGATCGACGAGGGTCAGTTCGGCGCGCCGATCATCCTGTCCGCGTTCAACTACGCCCATGGCGACGTGCATGGCTACGAGGCAAGTCTTACCTACGACTATGGCCCGTTGTCGCTCTACGCCAACGTCGCCTTGTCACGCGCCGTCGGCAAGGACATCGTCTCGTCCCAGTTCAACTTCTCGGCGGCGGATCTCGCCTATATCTCGCAGCATTTCATCTATCTGGACCATAACCAGACCTGGAGCGGCTCCGGGGGTGCGGCATATACCGCCTTCCATCGCACCGACTACCCGGCCCGGCTGTCGGCGGACCTGATCGTCGGGAGTGGTCTGCGCGCTGACGGGACCATCCCGAACGGCCAAGCCCTGCCTGGCTACTGCACGATCAACCTCGCCGCCGTGCAGACCTTCAAGTCCGGTCCACTGCATGGCACCCAGCTCCGGCTCGACGTCATAAACCTGCTCGACAGGGTCTACGAGATCCGCAACGGAACCGGGGTGGGCGTCGGCGCACCGCAGTTCGGCCTGCGGCGCACCATCCTTGTCGGGATCGCCGAGCGGTTCTGAGCGTGTTGCCCTGCCGCTCAGGCCCTGCTCGCGACCTCGCCGCGGCGGGCGCACAACGTCCTCTGTCCGCCCTCGCCGCGCAGCACCGGGAGGTCGAAGCCGGCGCCGATCAGCATCAGCGACGTATGGGCGACCAGCTCGCGTCCCTGTCCCGACGAGCTTACCGGCAAGGCGATGACGACCCGGCCGTTCTGGGACAGCGCATGCGCCGCCTGGGTTATCACCCGGTCGGCATTCTCACGCGTGAGATGCGGCACCAGCACCAGGTCGGCCGAGCCTGCCTCGGTCCTGCACCCCGGAGTGCGCGTCTCCGCGCGAAGGCATTCCGTATGCATCAGCGCGCATAGCGTCTCCGTCACCATGCCGCCGAGCACCAGTACACGCAGATCGGCGAGGTTGCCGGTCTCTCCCAGCAGGGGCGAGAGGGAGTGATCTGGCATGATGATCGAGCGGGCATGTCGCACGCGCCGGTCACGAAGCGTTTCAGCCATGGTAGTCCGAACTCCTGGCCGGTCACCCAATGCGACCGGACCACGCTAATATCGAGCCGAAGCCGTAAAGGCGCGATACGAACCAGCACGCCCACGCATAAAGCAGGCCTAAAGAAAGCTCAGCTCTCCAGCTTCTCGAGTTCCCGCTGCACCGCCTCGCCCATGACCTGCGTGCCGACCCGCGCCATGCCGGGGCTCATGATATCGGCGGTGCGCAGGCCGCTGGCGAGCACGCGGGTGCAGGCGTCCTCGATGGTGCGGGCGTCATCCTCCAGGTCGAAGGAATAACGCAGCAGCATCGCGAAGCTCAGGATCTGCGCCAGCGGATTGGCCAGGCCCTTGCCGGCGATATCCGGGGCACTGCCATGGATCGGCTCGTACAGTGCCGGACGGCGGCCCAACGCATCCACCGTGCCCAACGTGGCGGACGGCAGCATGCCGAGGCTGCCGGTGAGCATCGCCGCGAGGTCCGACAGCATGTCGCCGAACAGGTTGCCGGTCACGATCACGTCGAATTGGCGCGGATTGCGCACCAGCTGCATGGCGCAGTTATCGGCCAGCATGTGGGTGAGCGTCACGTCGGGATATTCCCGCGCCCGCAGTGAAGTCACCACCTCGCGCCAGAGCAGCCCGCTCTCCATCACGTTGCTCTTCTCGACGGAGCAAACGCTGCCGGATCGCTTGCGGGCGAGGTCGAACGCCACCCGCGCGACACGCTCGATCTCGTGGGTGGTGTAGACCTCGGTGTTGATGCCTCGGCGCGATCCGTCCGGTAGCGTCTCGACACCGCGCGGCTCGCCGAAATAGATCCCGCCGACCGTCTCGCGCACGATCATGATGTCGAGCCCGCGCACCACGTCCGCCTTCAGCGTGCTGGCATCGACCAGGGGATCCAGCACCAGCGCCGGGCGCAGGTTGGCGAACAGGCCGAGTTCGCGGCGCAGGGTCAGGATGGCCAGCTCGGGCCGCCGCCCGAAACCGGCATGATCCCATTGCGGACCGCCGACGGCGCCGAACAGCACCGCATCGGCCTCGCGCGCCGCCTGCACCACCTCGTCGCGTATCGGCACGCCATGGGCTTCGATCGAGGCGCCCCCGACCAGCTCCTCGGTAACCTCGAAGCTGATCCCCCGCCTGCGCGACAACCAGCCGACGACGCGGCCGACCTCGCGCATGACCTCGGGACCGATGCCGTCACCGGGCAGCACCAGCAGTTTCCTTCTCGACGGCATGCTCGGGGCTCCTATCGTCAGCCGGCCGGGATGGGCGGCATCCAGGGCTGCGACACGGCGCGCTGCTGCTCGAAGCGGTCGATCGCGCTGGCGCGCTGCAAGGTCTGGCCGATGTCGTCGAGACCTTCCAGAAGCAGGTGGCGGCGGCGCGGATCGAGCGTGAATGCGATCTCCTCGCCGTCGGGACGCACCACCACCTGACGCACCAGGTCGACGGTCAGGCGCGCGTTGCCGCCCAGGGTGGCGTCGCGCATGAGCAGGTCGCAGATCCCGTGCGGCAGCGTGATCGGCAGCATGCCGTTCTTGAAGCAGTTGTTGTAGAATATATCAGCGAAAGACGGCGCGATGATGCAGCGTATGCCGAAATCCAGCAGCGCCCACGGGGCATGCTCGCGCGACGAGCCGCAGCCGAAATTCTCGTGCGTGACCAGGATCCCGGCATGACGGTACGGCTCCTGGTTGAGGATGAAGCCGGGCCGCTCGACGCCGTTCTCGAACCGGACCGCGTCGAACAGGTTGGCGCCGAGGCCGGACCGCTTGATGGTCTTCAGGAAACGCGACGGAATGATCTTGTCGGTGTCGATGTTGGCTTCCGGCAACGGTGCCGCGATGGCGGTCAGAATGGTGAACTTGTCCATGGTCAGACCAGCTCTCTCATTTTGATGAAGTCCCGGGCATCCGTGAGGCGCCCAGTCACCGCCGCCGCGGCCGCCATCGCCGGCGACAGCAGGTGGGTGCGTCCGCCGGGACCCTGACGGCCCTCGAAATTTCGGTTCGAGGTCGAGGCGCAGCGTTGTCCCGGCGTCAGCTTGTCGGGGTTCATGCCCAGGCACATCGAGCAGCCCGCCTCGCGCCACTCGAAGCCGGCGTCACGGAAGATACGGTCGAGCCCTTCCTGTTCGGCCTGCAGTTTCACCAGGCCCGAGCCGGGCACCACCATGGCCCGCACGCCGGCCGCGACATGGCGTCCCGCAGCGATTTGAGCGGCGGCGCGCATGTCCTCGATGCGGGCATTGGTGCAGGAACCGATGAACACGACGTCCACGGCCACGTCGGACAATCGCTGCCCCGCCGTGAGGCCCATGTAATCCAGCATCCGCTGCATGCGCGCCTGTCGCGACGGGTCGTCGGCTTGCGCCGGATCGGGCACGACGCCGGTAATCGCCACCACATCCTCCGGGCTGGTGCCCCAGGTGACCAGCGGGACGATATCGGCCGCGTCCAGCACGACCTCGATGTCGTAGCGCGCGTCGGCGTCGGAGGCGAGCGTGCGCCAGTAGGCCACCGCGTGGTCGAACGCCTCGCCCTGCGGCGCGAACGGCCGGCCCTCGATGTAGGCGAAAGTGGTGTCGTCGGGTGCCACCAGCCCCGCCCGCGCACCGGCCTCGATCGACATGTTGCAGATCGTCATCCGTCCGGCCATGTCGAGGCCGCGTATCACCGGTCCCGCGAACTCGATCACGTGCCCGGTGCCGCCGGCGGTGCCGATGCGGCCGATGATCGCCAGCATCACGTCCTTGGCGCTGACCCCTGCCCCAAGCTCGCCCTCGACCGAGATGCGCATATTCCGCGCCGGACGCTGCGTCAGCGTCTGCGTCGCCAGCACATGCTCGACCTCCGAGGTGCCGATGCCGAACGCCAGCGCGCCCAGCGCGCCGTGCGTGGAGGTGTGGCTGTCGCCGCA
>CAXSEE010000013.1:18110-38094 GCA_964235615.1 uncultured Acetobacteraceae bacterium | reverse complement strand
TGGGAGCGGGAGGTGATCCGCATCGTCCGGCTGATCGCGCAGTATTTCTACCCGCAGCCGCAGGCCAAGATGATGAACGAGGGCTGCGCCACCTGGGTGCATCAGGTCATCATGCGGCGCTTGCACGAGCTGGGCCGCATCAACGACGCCGCCTTCCTGGAAGTGATCCACTCGACCACCAACGTCATCACCCAGCCGGGCTTCGACCAGGGCGGCGGCGGCAGCTTCAATCCCTACGCCCTGGGCTACGCGATGATGACCGACATCGCGCGCATGTGCGAGACGCCCACGGCCGAGGATCGCGCCTGGTTCCCAGGCATCGCCGGCAACCGGGATCCGATCGGCACCCTGAAGCATGCCTGGGCGGAGTATCGCGACGAGAGCTTCATCCAGCAATTCCTGTCGCCGGCGGTCATGCGCCAGTTCCGCATGTTCCGGCTGCTCGACGACGTCGCCAAGCCGTATCTTCTGGTCGACGACATCCACGACGATGCCGGCTATCGCGAGATCCGGCGCGCCTTGGCACGCAGCCACGACCCGAGCCAATATTACGTCGAGCTGGAGATCGTCGACGTGGATCTCGCCGGCGACCGCTGCCTGCGCATGGAGCATCGCACCCGTCCGGGTCAGATGCTGGCCGAACAGGATGCGCGCGCGACCTTGCGCCACTTGGCCGAGCTATGGGGCTATGAGGTGAAGCTGATCGAGCTCGATCCGCAGACCGACACCGTCCTGGCCACGCACAGCGTCTCGCCGCCGCCGGGCAAAGCCTGACGCAGCTCGAGTTGGCATAATATCCATTATACGACTTTAGGAGCCGGATGCCCCCCGAGCCCCCACGCCCAGAACAACCAAGCCCACAACAGCTAAGCCCAGAGCAACAGACCCGCCGCCTGCTCGACATCATGGCCGCCCTTCGCCATCCCGACACCGGCTGTCCCTGGGACCTCGGCCAGGATTTCGCCAGCATCGCCCGCTATACCATCGAGGAAGCCTACGAGGTCGCCGACGCCATCGCCCGTCACGACCACGCCGCCTTGTCGGACGAGCTCGGCGACCTGCTGCTCCAGGTCGTCTACCACTCCCGCATGGCGGAGGAAGCCGGCCTGTTCACATACGGCGATGTCGCCAGGCTGATCTCCGACAAGATGGTCCGTCGTCATCCGCACGTGTTCGGCGACGCCGAGCTTCGGCACGGCGCCTGGGAGGACGGCAAGGAAGGCGAACGCCGGACCCGCTCGGAGATCGGCGCCCTCGCTGGCGTTCCTGCCGATCTCCCTGCCCTGTCCCGCGCCAACAAGCTCAGCGCCAGGGCCGCCCGGGTCGGCTTCGACTGGCCGGACGTCGAACAGGCGATCGACAAGATCGACGAGGAGCTTGCCGAGTTCCGCCGCGAGATCCCAACTGCGGACCGGGCCAGGCTCACCGACGAACTGGGCGACGTGCTGTTCACGGTGGCGAATGTCGCCCGCAAGCTCGGGCTGGACCCCGAGACCTGCCTGCGCCACGCCAACGACAAGTTCAAGCGCCGCTTCGAGGCGATGGAGCGCCAGGTCGAGCAGACAGGAACGTCGCTGCGCGACAGCAGCCTGGCCGAGATGGAAGCCGCCTGGCAGCAGATAAAACGCGACGAGTAACCAGCGCGGGACGCACAACGCGACCGGCCTAGACGATCATCCCCACGACGGCCGCGAGCACGCGGGTGGATCGACGACGCGTCATTCCCGGATAGTTTCACGAGTGGTTCATAATCCTGTCGAGGTGATGGACGCATTATGCCGTGCATTCTCCGAGGATTGGCACGTCGAAGATCCTGGAGATGTGTCCCGTCCAGCGCGGGAAAATGACCCGTCGTGACCGGCAGAACAGGTCGCTGCCAAACCTCTACTCTTGTACTCGTAGGATTTGCCTTGAATGAAAAACGTCCTCGTCGCCCACCTGCTGTGCGGGGCCATCACCGTTGGCCTCGCAGCACCCGCGGTGGCAGCGCCGTCCACCGAGTTTCCGAACTACACCGTCGGACCGCAGCCGGATGGCTCGGTCGTGATGTCGACCAACCAGAGGATCACGCCGGCCGGAAAGCTGGTCGATCTCGGCTCGCCGCTTCGCGCCAAGGCGATCGCGGTCGATCCGAACCCCGGCAGCCATAGTGCCGCCGTGCTGCTGATGGGCGGTTCCGCGCCGGTCCAGGTGATCGACACGCGAACCGCCAAGGTGCTGCAGAGCTTTCTGCCGGCCCAGGATTCCAGCGGCTCCTACGGCGGCATCGCCTACTCGGCGGACGGCAAATACCTGTTCTTCAGCCAGGACAGCAGCTTTCTGACGGTGGCGAAGGTCGATCCGGACGGGCTGCTGAGCGAGTTCAAGCGGGTCTCGTTGCCGCCGGACACGTCGATCCACCTCTACTCCCCGAGTACCGCCTACCCGGGCGGCGTGGCGGTTTCCGCCGACGGCAGCACGGCCTACGTCCTGCTGAACCAGAACAACACCCTCGGCGTGATCGACATGACGACGTCGATGCCGGTGCTGACCAAGCAGATCCGAGTCGGCAACGTGCCCAACAGCATCGTCATCTCGCATGGCCTGGCCTACATCAGCAACGAGGGCGGCCGCATCGCCAACGCCGGGGACTATACCGACCTCTCGGCCGGAACCTCGATCGTTACCGATCCCAACACCGACAGTGCTTCCACCGGCACCGTCTCCGTCGTCGAGCTGAGCACCGGCCGGGTGGTCGACACCATCGGCGTCGGCCTGCACCCGACCGGCATGACGATATCCGGATCGATGCTTTTCGTCGCCAACGCCTACAGCGACAGCGTCTCGGTCATCGACCTGCGCATCAACCGGGTCATCCGCACCATCGACCTCGGCGTTCCGGCCTACCACACGTTCGGCACCATGCCGACCAGCCTCGTCGTCGAGCGCAACCTCCTGTTCGTGACGCTCTACACCGCCAACGCCGTCGCGGTGGTCGACCTCGCCAGCCACTCGCCGTCACCGCTGATCGGCTATATTCCGACCGCCTCGACGCCGAGCACGATCGCCTTTTCCGCCGAAGGCGAACTCGTCGTGTCGGACGACAAGGGGATCGGCACCCAGGGTTCGCTGGGAAGTGCCGAGGGCCTGACCGGGCTCACCACCAAGCAGGACACCGGCACCGTCAGCATCATCAAGATCCCGGACCTGCCGCATCTGGCCGCCGACACCGTCAAGGTGGTCGAGAACAACCACTGGGACCTGCTGCAGAACACCCTGATCGGACCGCGATACGTCGATCCACACGCCCAACCGGTGGCCATACCGGCGCATCTCGGCGAGCCGTCGCTAATCAAGCACGTGTTCCTGATCATCAAGGAGAACCGCACCTACGACCAGATGCTCGGCGACGTGGCCAAGGGCAACGGCGATCCGTCGCTGGCGATGTTCGGCGCCGTGGTGCCCAATCAGCACGCACTGGTCCAGCGCTTCCCGCTGCTCGACAACGTCTACGCGCCGGCCCGGCAATCAGCCGATGGACATCCGTGGATCGTCTCCTCGATCTCCCCCTACTCGGTAGAGATCGAGGCAGGGGACTTCGTCCGCAGCTACCCGGGCGGCAACCAGGACGACGAGATGGCGCACACCCCGCGCGGCTTCCTGTGGCAGGCCGCAACCGCCAAAGGTCTTAGCGTCAAGATGTACGGCGAGTGGAGCAGGAAGCAGACGATCAACGGCACCTACAACTGGTCCGACTGGTACAGATACTCGCAGATCCTCGAGGGAAAACTGAGCGGCACCTCTCCGATCACCGCCAACACCGACTTCGAGTTCACCCCGATCCCATCGGTGCTGCCGATCCTGGACCCGCACTACCCGTCCAACAACACCGGGATCCCGGACCAGTATCGGGCCGACTACTGGCTGCCGATCTTCGCCAGGCAGGAGGCGACCGACACGTTTCCGAACCTGACCATCATGTGGCTGCCCGACGACCATACCGCAGGCTACACCACCGGCTTCCCGGTGCCGGCCGCGCAACAAGCCGACAATGACCTGGCCCTGGGCCGCATCATCGAGGCAGTCACGCACAGCAAGGACTGGCCCACCACCGCCATCTTCGTCGAGGAGGACGATGCGCAGGACGGCGTCGATCACGTCGACGGCCATCGTCAGCCGGTCTACATCGTCAGCCCCTACGCCAAGCAGTACAGCCAGACCGCCGACAGCACGACCTATGACGCGGAGAGCATCAACCGGACGATCGAGCAGATCCTCGGGATGTCGCCACTGACCCAGTTCGACCTGGTGGCCTCGCCGATGTCGACCGCGTTCACCAACACGCCCAACCTGGCGCCGTTCGACCACCTCGCGCCGACCATGGCGCTCGACACCTTCCCGGTCAAAAGTGCTTCCAACACACTGCGCGGCGCCTGGAACCTCGCCTCGAACACGCTCATGAAGGGTCATACCAACCACGCGGATTCAGTCGACGAACGTGTTCTCAACCACATTATCTGGTACGCAACCACGGACTTCAAGCGTCCCTATCCGGGCGAGAAGACGGTGCTGTGGCCGAGTGCCTTCCACCCGGCCGCGCCGAGCCACGACGACGACGACTAAGCTCATGACCCACTTGCGCGGACCGGTGTGGATTTGTCAGACACCGGGAGCGTGCTGGAAGCAGTAACAGGAGGCGGCCTACCCTGGACGAGGATAGGCCGTTTCTGTTCTAGCGGAAGGTTCGGGTCCGGTAGCAAGCATTCCGCTCACTCTCCCATCAACAACTGATGCAGCGCCTGCCAGCTCTCCCGGTCCGGCGCGTAGAGCAGGCCGCCGTCCAGATCCGTTGGATGATACTCCGATCCGTCGAGATGGGCGGAATAGCCGCCGGCCTCGCGATGCAGCAGCCAGCCGGGCAGATGGTCCCAGGGCATCAGCCGATTGAACATCAGGAAGTGGCAATGTCCCGCCGCCAGCATCCGATACTCATGGGCGGCGCAGCGATAATCCCAGTTCCCGGCCACGCGCAACAGGCGCAGGGCCACCCGTTCGCGCAGATGAACGGGCAGGTAGCGCACCGACGCATGCCCGGTCATCCGGGAGGGATCGACCGCGGCGGCCACCTTCAACGTCCGCCGTGTTCCATCCGCCGCCTCGGTCCAGGCCCCCTCGCCTCGTACCGCGACCGCCGTATCGTCGCTCATCGGGTCATGGATCACCGAGGCGACCACCTCCCCGTTGCAGATCACGGCGGCCATCACACCGAATAGCGGCACCCCGGCGGCAAAATTCGAGGTCCCGTCGATCGGATCCACCACGATCGCCATGTCCGCACCCGCCAGACGGTCGAGCAGGGTCGGATCGCGCGACGTCGCCTCCTCGCCAACGATCAAGGCCGACGGGAACAGCCGCGACAGCCCCTGGGTGATCAGCGCCTCGGCCGCCACATCGGCGACGGTCACCAGATCGAGCGGTCCGGACTTGGTCCAGACCCCATCCGCCTCCAGCTTGCGGAAGCATGGCATGATCTCGACCCTTGCCGCGGCACGCAGGACCTGCGTGAGTTCCGAAGCGTCCTTGACTGTAAAACCCACGATGCTGACCCTTCAAGCCGCCTTGCTTCTCGCCTCTGCAACGCGCGGCGGCGCAATCAGCTTTCTATCGCCTCGTTCTTTGCAATCTCCGACGCGTACTGGCTCTCGAAGCGGGACTGGTCCGCCGGCAACAGCCTGACCCTGACCACGACATTATCCTCGCCGTCATGTCGCTCCACCACCTCGCCGTGAGCGTAGAGCCACGCCAGTGCCGCCCCTTCCTGGAACGGGATGGCGTAGGTCGCCCGGCCCATGGCAGCGACCAGACGAAAGTCGATCTCCGCCGTTACCTGATCGAGACCCTCGCCGGTGATGGCCGAGATGATCACCGCATCCTCGCGCGCCCGTACCGCCTGGGCACCCCCCAGCAGATCGGCCTTGTTCAGCACCTCGATCACGTGGTCCTGCCAGTCCGCCGGCAGCGTCCCGTTGCTTGCCAGGCCGGCCAGCACGGTCATGACATCCTGGCGCTGGGCGGCGCTGTCGGGATGGGCGATGTCGCGCACATGCAGGATGACGTCCGCCTCCGCCACCTCCTCCAGCGTCGCCCGGAAGGCCGCGACCAGCTCGGTCGGCAGCTCGCTGATGAAGCCCACGGTATCGGACAGGATCACCCGCCGCCCGGATGGCAGGCTCAGCCCGCGCATGGTCGGGTCCAACGTCGCGAACAGCTGGTCCTCGGCATGCACCGCGGCCCCGGTCAGCGCATTGAACAGGGTCGATTTGCCGGCGTTGGTGTAGCCGACGAGTGCGACCACCGGGAACGGCGTCCGCCGCCGCGCCTCCCGATGCAACCCACGCGTCCGGCGCACCTGCTCCAGATCGCGCTTGAGCCGCACGATGCGGTCGGTGATCAGCCGCCGGTCCGCCTCGATCTGGGTCTCGCCCGGTCCACCGAGGAAGCCGAAGCCGCCGCGCTGCCGTTCGAGATGGGTCCAGGACCGCACCAGCCGGCTGCGCTGATATTCCAGATGCGCCAGCTCGACCTGCAGCGAGCCTTCCCGGGTGACCGCCCGCTCGCCGAAGATGTCGAGGATAAGCCCGGTCCGGTCGATCACCTTGCAGTCCAGCGCGCGCTCCAGATTGCGCTGCTGCACCGGGCTCAGCCGGGCGTCGATGATCACCACGGTGACGTCCTCGGACTGCATGGCGTCATGCAGGGCCTGGATCTGTCCGCTGCCGAGCAGGGTGGAAGGCCGACGCATGCGCAAGGGCAGCACCGCCTTGCGCACCACGACCAGCCCGATGGAGGCGGCCAGCCCGACCGCCTCCTCGAGACGAGCCTCCGCGGCCCGCACATCCTCATGACGATCCGGCCGCTCCCATGGCAGGATCACCGCGGCGAGCGTCGGCCGGGTAGCGGTCTCAGTAGGAGCCACCAGCCGGTGCCACCTCCTTGTTCGCGGAACTACCGGATGCGGCAAGAGTGCCAGATCCGCCGGACGCCCCACTACTGTCCCCCACCGCGGCCTCGGTCTTGCCCTGGCTCTGGTCGAACAGCGCGATCGGCGCCGACGGCATCACCGTGCTGATCGCGTGCTTGTAGACGAGCTGGGTATGACCATCGCGGCGCAGCAGCACCGAGAAATTGTCGAACCAGGTAATGATGCCCTGCAACTTGACGCCGTTGACCAGGAAGATGGTCACAGGCGTCTTCGAGCGGCGGACATGGTTCAGGAATACGTCCTGAACGTTCTGAGATGGGTCTTTTGCCACGACCAGGCCTTTTCTTCTTGTTGTCGCAACGGCACGTGTCGGCCGTCATCGGGAGCCTAACGGAATAGCAGCCGGAAACGTTCGCAGCCAAGTTACCCGAATGGCCAAGCACCCGCTTCAGGCGCCGCGATCGTCCGAATTCACTCCCAGCTGCTTGAGTTTCCGATGCAGCGCGCTGCGTTCCATGCCGACAAAACCCGCCGTCCGGCTGATGTTGCCGCCGAAACGCAGCAGCTGCGCCTGCAGATATTGTGTTTCGAAAAGATCGCGCGCCTCGCGCAGGGGCAGCCCCATCACGTCCGCCGCGGGATCGAACTTGAGCAGCGCCGGCGCACCCTGGCCGATCGACGGCGGCAGCATCTCGGCCCTGATTGGCTCGCCGCTGTTGCCCGGCGCCATGATCAGCAGCCAGTCCATGGTATTGCGCAGCTCCCGCGCGTTGCCGGGCCAGTCGTAGCTCTGCAGGGCGGCCATCGCGTCCGCCGAGAGCTCGCGCACCGGCAGGCCGGCATTCTCCGCCGAGCGGGCCAGGAACATGCGTGCCAGTTCAGGGATGTCGTCCCGCCGCTCGCGCAGGCTCGGCACGCGCAGCGGCACCACCGCCAGCCGGTAGTAAAGATCCTCGCGGAACCGCCCGGCGGCGATCTCGGCCTGCAGGTCGCGGTTGGTGGTCGCCAGCACGCGCACATCGACCTTGACCCGGGCAGCGCCTCCGACCCGCTCGAACGTCTGGTCCTGCAAGGCACGCACGATCTTGCCCTGGGTCTCCAGCGGCATGTCGGCCACCTCGTCGAGCAGCAGGGTTCCGCCATGGGCGCGTTCCAGCACGCCGGTGCGACGCGGCAAACCCTGGGTCGTACCCTGGCCGTCCATCGCACCCTCGAACCCGAACAGTTCCTCCTCGAAGCGCGCCGGCGCCAGGATCGCGCAGTTGAGCGCGATGAACGGCCCCTCCGAGCGGCGCGACCGCGAGTGGATCATCCGCGCCGCCACCTCCTTGCCGGCGCCGGCGGCCCCCGAGATCAGCACCCTCGATCCGGTCGGCGCGACCCGCTCGATCTGCGTGCGCACCGCCTGCATCACCTGGCTGTCGCCGCGCAGGTAGGTCTCCGGCCCCGCGCGCAGCCGCAGCTCGGCATTCTCCCGCGCCAGCTTGGCCGCCTCCAGGGCACGCCGCACAACCAGCAGCAGCCGGTCGGTCTGGAACGGCTTCTCGATGAAGTCATAGGCGCCGTGCTGGAGGGCGGCGACCGCAGTCTCGATGGTGCCATGCCCGGAGATCATCACCGTCGGCACCACCGGCTCCTCGCCCTGTATTGCCTTGAGGATGCCCAGGCCGTCCAGCCGCGATCCTTGCAGCCAGACGTCGAGGATCACCAGTGAGGGACGCCGCGCGCGGAAGGCGGCGATCGCGGAGTCGGAGTCTCCCGCCAGCCGCGTCTCATAGCCTTCGTCGCGCAGCAACCCCTCGACCAGCAGCCGGATATCGGGCTCGTCATCGACGATCAGGATCTCATGCGCCATCGGCAAGGCTTTCCCGGGCGCCTGCGGTTATGGGCAGAGGCAGGCTCAACGTCGCAATGGTCCCCCTGCCCTCGGCCCGGTCGTCGAGCGTGATCGATCCACCATGGTCCTCCATGATCTTCTTGACGATGGCCAATCCCAGCCCCGTCCCTTTCGGCTTGTGCGTCACATAAGGTTCCGTCAATCGCGACCGGTCGGTCTTTGGCAAGCCGATACCGTCATCCGCCACCGAGATCGAGACTTCCCGGCCAACCGACCGTAATTTGATCCAGATCGTCCCGCGCAGGGCTCCGGCGACAGCCGCCTCCACGCCCTCGCGCACAGCGGGTTCGAGTGCCCCATGATCCACTTCGACGGGCCGCATCCGGATCCCGTCGGCGGCGTTCTGCAGCAGGTTGGTCAGCGCCTGTCCGATCAGCCGACGGTCGCATGGCACCACCGGACCACGATCCGGCAGCTCCACCGTGAAGCAAAGCTCCGGATAGGCGCTCTTCTGCAGGATCAGCGCTTCCCGCACAATACGCGACAGGTCCTCCGGCTTGATCAGCGGCTGCGGCATGCGGGCGAAGGCCGAGAACTCGTCGACCATCCGCCCGATATCGCCGACATGCCGGACGATGGTATCGGCGCACTGGCTGAAGGTCTCGGGATCCGACGTGATCTCGCGCAGGAAGCGCCGCTTCATCCGTTCCGCCGAAAGCTGGATCGGCGTCAGCGGGTTCTTGATCTCATGGGCGATCCGGCGCGCCACATCGGCCCAGGCCGCCTTGCGCTGGGCCGACTGCAGCTCGGTGATGTCGTCGAACGTCACCACATAGCCCTCCGTCACCGCCCCCTTCATCTCCGGCCCGATACGCACCAGCAGGGTGCGGCGCCCGCTCTGCACCTCGGCGGTCTGCGGACGCTCCGGATTGAGCCGCGCCAGGCCCAGCAGTGCGCCGAATTCCGGCACCAGCTCTGCCAGCCGCTGCCCCACGGCCCCCATCAGGTCGAAACCGAGCAGGCTCCCGGCCGCCACGTTCGGCAGCTCGATCCGCTGCTCCGCATCGAGCCCGATCACCCCCGCCGACACGCCGGACAGCACCGCCTCGGTGAAGCGCCGACGCTCGTTGATCTGGCTGTAGGCAGACATCAGCTCGCCGCGCTGGGCGGCGAGCTGGTCGGTCATGCGGTTGAAGGCGCGCGACAATCCCGAGACCTCGTCCTCCCGCTCCGCCTCCGGGACCCGCACGCCCAGGTCGCCCTCCCGCACCCGCTCTGCGGCCAGGATCAGCAGGCTGACCGGCCGCACGATCTGGTTGGCCAGCACCAGCCCGACCAGCACGGCCGCCGCGAGCACCAGCAGGGCGACCAGGGCGAAGATCATCACGAAGGTGATCTGCAACCCGGAGCGGTTATGGTCGAGCTGCTTATAGTCGGCCACCACCCGCTCGGTCTTGCGCATATGGTCCAGGATCACCGGGTCCACCGGCCGGGTGATCACCAGCATCAAGCTCGGCGGCTGCAGATCGCCCAGGCCCACCACCGCGCTCACGGTGCGGCCGTCGGAGCTGTCCTGGATCGCGACGTCTCCCGAGCGCGCCATGATCACCGCCGAGGGCGGCGGCAGGGTCACGCCGAGGCCGTTGAGCAGGCCGTGCGACGCCAGCACCTGGTCGTTGCTCGGGTCGAAGATCGCCGCCTCCGACAGGCCGCGCACGTACATCTGCTCTGCCAGCAGCTCCTGCAGGGCGTGCTGGTCCATATAGAACACGGCGCCGTTCTGGCCGAGGTCGTTGGCCATCGCCAGGGCGTCGACACGTATGTTGTTGTTATGCTCCTGCAGATATCCCGTCGAGGCCTGCACCGCCTCATCCAGCGCCGTCCGCACCCGGTCGTTGAACCAGAGCTGGATGCCGAGATGGAAGAATGCCGCCGCGAACACCGCGACCACGGTCGTCGGCACCACCGCCACCACGCCGAACAACAGCACCAGACGCACATGCAGCCGTGATCCGGCCTGGCCGCGCCGCCGCTCGCTCCAGACGGTGGCCAGACGCGTGAACAGGGCGGCGCCCAGCAGCAGCAGCACCAGCAGGTTGGCGGTGAACAACACACGCTCGACGCGCGGCCGGTGCGCCAGCGTCATGCCTCCGGACAGCACCGAGAAGGTGGCCACGCCCAACGCCAGTGCGATCGCCGCCAGCACCAGCGTGCCGACCCTGCCGAGCATGATCGCGCGCAGGCGGCGCGTCTGAACCATCGCGCGCAGGCGGCGTGGATGCCACAACGGCGCGAGCCACCTCATCCCGTCATCGAGAATGCTCACATGAGCCTCAGCCGATCCCCCGCACCACCGGGATCTCGAGGTCGCGGATCTTCTTGCGCAGCGTGTTGCGATTCAGCCCGAGCATCGCCGCGGCCTTGATCTGGTTGCCCTTGGTCGAGGCCAGGGTCATCTGGATCAGCGGCCGCTCGACCTCGGCGATCACCCGGTCATAGATGTCGCGCATCGGCATGCCGTCGCGGCTGGCGGCCAGGAACTGCCGGATATGCCGTTCGACCGCCTGCACCAGGGGTTCCTGGTCGGCCGCCACCGTCGCGGCGGCGGTCTCGCCGGATGTCGCATTCTCGGCCAGCTCGGTGTTGATGACATCCGCGCCGATCGTCTCCTGCGGATACAGCGCCGCCAGCCGCCGCATCAAATTCTCCAGCTCGCGCACATTGCCCGGCCAGCGGTGTGCTGCCAGCCGTTCCATCGCCTCGTCGGTCAGCGTCTTCGACGGCAATCCGCTGTGCTGCACGTTGTCGAGGAAATGCCGCGCCAGGATCGGGATGTCCTCGACCCGCTCGCGCAATGGCGGCAGCCGGATCGGCACCACGTTGAGCCGGTAGAACAGGTCCTCGCGAAAACTTCCCGCCCGTATCGCCTGCCGCAGATCCCGGTGCGTCGCCGCCACGATACGCACATTCGCCTTGACTGGCTGCCGTCCGCCGACCGTGGTGAACTCGCCCTCCTGCAGCACGCGCAGCAGCCGCGTCTGCGCCTCGGGCGGCATGTCGCCGATCTCGTCGAGAAACAGCGTGCCGCCGCTGGCCTGCTCGAACCGCCCCTGGTTGCGGTTGGTCGCCCCCGTGAACGCGCCGCGCTCATGCCCGAACAACTCGCTCTCGATCAGCTCGCGCGGGATCGCCGCCATATTGATGGCCACGAACGGCCCCGCGCGGCGTCGCCCGTAATCATGCAGCGCGCGCGCCACCAGCTCCTTGCCGGTGCCGCTCTCGCCGTTGACCATCACCGTGAGGTCGGCGGTCGTCAGCCGGGCGATGATCCGGTAGATGTCCTGCATCGCCATCGAGCGTCCGATCAGCGGCAGCCGCTCCTCGGCATCGCGCGGCGGCGGCGGCGGCCCCGGCGGCAACGGCGTCTCCAGCGCGCGCGCCACCACGGCCAGCAATTCCTTGAGGTCGAACGGCTTCGGCAGATACTCGAACGCCCCGCGCTGGGTCGCCTTTACAGCCGTCATCAGGGTCGATTGCGCGCTCATCACCACGATGCGCAGCTCCGGCCGCACCCGCTTGATGCGCGGGATCAGGTCGAGCCCGTTCTCGTCGGGCATCACCACGTCGGTGATCACCAGGTCGCCCTCGCCCTCTTCCACCCAGCGCCACAGGGTCGCGGCGTTCCCCGTCGTCCGCACCTGGTAGCCGGAACGCCCCAGCGCCTGGGTCAGGACTGTGCGTATGGATCGGTCGTCATCGGCGACCAGCACGGTGGGCAGCGTCATGCACTCTCTCGTTGTTTAACAGCCTTGGGTTTCACAGCCTCGGGTTTCACAGCCTTGGTGTCCGCCGCGCGCCGGGAGCCTGGTCCCGAACCCCTGCAGCCGTCAGTTCAGTTCAGCATCATCGATCAGTACGGGAAGATGCAGCCGGACCTCGGTCCGGCCGGGCACGCTATCCACCTCGATGATACCGCCATGGTCACCGATGAGCTTGGCAGCCAGTGCAAGACCAAGGCCACTGCCGGCTGCCTTGGTGGTCAGGAACGGCTCGAACAGATGCGGCCGGATGTCGTCCGGGATGCCGGGCCCGTTGTCCCGCACCGTCACCATCAGCGGCAGATGCATGCGGTGCTCGGAGCCCGGCACCGCCAGCCGCACGCTGTGGCGATAAGCCGTGCACAGGGTGATCTCGCCGGACCCGCCCGCCCTCTCGCCCATGTTGTTGCCTGAGCCGTTGCCCGTGCTACTGCTCACGCTGCTGATCGCCTCGGCCGCATTCTTGACCAGGTTGAGCAGCACCTGCACGAGCTGGTCGCGGTTGCCATACACTGGCGGCAGCGACGGGTCGTACTGCTCCACGATGCGCAGATGCGCCGCAAACCCGGTCTGCGCCAGGCTGCGCACATGCTCCAGCACACGGTGGATGTTCACCGCCTTGCGCTCGATGCCCTTCTCGTTGAACATCTCCATACGCTCGACCAGCGCCCGGATCCGGTCCGCCTCGTCGCGTATCAGCACCGCCAGCTCGCGATCATCCTCGGTGACCGAATTCTCCAGCAGTTGCGCGGCACCGCGTATGCCCGAGAGCGGGTTCTTGACCTCATGGGCCAGGATCGCCGCCATCCCCGAGACGCTGCGCGCCGCACTTCGGAAGGTCAGTTGCCGGTCCAGCGCGCGGGCCGCGGACACGTCGTGCAAGGTCAGCATCACCGCGCCCGGCTCTTCCGGCAGCCCGGTCCCCTGCACGGTGATACCGCCCCGGTGCAGCCTTGGCCCTTCCAGCACCAGCTCATGCTCGACCACGGACATGCCGTGCCGGCGCACCTGGTCGATAAGCTGGAACAGCGGATGATCCGCGTTGACGAAATCGCTCAGCCCATGCTGGCGCAGATGCGAGAGCGAAGTGCCGAGGAAATGCTCGGCCGCGCCGTTGGCGTAGCGGATCTGGTTGCCCGGATCGAGCAGCAGCACCGGCACCATGAGGCTCTCCATCATCGCCGCATGATCGACCGGCCCTGCCATCGCCGCAGCGGGCAGCGCCACCCGCGATCCCACGCGGGCCGCATCCGTCTTTGCCTTGTCGGTGTCGCCTCCCTTGGCACGCAACAAGGCGGTCCTCATGCCGCCTCGCTCAGCCGGCCGCGCATCTGCGGCTCACGCCCGACGCCCAGCATCATCTGGCGCGCGTAGAAGTCCGAGATCATCGCCGTCGCCGCGTCGGCATCGTCGACCCGGTTGAACGACGCGCGGAAGCCGGCGGAGTCCGGCAGGCCCGCCGAATACCAGGACACATGCTTGCGTGCCAGCCGCAGCCCGGCATGCCGCCCGAAATGCTCCAGCATCGCGACGTAATGCTCCAGCACGATCGAACATTCCGTGGCGAGGTCCGGGTCGGCGATGCGCGCCCCACCCATCAGCGCCGCCGCCACCTGTGCCGGGAACCAGGGCTTGCCGTAGCAGCCGCGGCCGATCATCACCCCGTCGGCGCCGGATTGCGCCAGTGCCTGCTCCGCCGCCTCGACGCTGGTGATGTCGCCATTGACCACCACCGGCAGCGTCGTCGCTTGCTTGACCAGCCCGACGAACGACCAGTCCGCCGTGCCGGTATAGAATTGCTGGCGGGTGCGGCCATGCACCGTCACCATGCGTATCCCGCTCTCCTGCGCGATCCGGGCCAGGGCCGGCGCGTTCAGGCTCTGGTGGTCCCAGCCCATGCGCATCTTCAGCGTCACCGGCACATCCACGGCCCCGACCACCGCCGCGAGCAGGCTCCCGGCCAGCAGTTCGTCACGCATCAGCGCCGAGCCGGCCATCTGGCCCACCGCCACCTTCTTGACCGGGCAGCCGAAATTGATGTCGATCAGATCCGCTCCCCGGTCGACCGCGATCCGTGCCGCCTGGGCCATCGCCTCCGGCTCGCAGCCCGCCAGCTGCACAGCGTTGGGGCCGCCGTCCCGCGTCACCTCGGCCATGCGCAGGGTCGCGGCATTCTCGTGGATCATCGCCCAGGAAGCGATCATCTCCGAGACCACCAGCCCGGCACCGAGCCGGCGCGCCAGCCTGCGGAACGGCAGATCGGTCACGCCCGACATCGGCGCCACGATCACCGGGACCTCCAGACGGACTCCGCCCAAATCGATTGGCGACAGCTTGCAGGCCTCCGCCGCCGGTTCCGGTGCAAGATCACGCGATATTGCCGAATTCCTGTTCAAGTCAGCACTGCTATGCCAATTGCTCATGATTTGAGCAGAATACCGGACGGTTGCGTCCCGCGCAATCGTCCCGCCGACGTCATCAACGCCACCTTGACGTTCTGGCGACCGGACCGCATTGCTCCGCCATGCGCATCGCAGCCCTTCTTCTGGCCGCCGGGTCCGGCCGCCGCTTCGGATCCCCGACCGCCAAGCAGTATCTCCCGCTCGGCACCCGTCCGGTCATCCGGCACGCCGCGGTTGCCCTGCTGCCGCACGTCGACCTGCTGCAGCCGGTCGGCGACGCCACCCTGCTCGCCGAAGCTCTCCATACCTTGGACAAGGTCAGGCCGGCCATTGCCGGCGGCGAGACACGCCAGCAAAGCGTACGGCGTGGCCTGGAGGCGCTCGACCGCCTGCCGCCGGACCAGCGCCCGGATCTCGTCCTCGTCCATGACGGCGCCCGTCCCTACGTTCCCGCAGCACTGGTGCAGGCCGTCATCGCGGCACTCGCGACCCACCGGGGCGCCATCCCCTGCATCCCCCTCGCCGATACCCTCAAACGCGTGACGGGCGACCTCATTACCGCCACGGTCCCGCGCCACGGGCTCTATCGCGCCCAGACTCCGCAAGGCTTCGACTTTGCCACCCTGCTCGCCCTGCACCGCACCCATGACGAAACAGAACTCACCGACGACGCTGCCCTGCTCGAACGCGCCGGCGTCCCGATCGCCATGGTCGAAGGCGCCGAGGACAACATCAAGCTGACCTACGGAGACGATCTGATGCGACTCGAACGCCTGATCGGACCGGCCCTGCTGCCGCGCACCGGTACCGGCTTCGACGTGCACGCCTTCGGCGAGCCGCGGCCGCTGATGCTGTGCGGCATCGAGGTCGCCCACGAGCGCGGCCTCGCCGGTCACTCCGACGCCGACGTCGGCCTGCACGCCTTGTGCGACGCCATCTACGGCGCCCTGGCCGAAGGCGACATCGGCCGCCACTTCCCGCCCAGCGAGAATGCCTGGAAGGACGCCGACAGCGCCCGCTTCCTGATCCACGCCGGCGGTCGCATCGCCGCCCGCGGCGGCATCCTGGTCAACGCCGACGTGACGCTGATCTGCGAGCGGCCGAAGATCACCCCACATTCCGAGGCGATGCGCGCCCGCCTCGCCGAACTCCTGCGCACCGACATCTCGCGCATCTCGGTCAAGGCGACCACCACTGAACGACTGGGCTTCACCGGTCGTGGCGAGGGTATCGCCTGCCAGGCCAGTGCCACCGTGCTGCTGCCGTGAAGCAGCAGACCCGGGTTCGTTACTTGTGGAACACGCCTTCGAAGGCGATCTCGCTAATCGGCCGGCGCGGACTCGGGGCCTCGCGGGCCTGCATGGCTTCCGGCAGGATTGACTTGTCGCCCTGTCGCCCGACCGCGAATGCGGCCTCCAGGCGATAGCCTTCCGTCAGGCCCAGCGTCACGAACGCCTGGTCGAAATCCAGGCCGACCATGCCGTGCGCCGCCCAGCCCGACTTTGCTCCCTGCAATGCCAGGCAGGCACAGGCCGAACCGGCATCGAAGGAATGGCTGCGCGAGGGGATTTCCGCATCCTTGCCGGGCGGCAGCATCGTCGATTTGGAGGCCACGAAGATCAGTGCCGCGGCATGCTTTGCCCAGCTCCGGTTGAACTCGATCAGCAACTCCAGGAATGGCTCCCAGTGCGGCGTGTCGCGACGCGCGTACACGAAGCGCCACGGTTGCGAGTTGTAGGAAGACGGCGCCCAGCGCGCGGCCTCGATAAGGCTGAAAAGCTCGCCTTCCGGTATGGCCTCGCCGGTGAAGGCACGCGGCGACCAACGCTCCAGGAAAACATTGTCGATTGGATAATCTGCGACACGTTCCGTCATGAAATCCGTTCCCAATACGAGGGAGGCACCCTGACGAACTATAGTCTCGCAATCAAGCCGCTGCCTCAGCGCAAGGCGCAGATCGCGACCACCACCGGGATCACGCCGATCACGACCCATGAACCCATGGCGAAGGTCGCCGCCCAACGAGCGAGTTTCTGACCCAGCCTGCTACGGCGCGGCGCCTCTTCGAACATATCATCCAAGTCCGGTCATCTCCAGGATACGATCCCGAAACTAGCAAATCCCGATAAGCATGAAAGTAACCAAATCTCTCTGGACGTTAAACTTCGGACATCACCGGGTGAGCGTCATGAAACGTGCCGCCAGCGCAATGTCGCGGCCCAGCCTCGCACCCTGTGCCTCCGCCTCGCGGTCGATCCCCCAGTGCGACGACTGGAACGTCTCGTCCAGGCGAGCCAGCCGGAAAGCCTCTCCACCCTCCAGCCTCCCCGCCGCCACCGCCAGCCCCAGCACCAGGCTGCCGAGCCCCGGCACTAGCACGCCCAGCCCGGTCAGGATCGGGATCGGCAGGCCGCCAACCAGTTGCCGCAACCCGGCCATCACGGGCTCGGGCTGACTTATCGGCATCAGCCCCTGGCTGACCCGCATCCCGATCCCCTGCGTCTCTTCCAGCCAATCCAGCCAGGGTTGCCAGGCCTTCTCCTGCAGCGTGACCAGCTCGTCGGGATGCGTCGCGCGATAGCAGAGCAGGTCGCTGCCGGCGAACCCGATCAGCCGCCCGGCCGCAACGTCTGGCGCAGGTGCGACATGCTGCTGCATCGTCGCCGCCAGCGCGGTCACGGGCAGATCATCCGGCCCGAACGACCCGCCGACGCCATCGCCCGCCAGGCTCCACTCGCCCGCCACCGCCTCCGCCAGCGCGCGGGGCATCGGTCCCAGCACCATCCCGCCGGCCATGCCTGCTGGTAACCGCAAGGGCCGCCCATCGAGCCGCACCACCAGTCCATCGGCCTCCTCGACCAGATGCGCCGCCACCCAGAACCGCCTGCGCAGGATGTTCGAGGCGGGGCTCAATGCAGGATCCCGAGCCCGCGCAGGATGTCGATCACCTTGGGCTTCTTCTGCTTGCCGCCCGTCCCGGTTCGAACGGCGGCGGTGTCGACCGCTCCCGGCGCGGGTCCGGCCACACCTTCACGCGCCGCTTGCAACGGCCCGGTGCAATCGGCGGGTGCCGCGCCGCCGCCTCCGATCGTCAGCGCATAACGGCCGCCGGTCGCGCGGTCGAGCGCCGGATGCGGATCATGCAGGCTGCCTCCAAGCAGCACCGGCAACGATATCCACGCCGAACCGACCTGGACAAACGGCCGCAGATGCATCTCGACGGCACCGTTCGCCAGCGCCACGCGACCATGCCCGTCCACCGATAATCGTCCGGTATGCAGGCTCAGCGTGTCGATGTCCGCCTGCCCGCCGGCAAGCCCCGCATGCAAGGCCAGGCAGCGGACCGCCGTCTCGCCTGTGGTTGGCAACACAGCGGTGATCGCCGAGGACCCGCCGATCAACCTCGCGAGCCCGGCCGTGGCCACGACGCCGTCGGTCATCGATGCCCCGACATGGCCCGTGGCAGTTGCCGCGAGCGCAGACCGGCTCTCACCCGCGGCCTGCAGTTCGCCGACCAGCTCGACCGTCCCGCGCACCTCGTCGGAGCCGCCGAGAAGCTTCGTCAGCATCGCCGCTGGCAGCATCACCGGATGCATCCAGACATCGAGCTTCGGTGGCGAGGCGCCAGCGTCCAGCTGCAGACGCGCGGTGATCACGCCGGCCGGCCCGCTGGCCTGGGGCTGCATCAGCAGCCGGCCATCCTGGAGCACCGCATGCGTCGTGAAGTCCCGGTAATGCTGGCCGCCGATCAGCAGGTCGGCCGCCTGCAGCGACAGGTCCGCATCGCCCAGCCGCAGCACCGGCCATGGCAAGGCCGCCTCCGAGGAAGGAGCTGCCGCCGGTGCGGGCCTCGCCGCCGGTGCAGGCGTGCCTCTTGCCTGATCCGGCCTGTCCGCTGCCCGCCACCGCGCCAGGCGGTCGACATCGATCCGTGTCGAATTCAAGGCGCCGGTCAGCATCGGCCGTCCTCCCCGCAGCGAGAGCGACAGAGCCCCCTCCAGATCCCCCGCGGCGCTGGCGAGCTTGAGGTCCGACAGCCTGAACGACGTGCCCTGGTCCGTCTGCAGCCGGGCGTCCAGCGTCATCGGCCCGAGGTCCGGCGACGCCGTCAGGCCGCCCAGAGTGCTGCGATCCGGTATCGAGCCCTGCAGCCGCACGTCGCTCCGAGCCCGTCCGGCCACGCCATCCACATGCCAATTCGTCATGCCCAAGGCCAGCGACAGCCGCACCGGCACCGAACTCTCCGCCGTCTGCACCGCCTCCAGGCTCGCGGCGGTGCCTTGCAGCACCATCGGCTGCCCCTTCCACATTCCCGAAGCCGCAACCTCGATCGGCGCGCTGGCGGTCGCGGCGGACGCGCTCCAGCTCTGCAGCATCAGGTCGCGCGCACCCGGGATCACCGTCGGACCCGCCTTCGCCCGAAGCGAGACGACCGATGGATGTCCCATGTCCACCACATGCCACGACGCGTCGAGGCCCTGCATCTCCGGCAGCCTGGCGTGGGCGAACAACCGGTTCAGCGCACCGAGCTGCGTCATCGCCGCCGCCATCGTCAGGTCATAGCCACGCGCGTGCGCCGGATCCGTGATCACCCCCGCGGCCTGCCCATGCCCGACCACGGCGCCAGCGACGGTCTCGTCGGCCTGTATCGAGACCGGCCAGTCGGTGCGCCGGTCCGCGGCATCGAGCAGCCGCCGGACCGGTCCGACACTGCCGTCGATCCCGTAGCCCGCGCCGCCCTGCTCGCCGGTCAGGCTGAAATGCGGATGCTCGCCCTGCAGCCCCGTCCCGGCCAGCATGGTCAGATGCAGCTCCGCGCCACGATGCAGTAACGCATCCTGCAACGACAACTGCGCCGCATCGAGGCGTATGCTGTCGAAGGCAACACCCCAGCGGGCACCACCGCGACTGACCCCTGAACCCCCGGAAGCGACCGGCTTCGGCCCCATCTGCCAGTTGCCATGCC
>CAXSEE010000013.1:0-18010 GCA_964235615.1 uncultured Acetobacteraceae bacterium | reverse complement strand
TCCACCGAGGCGATCACCGCAAGGCGGATCCGTTCGGTATCCAGACGCTGCTGCAACAGTGCAACGCCACCCACGCCCACGAGCAGCAGCAGCCCGATGACGAGTGCTGCCAGTACCACACGCCGCATCAGCTCAGCTCCGTCTTGCCGCCGGCAACGGTCCTGCCTCGAAGCCGAGCGACTTGAAGGTCTCGCGCATATGCGGCGGCAACTCGGCGGCAAGGCTCAGCCGGCCGCCGTCCGGATGCGGCAGGTCCAGTGCCCGCGCATGCAGATGCAGCCGGTCCGGGAAACCCTCCATATGCGCCGCCTCGCCGCCATATTTCGGGTCGCCCAGGATCGGCGTGCCGAGCGCCTCGCAATGCACGCGCAGCTGGTGCGTCCGCCCGGTCAGCGGCGCCATCTCCATCCAGGAAAGCCTCCGGCTCGCGGAGTCGCGCACCACGTATTCGGTCACCGCGTAGGCGCCGTCCTCCTCGTCGCGGTCGGCGGCGATGGTCAGCGCTCCCGCCCCTGCCCCGAGGCGCGCGAGCGGCAGGTCGATCACCCCCTCCAGCGGATGCGGCCGTCCGACCACCACCGCCCAATAGATTTTTCGCACCTCTCGCGTGCGGAACGAGGCGGCGAGCTTTCCGGCCACGCCCGGCGTACGCGCCAGCAGCAGCAGCCCGGTGGTCTCGCGGTCGAGCCGGTGCACCAGGCGCGGGCGATGCTCGGAGCCGAAGCGCAGCGCGTCCAGCATCCCGTCCACGTGCCGCACGATGCCCGGGCCGCCCTGCACCGCGAGCCCGATCGGCTTGTTCAGCACGATCACCTGCTCGTCGCGATACAGCACCATGCGCTCCATCTCGCGCTGGTCGTCCTCGTCCACCAGCGGGGTGATCGGCGCCGGCCGCGACACGTTCGGCAGCGGCGGCACACGCACCGATTGGCCGGGGTTGAGCCGCGTGCCTGGCTCCGCCCGCCTGCCATCGACGCGGATCTGCCCGGTGCGGCAGAGCTTCTGCAATGCGCCCTGGGTCATGTGCGGATACTGCCGGCGGAACCAGCGGTCGAGCCGGATCTCGGTCTCGTCCTCGCTGACGGTCTGTATGTTGACTGTGCTTAGTCCTGGCATTCCTGTATCCGGCTGTCCCTGAGGCGTGCCCAGCCTTCCAGCCGGTGCCGTATGTCTCGCTCCGCCCCGCGGTCGCTCGGCGCGTAGAACCGCTCGCGTTCCATCCCGTCCGGAAAGTAGTTCTGGCCGGAGAACGCCTGCTCGGTGTCGTGGTCGTACTGGTAGTCTTTACCATAACCGAGCTGCTTCATCAGCTTCGTCGGCGCATTGAGGATATGCGCCGGAGGTGCGAGGCTGCCGGTGGACTTCGCCGCACGCATCGCTGCGCTGTATGCACGATACACCGCGTTGGATTTTGGCGCCGCGCCCAGATAGACCACCAGCTGCGCCAGGGCCAGCTCGCCCTCGGGACTGCCCAGCCGCTCGTAGGTCTCCCAGGCCGCGATCGCCTGGGTCAGCGCCTGCGGATCGGCCAAGCCGACATCCTCGGCGGCGAAGCGGGTCAACCGCCGGGCGATGAAGCGCGCATCCTCGCCACCGGCCAGCATACGCGCGAACCAATACAGCGCGGCATCCGGATCCGACCCGCGCAGCGACTTATGCAGCGCCGAGATCAGGTTGTAATGCTCCTCCCGGTCCTTGTCATAGAGCGCCGCGCGACGCGCCAGCAACGCCGCCAGTGCGCCCGCATCGAGCAGTTCGTCGCCAGGCAGGCTCAAGACCTGCTCGACCATGTTCAACAAGTAGCGCCCGTCGCCGTCGGCCATCGCCCGCAGCGTCTCGCGCCCCTCCGGCGTCAGCTTCAGCGCCTGTCCGCGCGCCACTTCCGCCCGGACCAGCAGCGCCTCGAGTGCGTCGTCATCCAGGCGCCTCAGCACCATCACCTGGCAGCGGGACAGCAGGGCTCCGTTCAGGGCGAATGAGGGGTTCTCGGTGGTGGCACCCACCAGCACCACGGTGCCGTTCTCCACTACCGGCAGGAAGCCGTCCTGCTGGGCGCGGTTGAAACGGTGGATCTCGTCGACGAACAGCAGTGTTCCCGACCCATTCGCCTGCCGTCGCCGCGCGGCCTCGTCGAACGCGCGCTTGAGGTCGGCGACCCCCGAGAACACCGCCGAGAGCTGCGTGAACCGCAGTCCCGCCGCCTCGGCCAGCAACCGGGCGATGGTGGTCTTGCCCACTCCGGGACCACCCCAGAGGATCAGGCTGGCCAGCGACCCGCGTTCGAGCATTCGGGTCAGGGCGCCCTCGGGCCCGAGCAGATGCGGCTGGCCGACAACCCCGTCCAGACGGGTCGGACGCAGCCTGTCCGCAAGCGGGCTTCCCGCCAGAGAGTGCGGCATGCCGGCAGCGGGAGCCGCTAGGGCCTCACCGAACAGATCCCCGCCCTCGGGAGTGCCGCTCTTGCTCTTCATGGCGGCATCCTAGCATGAAGTCCGGGCACGAAGTCCGGCTCCGGATCAGTCGGGCTTGAGGGCAGCGAGCTCGTTGCCGCTGGGATCGAGGAAGTGAAACCGCCTGCCGCCTGGAAAGGCGAAGATCGGCCGGATGATCCTGCCCCCGGCGTGCTCCACCGCCAGCATGGCCGCTTCGAGGTCATCGACGGTGATGACGGCAAGCGGAGCGGCAGTCGCTTCCGCGGCATCCCCCTGCAGACCGACATCCACGTCACCGGTCATGGTGCAGGCGTAGGTCGGCCCGAAGTCGCTCAGGCTCCAGCCGAAGACGCTGGCATAGAAGGACTTCCCCGCCGCGACATCCTTTACCGGCAGTTCGACGAAACTGACACGAGCCATCTCCATTCTTCCTTTTGTTGTCATCAATCCCTGCATTATCGGCATGTAGGATAGCACACAGCATGCCAGATGACACCGATCCGGCCACTTGGCCGATATCCAGTTCCTTTCTCTCCGTCTATCAATCGGCGGCGGCGGAGCATCCGGGCCTGATCCAGGCCGCGGCACATGCCGCCTCGGCCTCGCTGGAACAAGGTGCCGTGCCGACCGCAGCTCCGGCCGGATTGGCGCAGGACGCCTGGACCTGCGCCCGGCTCGGCCTCGAATGGATCCGGGCACGGCTTGGCGGCAACGCCACTGCGGCCAGCCAGCTCTACGACGACCTCAAGGGCGCCCCTTGCGACCCGAACTGGATCGGCACGCTGGATCGCTACCTTGCCTATTTCGGCCCTGACGGAGGTCGCCGGCGGGTGCCGTACCGCACGCCCGCGGCTGTCGGCGACGATGTGCTGCCGCTGAAACCCGGCGCGCGCATCGCGCTGATCAGCGACTGGGGCCTCGGCACGCGGGCCGCCGACGACGTCCTGCAGCAGGCGCTGTCGCTAAGGCCGGACGTGCTGATCCATCTCGGCGACGTCTATTATTCCGGCACCGCCCAGGAATACGACCGCAATTTCTATCGCCCGATCGCCGCCCGCCTGGGTCCGGACGGCGAGCGCATCCCGGTCTATGTCCTGTCCGGCAACCATGACATGTATTCCGGCGGCGACGCCTATTACGCCATGATGGACCGGCTCAATCCCGAGCCAACCCGACAGCGCGCGAGCTGGTTCTGCCTGCGCAGCCCGGACCAGTCCTGGCAGATCCTGGCGATGGACACCGGCCTGCACGACCACGACCCGTTCGACGACATCGGCAGCCCGGTGCAGACCTATGTCGAACCGGCGGAGGTCGCCTGGCACGCGGCCCGCGCTCGCGAGTTCCCGGGCCGCACCATCCTGCTCTCGCACCACCCGCTATTCTCCGGCTTCCGGCAGTTGCGTCCGCGCAATCCGGACGGGAGCCTGTCTCCGGTCAACCAGGCCCTGCTCGACGGCTTCGGTCCCCTTCTCACCGAAGGCCGCGTCTCCGCCTGGTTCTGGGGTCACGAGCATGCGCTCGCGATCTACCAGCCCTACGCCGGCCTGTCGCGCGGCCGCTGCGTCGGCAACGGCGCGATCCCGGTCCTGATCGCCGACCAGCCCTATGCGCCGCCGGACCGCCTGCTCGATCCGCCACTCCTGCTGCCTGGCGTTGCACCAGGCCTCGATGGGGCTATCTATGCGCATGGAAGTGCGTTGCTCGACCTGGGCCGCGAGGCGCGGGTGGAGTTCTATCGGACGACCCAGTCGGCGCCGCTCTACAGCGAGCGGCTCGATGGAGAGGTCATCGCTTAATTAGGGAGACAGAAGTCATGTCGATGTTCGGAAGCGCGGTTTGGCAAGGCGGCATCAAGGATGGCAAGGGAGCCATCTCGACCAAGAGCGGCGCCCTAGAGGCCTACCCCTACGGCTTCGCCAGCCGCTTCGAAGGCAAGCCCGGCACCAATCCCGAGGAGCTGATCGGCGCCGCCCACGCCGGCTGCTTCACGATGGCGCTGTCGCTGATCCTCGGCGAGGCCAACCTCACCGCCGAGAAGATGGAGACCAAGGCGGACGTCACCCTGTCCAAGGACGGTGACGGCTTCTCGATCACCGCGGTCCACCTGACCCTGCATGCCAAGATCCCGGGCACCGACCAGGCCCAGTTCGAGGAACTCGCCGGCAAGGCCAAGGCCGGCTGCCCGGTATCCAAGGTGCTGAACGCGAAGATCACCATGGACGCCACCCTGACGGCGTAAAAGGCGAGGGCTTTGCCCTCGACCCATCGTGCGAAGCACGCTCTGACGGAGCGTGCGATCATGACTGCGAAGACAAGGACGGAGCGGGCTTCCGCGCCTATCTGGCAGCGGCGGGCAGCCGGGTGCATGAAGGGTCCGGAGTTGCTGGCCCAGATCAGGTCCCTCGGCTACACTGGAAGCCTGGGCCATCTGCGACGTCTGCTGAACATATGGCGTCAGGCGCGTTCTGCGGGTCCGCGGCATCATCTGCGAGCCGTGGGGCAACGGTCAAACGGAAGGACAGATCAACCGGCTTAAAATCCTGAATACTCCCAGATGACGGCAGCTAATGGCTTGTGATCCATTGCTGAATGAAACTGCTGAGAACCGGAATATTCACATGCCACAGGGCATGAACATTTCCAGGCATCTGCCAACGTTCGCTGTCATTCGTGTAACCAACAATTACATCAAGTGATGTCCTGTCGTGGCCTAGATGCAGAAAATGCTCTGAATAGTGAACCAACAGCGGAAAGACTGGAAAAAGAGTGGCCGTGATAAAATGCCAGCCGGAGTCATTCAGTATCATATGTCAACGTTGATATGCTTCCCACGGCGCGCTGAAGCTATCCATTAGAACGTTCTGCTCTATTATTATTCCGCCCGGACTCACTGTCGCGTCTTTCAATCGCGTAACAGATAAGTCTGGAAAAGAAATCGAGTTCCTAAATCCATCCCCTTCATCGGGCATACCAAGAGATCTCTGTATGACAACACTAGCTGGCGCGACGGGCACACAATCAATACAACCTGATCTCGCTTGACGAAGAACATGACAATGGATCAAGGGCAACTTGGTTGAACCCGCGTCAAGCGCAATGAATTAGCCTTCCGCGCCAGCGATGAACCCGTGCTTGTCCAAACGCGGAGTAAGCTCGCTGGTCTTCGCCTGCCGATATGGGCCGCTGCTCAATAGGTAAGGTAAAGAGGCAATGACCACCGGGTCTCCATTCTAACGTTCTGGCATACAGACCGCAGGAGATCAACGAAGGTGAGCCGCGCGCAGAGAATTTCGGCACCGCCATCGTAGCGGCTTGAAGGTGTCAACCGGTAAGCCGCGTCAAGCATTCCCGGATCGCGAGCACCATGCTAACGCCACCGCAGAAGACCGGCAGTCTGACGATACAGTGATCCGAACGCTTCATGTGCCGCATCGTCCTCCGCTGCGGATGCTGCCGCAAACTGATCATTTCCAATGCAACTTAGGGGGGAGCAAGGCTCCTGAAGCCCTAATCGGGTTTCAAAGGCTAGCTGCCGGTAAGGTCCAGCAGCAGCCTCTGGCCTCCTCACAAATGCGGCGCCAGCAGCACCAGGTCCGCTGCGCCAAGCCGGTCCTTGGCGGTATTGAGCTGGTGCCAGTACGGATAGAGCACCGGCGGCACGCTGATGTCGTCGAGCGTGCGGCGCTCTTGCTCGGTGAGCACGAGGCCGGCCGCACCCAAATTGTCGGCAAGATGCGCTTCAGTGCGCCCGCCGATCACCACCGAGGTGATCCCGGGCCGTCCCAGGGTCCAGGCCAGCGCCACCCGTGCTGCCGAGATGCCGCGGGCCTCGGCGATCGCCACCACCGCCTCGACGATGTTCCACAGCCGGTTCTCGTCGCGTATCGGCGGCTCCGTCCAGCCGGCGAGCTGCCGGCTGCCTTCGGGCGCCGCTTGATTGCGGCGATGCTTGCCCGACAGCAATCCGCCAGCCAACGGGCTCCAGACCAGCACCCCAAGTCCCTGATCGACCGTGATCGGCAGCAGGTCGTATTCGGCCTCGCGTGCTTCCAGCGTGTAGTGGATCTGCTGGCTGACGAAGCGAGGCCGGCGCTCCCGCTCGCTGATGCCGAGCGCCTTCATGATGTGCCAGCCGGAATAGTTCGAGCAGCCCACGTAGCGTATCTTGCCGTCCGCCGTGAGCCGGTCGAGCGCCTCCAGCGTCTCCTCGAGCGGCGTCAGCCCGTCCCACTCATGCAGTTGATACAGGTCGATGACGTCCGTCCGCAGCCGCTTCAGGCTGGCCTCGCAGGCCCGCATCAGATGGTGGCGGGACAACCCGCGGTCGTTCGGCCCGTCGCCCATCGGAAAGCGCGCCTTGCTGGCGATCAGCACGCTCGCACGCTTGCCGCCAAGCGCCTCGCCGACGATCTCCTCGGAAGCGCCGGTCGAGTAGACGTCGGCGGTGTCGATCAGGTTGACCCCATGGTCGAGGCAGAGGTCGATCTGCCGGCGTGCCTCGTCCAGGCCGACATTGCCGACCTTGGCGAACTGGCCGCCGCCGCCCATGGTCATGGTGCCGAGGGTGATGGTCGAGACCTTCAGGCCGGACCGGCCGAGCAGGCGATAGTCCATGCAGCATCTCCAGGGGACTTGGGGTTACGCATTTCTGCTACGTTGTAACTCTTCATGACAAGAACCAACTCGCCGGGGAAGCTGTTCCCGCTTCTCGCGGTCTGGTTCGGGACGCATATGACAATTTGTTGGCTCGGGAGCGACCTGGATGGGGTTGGTTAAGTTCGCGCTGAAGTTCCGCGTGACCTTCTATGTGATGGCGCTTCTGATCACGCTCGCCGGCGGAAGTGCGGCGTTCCTGATGCCCAAGGACGTGCTGCCGGACGTCGACATCCCCGTGGTCACCATCATCTGGACCTACACCGGGCTGGATACGCCCGACATGCAGAACTACGTGACCAGCTACGAGGAGCTCGCGCTGTCCAACAATGTCGTCGGCATACGCGACATGGAGAGCACGACGCTCCAGGGCACCACCATCACCAAGGTCTATTTCCAGCCCAATGTCGATATCAGCCTGGCGCTGACCCAGGTGACGGCCTCGACCAACTCGATCCGTGCCCTGCTTCCGGCCGGCATCCAGCCGCCCATCGTGCTGCGCTTCTCGGCGTCGTCGGTGCCGGTGATCCAGATCGCCGCCACCTCGAACGTCGAGAGCCAGGCCGCGGTCTACAACTTCGTCCGTTTCCGGCTGCGCGCGACGCTGCAGGTCGTGCCCGGCTCGACCATGCCGCCCCCCTACGGCGGCGTGCCGGAACAGGTGATGGTCGATCTCGATCCGCATGCCCTAGCCGCCTACGGCATCACCCCGATGGACGTCAGCAATGCGGTCAATGCCCAGAGCCTGACCTTGCCGTCGGGTCTCGCCAAGTTCGGCCAGACCCAGTTCGTCATGCGCATCAACACGCTGCCGACCGTGCTCGACCGGCTCAACGAGGTGCCGGTCAAGGTCGTCAACGGCTCGCCGATCCTGTTGCGCGACGTCGCCTACGTCCGCCCCGGCGGACCGCCGCAGCAGAACATGGTGCATGTCAACGGGCTCAACGGCCTGCTGCTGCCGGTGCTGAAGAACGGCTCGACCTCGACGCTGGACATCGTCAACACGGTCAAGTCGATGCTGCCCGGGATCATCGCCGGCGCTCCCAAGGACATCAAGATCGTCGCCCTGTTCGACCAGTCGGTGTTCGTCTCCGACGCGATCGGCGACGTGGCCCAGGAGGGCGCCATCGCGGCTGGCCTCACCGGGCTGATGATCCTGCTGTTCCTCGGCTCCTGGCGCGCGACCCTGGTCGTGCTGGTCTCGATCCCGCTGGCGATCCTGACCTCGCTCGCGGTCTGTGCCGCCATCGGCGAGTCCATGAACATCATGACCCTGGGCGGGCTTGCCCTGGCCGTCGGCATCCTGGTCGACGACGCGACGGTGGCGATCGAGAACACCTATCGCGTGCTGGAAAGCGGCAAGGGCTTCCGGGAGTCTGTCGTCGAGGGCGGCGCCAGCATCGCCAAGCCGACGCTGATCTCGACCCTGTCGATCTGCTCGGCCTTCGTCTCGGTGCTGTTCCTGACCGGCGCGCCCAAATACATCTTCACCCCGCAGGCATTGGCCGTGGTGTTCGCCATGCTGGCCTCCTACCTGCTGTCGCGCACCCTGGTGCCGATCCTGATCGATGTCCTGGTGGCCCCCGAGCATGCCCGGCGCGAGAAACAGAAAGAAGGCTCAGATCAGGAAGGCGGGGGCAGCAAGCTTGGCTGGTTCGGCCGCATGCACGCCGGTTTCGAACGCCGCTTCAGGCGTTTCCAGGCCTTCTACGGCGGTCTGCTGCGTGCCACGATCGCTCACCGGCTGGTCACCTGCGCCGTCGTGGGACTCGTGCTGCTGATCGGCGGCGGCTTGTTCCCGTTCCTTGGCCAGGATTATTTCCCGGCGATCGAGTCCGGCCAGATCTCGTTGCACGTACGTGCGCGTTCCGGCTTGCGCATCGAAGAGACCGCGAAACTGTTCGAGAGCGTCGAGAACACCATACGTGACGTCGCCGGCCGCGATAAGGTCCGCACCGTCGTCGATAATATCGGCCTGCCTTCGGTCAACTATAACCTGGCCTTCAACGACGGCACGTTCGTCGCCTATTACGATGGCCAGATCCAGGCGACGTTCGCACCGGGCGTGTCGGGCACCCGGGTCACCAAGCAGCTCCGCGTCGAACTGCGCCGCCTCTACCCCGACGCGACATTCTATTTTCAGCCCGCGGACATGATCACCCAGATCCTGGACTTCGGCGTGCCGTCGCAGATCGACGTGCAGGTGCATGGGCGCCATCCGGATGCCGACCTGGCTGCGGCACGACGCATCGAGAAGCGCCTGAAGGCCCTGTCCGGGCTGGTCGACGTGCATATCCAGCAGATCACCGATGCTCCCGAGTTCCTGGCCGACGTCAACCGCCAGCGTGCCCTCGAGCTCGGGCTGACCGAGCAGCAGATTGCCGACCAGGTCAATATCTCCCTGTCCGGCTCGTTCCAGGTCTCGCCCAACTTCTGGACCGATCCCAAGACCGGCATTCCCTGGCAGCTCACCGTGCAGACCCCCGAATACCGCGCCGACACGCTCAACAAGGTCGAGAACACCCCGATCTACGCCTACGGCCGCACGCCGGCCGCGGGTGGCATCAGTCCCAACCCGGCCCAGCCGATCTCGCTGATGACCAACGTCGCGACCTTCCATCGCGGCGTCGAGCAATCGGTGCTGAGCCACGTCAACACCGAGCCCACCTACGATGTCTATGCCGCGGTGCAGGACACCGACCTCGGCTCGGCGGCGGCGAAGATCCGCGCGGTCGTGGCCGACGAGCAGAAGCAGTTAAAGGCGCCGGACAAGATCATCATACGCGGCCAGATCCAGAGCATGGACAGCGCGTTCAGCCATATAGAAATCGGGCTGCTGGTGGCGGTGATCGCGGTGTATCTGCTGATGGTACTGAACTACCAGGACTGGGGCGATCCCTTCGTCGTGCTGGCCGCCTTGCCGCTGGTCTTCTGCGGCATCATCCTGAGCCTGTTCATCACCCAGACGACCTTCTCGATCGCCTCGATGATGGGTGCCATCATGAGCGTCGGCGTCGCCTCGGCGAACTCGATCCTGCTGGTGACGTTCGCACGTGAGCATCGCGAGGAGACCGGCTGCTCGGCCGAGGAGGCGGCCATCCTCGCCGGTGAGACGCGTCTGCGTCCGGTGCTGATGACCGCCGGCGCCATGGTCGTCGGCCTCATCCCGATGGCGCTCGACCTCGGCCAGGGAGGCGAGCAGAATGCGGCCCTTGCGCGCGCCGTCATCGGCGGAATTTCGGTCGGCACGGTCTCGACCCTGCTGTTCGTGCCTTTTCTCTATTCCGTGCTGCGTCGCGGTCCGGTTCGCCAGGCGGAGGATTACGTATGAGCGAGGACCATCCCGAGCCCGTCACCCCACGTCGCCGGGTGGCGGTCTATGTCGCCATTCCCGTGGCACTCCTGCTCTGCTGGGGGGTCTACATACACTGGCGCCAGACCAGCGACGCGAAGGACACGCTGCATCAATCGCAGGCGTTCGTTCCGGACGTGCATGTCGTCACGGCCTCGCGCGCCAGCGACACGCAGCAGACCGTGCTGCCCGGACAGACCGCCGCCTTCGAATCCGCCGATCTGTTCGCTAGGGCCACCGGCTTCATCGCCGAGCGTCACGTCGATATCGGCAGCCATGTACACAAGGGCGACCTGCTGGTGCGCATCGCCGCCCCCGACCTCGACGCGCAGCTCAGCCAGGCTCAAGCCCAACTCGGCCAGCAGCAGGCGGCCCTGACACAGGCGCAGTTTTCGCTGAAGCAGGCCCTGGACACCAAGAAGCTGGCCAACGTCAACAACTATCGTGCCACCACGCTCGCGAAGGAAGGCTGGGGCACGCAGCAGACTGCCGACACCAACAGCACGAGCGCCCTGGTCTCGGTGTCGAGCGTCTCCAGCGCGCAGGCCGGCATCGGTGTTGCGGTGGCCAACATCCGTGCCCAGCAGGCGACCATCGACCGGCTGGTCGCTTTGACCGGGTTCGAACAGGTCCGCGCACCCTTCGATGGCGTGATCACGCAGCGCGACGTCGACGTCGGCGATCTCGTCCAGAGCGACACCAGCAGCGGCACGGCGCTGTTCCATATCGACCAGGAAGACGTGCTGCGCTGCCAGGTCTACGTGCCGCAGAGCAATTTCGCCGGTATCCATCAGGGTATCGAGGCTGAGGTGACGGTGCCCGAGCTGCCTGGGCGGATATTCCATGCCAAGGTATCGCGCTCATCGGTGTCGCTCGCACAGAACTCCCGCTCGATGCTGGTAGAGGTCGACCTGCCGAATGCCGACGGCACCCTCACGCCCGGCCTCTACGTCGACGTCGCCTTCGTGCTGCGCAGTTCCCCGACCGTGATGGTGCCGGATGCGGCGTTGATCTTCGACGCCAACGGATTGCGTATCGCGACCGTAACGCCGGAGCAGCGGATCCACATGGCAGCGGTCACGATCTATCGTGACCTAGGCGAGAAGGCCGAGATCCGCGAGGGACTGAAAGGCGGCGAGTCGCTGGTGCTCAACCCGCCGTCGGATCTCGCCGACGGCCAGAAAGTCCATGTAACGAACACTCCGGACGCCGGCGCCAAGAGCAAGAGCTGATACAGGTTCCAGGTCCTGCGCTCCAGGCCTTGCGCTACTGCACAGTCCCATAGGATACGGCACCGAGTCCCGGACAGGTGCATTGGGCTCCGACCGGGACTTGTTGCGGCAACCGGCACATATAGAAGCCTGCGTGGCAAGTATAGCCGTAACCTGGAGCAACCCCCGCTTCCGGTACGGCCTGTGCCGCGCCATCGCATCCGGACAAGCCAAGAGTTGCTGTAATGCTCAGTAACAATAGAGTTTTCTTCAGCCTCATGACACCACGACCGAGTTCATGCATGGTCTAGCCCAGTGCTTACCACCTTGCATCCCCTCAAACACGATTCTGCGCCTGCCGTTCCCTGGGCATCCTCTCGCGAGGCTGCGCGAGGCGCTTCCGGCCGTGCCGCGGACCTGTTGCTGGCTTGCGGCATTTTCCTGATCGGCTTGGTCACCCGCCTGCACGAGATCGGCGGCAAGCCGTTCTGGCTCGACGAAGTCACCACGCTGCATCGCTCCAGCCTCGGCACCAGGGAGCTGATTACAGACTCGCTCTCGTTTCATCACCTTCCACTGTATTTCCTGATCTCGCGCTGGTTCGTGCCTCTCGGCACGGACGAGGCCAGCCTGCGCCTGCCAGCCGCCCTGTTCGGCGCCCTCTCCTGCGCCCTGCTGTTCGGCCTGTCGCGCATGATCGGCGGGCGCCGTGCCGCAATCGCCGCCTCGATGCTGCTGGCGCTGTGTCCGTTCCAGGTCCAGTACGGCCAGGAGGCACGCTCCTATACGCTGGTCATCAGCTTCATCCTGCTGGCCCTATGGGGCCTGGCCGCCTTGGTCCGTGACCTGCCCGCCGCTTCACGCAGGCTCGACAGCCCGCGGGCGGCAAGAGCCGGATGGCTGATCTACGCCATGGCCACGGTCGGCGCCCTCGACACGCTCAGCGTCGCCCTGTTCTGGCTGTTGGCGGCATTGCTGGCGATCGGCTTCACCATCTTGACGCACCCCTCGTTCCGCCGCGGCCTCCTGATCAACGCGACGATCGTCCATGCGGCTGTGCTCGCCTGCTACCTGCCCTGGATCGTGGCCATGCACACGCTCACGCATGGCGACATGGGCAGCGGGCTCGACTGGGTGCCGCCACTGAGCTGGACCCGGGTCTGGACCACCATACAGGCGGTCTATCTGTTGCGCACGACCAGCCTGATCAGCTTCCACACCTTCCCGGACGGGCTGCCGTGGCTCGGCCTGCTGACCGCACTCGCGGCCGCCGCGGGCTTGTGGCGGAGCACGCGGCGCGATCCGGCCGCCTTCGTCTCCGCAGTGGCCTTGCTGACCCTGCCGGCGGGGCTGCTGGTCTCGTCACTGGTGTCGTCGGTCTGGATGCCGCGCTACCTCGCGTGGAGCGGGCCGGTGTTCTTCCTGTTCGCCGGGCTCGGCATCGCGCGCCTTCCGCGTATCGCTTCATGGGGAGCAATCGGCCTGCTGGCGGGCTTCGGCATCGTCAACCTGCTGCCCTACTACCGGCTGGAGACCAAGCCGCTCTGGAACCAGGCAGCGCTCATGCTCCGTGGCAACCTGTCGCCGGAAGCGTTGTTGTTCACCGATGACCCGGGCGCGATCAACATGATGAACGTGCAGCTGAACCGTCTCGGCACGCCGTTCCCGACGAACCTCTGGACTGCAGACGCCGACCTCGCAACGCGTCATCTCCATGACGGCCATCCGGTATGGGCGGTGCATGGACGCGTCGGCCAGGCCGACCATACCGAGCTGGCGGCCTTCAACGACCTGATCTCGCCCCTCGGTGCACCGTGCTGGAGTGGCGCGGTCGGGCTGGATATCGTCATCCAGGCATTCGCGCCGGAAGGCGGTCCTTGTCCGGCCGCGAATATTCCTTAATTTTTTAAACGAAACTATTATCGATAAGGAAGACACAATGCAGGCGTCCTGGAACAACCAGATCATTGCCGAAAGTGAGGATATTGTCATCCTGGAGGGAAACGCCTATTTCCCGATGCAGTCCTTGCGCCAGGATGTCATCAAGGCCAGTTCCCATACCAGTGCCTGTCCCTGGAAAGGCACTGCCAGCTACTATAGTCTGGAAGTCGATGGAAAGATCAATCCGGATGCGGCATGGTGTTACCGGGAACCAAAGTCCGCGGCAGAGAACATCCGCGGTCGCGTTGCGTTCTGGAAAGGTGTAAAGGTAACAAGCTGATTTCGGACGTGATGTGGATCCGGCATCTTCCGGCCATGATGGCAAGCATCACATCCTGGCGACACTCAACACTTTATCGAAACTCTACATCCTTTCTAAACCTAGTGCGATTGCATGGCGGACTACCCCACGCAACCACATCAACAGCGAGTTGAACTTGTCAGAACGTCGCCTCCTACAAGGCAAAACCAATAATCTAGACTCCGACAACAATATCCAGAGTACCGAGGCGCAGGTTCGCCTGGCCCTGGAACACATGGGTGGCCAGCGGCTGGGCCTCGCTTCCGGATCTTCCGGCACTATCGGCCGCGGCGGAGCGTCGCCTGCATCGTCACGCCACCGGTACGTGCGCGATGGCGAGGTTCCGGTCGTCCATGCCGCTCTTGGACGAGCCGGTGCCCGACCGGACCAAGCCGTCCAGCAGGACAAGGCGCTGATCGAGACCATGCGTCAGGATCTCGATCGCGAACGTTCGGCTCACGAGACCGCCGAACGCGTGTTGCATGAGACCCGCGCCGCGTTGGTGAACCTCCAGACCCGCCTTGCCCATGCCGAGATGGATCTGCAGGCGGCCAAGGAAGCGGCTCAGCATTCAGCCCAGGAAGCTGCGGAACAGCAGTTGATCGCTCAAGCCGCAACTGCCCAGGTTGCCAGCGTTCAGGCTGCCGACGTTCAGACTGCCGTTGACGAGACCGCTCGGACGCCGATCCGGCGCAGGGCGCGCAAGGAAAAGCCCGCGAAACCGCAGCGCGAACCGCAACCGGTCAAGTGGTGGATCAAGGCCTGATCCTGCATTAGCCGGCGTCGGCCACTCTCTGACCCGGTCCTCCCCGCCGTTTGGCGGGATCACGCGCCAGCACATCAACCATGATGTCGCGCGCTATGGGTGCTGCGACATCGGCGCCGGCATTGCCGTGCTCGATGACGATCGCCGCGGCATATTGCGGAGCCTCATATGGGGCGAAGCAGATGAACAATGCGTGCGGGCGCATCTCCCAGGGCAGCTTCGCCGAGTTGAAATGGCCGCCTTCGCGTAGGGCCCGGCTGACCCGGCGCACCTGGGACGAGCCGGTCTTGCCGGCCATCTGCACCGACGTGAGCGGCAGCCGAGCCTTGGGTGCGGTCCCACCAGGCTCGTTCACCACCGCGAACATGCCGGCCCTTATCACGTCGAGCTGCGGTGCGGGCAGTCCGAGTTCCGGCCAGGTTGCCGCTAACGCGGCGGCTCCCAGCACGCCTCCGGACGTACGCGTCAGGTGCGGCTGCACGGCCCGTCCGCTGGCGATGCGCGACGCATAGGTCGCCAGTTGCAGCGGCGTGACCTGGACATAGCCCTGACCGATGCCGCTGACGATCGTATCGCCGCCATTCCAGTGATGTCCTCTCGTCCGCAGCCACCGCGGCGTCGGGATCAGGCCAACCTGGGCGTGCGGCAGCTCGATCCCCAGCATCGTGCCGAGACCAAGCCGGTGCGAGGTCGTGGCGATGCTATCCATCCCGGTGCGGCGGGCGACCTCGTAGAAAAACACGTCGCAGGAATTCTTGATGGCGCCTCGCAGGTCCAACGTGCCGTGGCCGCCCTTGCGCCAGCAGTGGAACCGGGTCCCGCCGACATCGAGATAGCCCGGGCAGGTGATACGGTCGGACGGCGTCAGCGTGGCGGCCTGCAGGGCGGACAGCGCCACCGCGGGCTTGAAGGTCGAGCCGGGCGGGTACAGGCCGGCAGCGCTCTTGTCGACCAGCGGCGTGCGCGGATCGGCCACCCACTGCGACCACTGCGCCTGGCTCACGCCACTGTCGAACAGCGAGGGATCGAACGAGGGATTGCTGACCATCGCCAGTATCTCGCCGTTGCGGCAGTTCATCACCACCGCGCTGGCCGACTGCCCATCCAGATGGCCGAGCACCGACTGCTGCAAGGCGAGGTCGATGCTCAGCCCGATCTCGGCTCCGGCAAGGCCGTCCCGCCGGTTGACTTCCGCCATCACGCGGCCGATCGAGTTGACTTCCATCTGCACCGATCCGGCCCTGCCGCGCAGGTCGGCATCATGCGCCTGTTCCAGCCCGGCCCGCCCGACACGCATTCCCGGCAGCGCCAGCAGCGGGTCACGCGCCAGGTCCGCCTCCGCCGGGGGCGCCACGTAGCCGACCACATGGGCCAGCAACTCCGCCTGGGGATAGAATCTGGTGCTGCCGACATCGATCAGCACGCCCGGCAGGTCCGAGGCCGCAACCTCGAGACGGACCATCTCGTCCCAGGTCAGGAAGTCATGCAGCACGACCGGGATGAAACGGCGCTGCCGCTTGATGTCGCGCTCGATGCGGACGCGGTCGCGCGCCTCCAGCGGCATGATGACCGAGAAGCGGTCCAGGGTCAGCGCCACGTCCGACGTCTGCTCGGCCATCAGCAGCGCCCGCCAGGTGATCCTGTTGCCAGCCAGGGTGACGCCGTCGCGATCGGTGATCCGCCCGCGCAACGGCGCCAGCAGCCGGGTGCTGAGCCAGTTCTGTTCGGCCAGCGTCTTGTAGCGAGGCCCGTCCTCGACCTGCAGCCGATACAGCCGCTCGCCCAGCGCGCCGATCACGGCCGTCTGCAGGCCCATCATCACCAGGGCCCGTCGGGTGAAGACCCGGCGCGAGGGATCAGGGGCGGATTTCAAGGAGGCCCCCTGTCCCGTCCTAGCCACGATACGGATCGGTGATCGAACGGTTGGCCCAGGTGAAAAAGACCGACAGCGGCGGATAGGCGGCACAAGCCAGGGCAACCTCGAACAGCGCCGGCGCCGGCGCCATCATATGCAGGCCAAGCAGCGAGGTGAGCGCCCATTGCACCGAGCACGCCGCGACGGCGATCAGGCAGAACAGCAGCCAGATGGAGATGAAGCCGAGGGTCGACAGCAGCTCGCGGCGCGCGACGGCCAAGCCATGCGTGCCAAGCAGCAACAGCGAAGTCATGCCGAGGGGTCCGCTTGCGAGCAGGTCGCTGAACAGGCCGAGCAGGAACACCGGTACGGCCGGCATCGAGCCCGGCTGGAATATCGACCAGAAGAACACCGAGGCCAGCAGCAGGCCGGGAAGCAGCTCGGCAGCACCCGGCAAGCCGAGCCGTGCGTTCAGCAGCAGCACCGCGACTGCGCAGGCGGCGAGTGGCAGGGCCCGCCGGGCCAGACCATCCAGCATCCGCCCGACATTCTGACGGGGCCGTATGCCAGGCCGGCGCTCGCGATACGCCAATCGAGCAGCGCCTCATCCATGACCGACGACAGGCCGGCTGCCGCCTGGTGCCACATGGCCAGGTGCCTCCGGCGGAGTGACCGCCGACAGGCCGTAGTCGAATATGCGCAGCAGATCGACATGATCGAGGCGTGCCGCGGGCAGCACCAGTGGCTGCCCTGGCGTTACATAATGCACGATGCCGACCGGCAAGCCGGCCGGGAACGCGTTGGCTTCACTGCTGGTCAGCACGCGCTCGCCTTCTTCGGGATGGATATCGTTGGGATAATACATCAATCGCGGCATCGGCGCATCGCTCCCGATCACGATGGCTGACGCGTGGGAGCCATCCAGGGTTACCGGGACCCGGCTGGACAGGTCGGTGATCAGCAGCACGCGCGCCGAGCGGGCGCCGATCTCGGTCACGCGACCGACCAGCCCGTCGGCATCCATGGCGACCTCGCCCTTGCGCAATCCCTGGTCGGCGCCGGCTGCCAGCAGCACGGCGCGTCCGTAGATGCCGCCGGCGTCGGCGACCGCGCGCGCGGTCATGAAGCTCGGCGCCGGATCCGGCAGCCAGTGCAGGTTCGCCTTCAACGCCTTGTTCTCGGCGGCGAGGCCGATGGCGACCTCATACCAGACACGCAGCTCGCGGTTCTCCGCGCGCAGCCGGCGGTTCTGCCTGGCAAGACCGCCCAGGTCGCCCAGCTCCGTCGCGAGCCCGCGCATGCCGCGGGCCGGCCGGTCCAGTTGCGCATAGAGCGGCGCCAGCCGGTCCGTGACGTAGCTATGCAGCCACGTCGCCAAAGGCCGGTCGGCCTGCGACAGGGCCATCAATCCACAGGAAAGGCCGATCAGCAGAGGCAGCGTCAGCCTGGAAAGACCCTGTCGCGTCTGGATGGACAGGCGGAACATGACGCTCTCCACG
>CAXSEE010000012.1:12549-38517 GCA_964235615.1 uncultured Acetobacteraceae bacterium | reverse complement strand
GCCGACCTCGCCCACGCCGCCGGCGCCATCGTCGTGGTCGACGACGTGTTCGCGACCCCGCTGCTGCAGAAGCCGCTGGAGTTCGGCGCCGACGTGGTGGTCTATTCGGCCACCAAGCATATCGACGGCCAGGGCCGCGTACTCGGCGGCGCCGTGCTCGGACGTACCGCCTGGATCGAGGAGGTGCTGCAACCCTACGTCCGCAACACCGGCCCGACCTTGTCCGCCTTCAACGCCTGGGTGCTGCTCAAGGGCCTGGAGACATTGCCGCTGCGGCTCAACGCGATGACCCAGTCGGCGGCACGCGTCGCGGACTGGCTGGCCGCAGCACCCGGCATCAGCCGGGTCTGGTATCCCGGCCGCCGCGACCATCCCCAGCACGGGCTGGCGATGCGCCAGATGAGCGCCGGCGGCAGTCTGGTCACGTTCGAGCTCATGGGCGGCCAGCCGGCCGCGTTCCGGATGATGAACGCCTTGCGCCTGATCGCCGTCTCGAACAACCTGGGCGACAGCCGGTCCCTGGTGACGCACCCGGCGACGACGACCCATATGCGGATCGGGGCGGAGGAGCGCGCGAAGCTGGGCATCACCGACGGCGTCGTGCGTCTCTCGGTCGGGCTGGAAGACGTGGACGATCTGCAGGACGATCTGGGGCAGGCGCTGGCCGTCCTCTCGCACCGCCAGGCCGCAGAATAATTAGGAGAGGGGAACATCGCACCATGAAGGATGACGATCGCATGAGGGCCGGTCCCCCGACCGAGGCAGAGACGGTTTTTACCAAGGGCGGCCTCGCCGAGGATTATTTTGCCGTCACCCGCGGCATCAAGGTCAGCGTGCGTCCCTTCTACCTTGAGGACCAGTCGCAACCCGACGAGCGCCAGTTCGTCTGGGCCTACCGGGTGCGTATCGAGAATCACGGTTCGGACAATGTCCGCCTGCTGCGGCGCACCTGGCACATCACCGACAGCCGCGGCCGTACCCAGCATGTGGCCGGTGATGGCGTGCTCGGCGAGCAGCCGCAGCTCGATCCGGGGGAAGCCTACGAATATACGTCCGGCACGCCGCTGGAAACGCCATCCGGCTTCATGACCGGCGCCTATCACATGGTCAGCGTGGCCTCCGGCGAGCCGTTCGACGTGCGCATCCCGACCTTCAGCCTCGACAGCCCGCACCAGTCCGGCATCATTCACTGATGGTTGGGCACTGATGGACCAGTCCCCGATCCTGTTGGCTCCCGAGGTCTTGCTGGCTCCCGGGGCGCAGGATCGGCCCACCCATGAGGAAGCCGAGGAAGCCGTGCGGACGCTGCTGCGCTGGGCCGGCGAGGATCCCACGCGGGAAGGCCTGCTCGACACGCCGCGCCGGGTGGTGCGTTCGTACAACGAGTTCTACCGCGGCTACGCGACCGATCCGGTGGCCCTGCTGTCGACCACCTTCACGGAAGTCGATGGCTATGACGAGATGGTGCTGTTGCGCGACATACGCGTCGAGAGTCATTGCGAGCATCACATGGTGCCGATCATCGGCATCTGTCACGTCGCCTATCTGCCACGCAGCCGCGTGGTCGGGATCAGCAAGCTGGCGCGTGTGGTCGAGACCTACGCCCAGCGGCTGCAGATCCAGGAACGCCTGACCGCCCAGATCGCCAACACCATCAACGAGGTGCTGGAGCCGCACGGCGTCGCCGTCATCATCGAGGCCGGGCACCAGTGCATGACCACCAGGGGCGTGCACCAGACGGGCGTCTCGATGGTGACCAGCCGCATGCTCGGCGCCTTCCGCGACAACCCGGTCACTCGCGCCGAGCTGCTGGCGATGATCGGGCAGCGGCGCCATCCCAGCTCTCTCGGCTAGTCCGGTATCCTTTCGGTCGGCTGGCCGCGCTGGCAGGACACTTGCGCGACGGACCCTGAACGAATAGGAGTTTCCCAACGAAATGAGCCTCCGCTTCGACGGAGGACGGGAAACACCGAAAAGTGCCAAGCCTGAGCGACGGACGGAATACCATCGTGGCGCTCGGCGAGATCGTCGTCGAGATCATGGCCGACGAGCGCGGCCGGGGCTTCCGCCAGCCGCAGCCTCTGACCGGCCCGTTTCCCTCCGGAGCCCCCGCGATCTTCATTGACCAAGTCGCGAAGCTTGGCCAGCCGGCCGGACTGATCTCCTGCGTCGGCGACGATGACTTCGGCTGGCTCAACATCGAGCGCCTGCGCGCCGATGGAGTAGACGTCTCCGCCATCGCGCTGCTGCCGGAACAGGCGACCGGCAGCGCCTTCGTGCGCTATCGCGAAGATGGCGAGCGGGACTTCGTGTTCAACATCAAGCATAGCGCCTGCAGCCAGACCCGCATCAACGAGGCCGGGCGTGCCCTGCTGGAGAAATGCCGCCATTTCCATGTCATGGGCTCGTCCCTGTTCTCGCAGGCATTGATCGATGCCGCGGCAACAGCCGTCGAGCAGGTCAGGCAGGCCGGCGGGACGGTGTCGTTCGACCCGAACATACGCAAGGAGATGCTCACCACCCCGGCGATGCGCTCGGCGCTGGAGGTCATGCTGCGCAAGTGCGACCTGTTCATGCCGAGCGGCGCGGAGCTGACCCTGCTGACCGAGGCCGATACCGAGCAAGGCGCCATCGACGAGATCCTGGCCCACGGCGTTTCGGCGATCGTGGTCAAGCGCGGCGCCGACGGCGCCAGCTACCATGACCGGGACGAGACGATCCACATGCCCGGCTTTCCGGTCCGGGAGGTCGATCCGACCGGCGCCGGCGATTGTTTCGGCGCCACCTTCGTCGCCTGCCGGCTGATGGGCCGCGGCGTGCGCGACAGCCTGCGCTACGCCAACGCCAGCGGCGCCTTTGCCGTCGGCGTTCGTGGACCGATGCAGGGAACCTCTAGCTTCGCGCAACTCGATGCGCTGATGGGGATCTTGCCATGAGCACCGCGGCACTTGTGCAACTGGCCGCGCAGCGCCGTGCCGGGCATCCGGTCGGGATCACCTCGGTCTGCTCGGCGCATGGGCTGGTGATCGAGGCGGCCCTGTTGCAGGCGCTCGACGACGACACCCCTGCCCTGATCGAGGCCACCTGCAACCAGGTCAACCAGGAAGGCGGCTACACCGGCATGCAGCCGGCCGATTTCCGTGATTTCGTCTGGAGCATCGCCGAACGCGTCGGCCTGCCCCGCTCGCGCCTTATTCTCGGCGGCGACCATCTCGGCCCCAACCCGTGGAAGCATCTTCCGGCACCGGAGGCGATGGCCCGCGCACGAGACATGATCGCGGCCTACGCGGCGGCCGGCTACGAGAAACTGCATCTCGACGCCAGCATGGGCTGCGAAGGCGAACCCGCGGCCCTGGCGGACGACGAGATCGCAATCCGCGCGGCCAGCCTCGCCGCGCGGGCGGAAGCGGCGGCGACCGCGGAGCCGGTCTATATCATCGGGACAGAGGTTCCGACCCCGGGAGGTGCCACCGAGGGTCTCGATCATCTGCAGCCGACGGCGCCGGAAGACGTGCTCGCCACCTATGCCATCCATGAACGCGCGTTTCGCGAAGTTGGCGGCGCATGGCAGCGGGTCATCGCCATCGTGGTGCAGCCCGGCGTCGAGTTCGGGCATGAGGATGTCGCGATCTACGATCCCGTGCGCGCTCGCTCGCTGTCCGCTGCCCTCGACCAGATGCCCGGCCTGGTGTTCGAGGCCCACTCGACGGACTACCAGCCGCGATCCAGCCTGAAGCGACTGGTGCAGGATGGGTTTCCGATCCTCAAGGTCGGTCCCGGCCTGACCTTTGCCTTACGCGAGGCGCTGTATGGGCTCGATGCGATCGCGGAGATCCTCCAGCCGGGCGGTCCGTCCCTCGTGGCAGGCATGGAAGCGGCCATGCTCGCGCAGCCGAAGCATTGGCAGACGCATTATCCGGGCACCCCCGCACAGCAGCGGTTGCTGCGTCATTACAGCTACAGCGACCGTATCCGCTATTACTGGCCGGCGCCCGAGGCCCGCGCGGCGACCGAGGCGTTGATGGCGCGGCTGCACGGTGTCTGTATTCCGGAAACGCTGATCAGCCAGTATCTGCCCCGCCTGCATGAGCGCGTGCTGACGCGGGAGATCGCGCCGGAAGCCCGCACCCTGCTGATCGAGGCGGTCCGGTGCGTGCTGCGCGATTATGCTGGTGCTGCAAGTGCCAGTGCCGGTGCTGCCAGTGCCAGTGCTGCCAGTGCCAAGTAGGAAAGGCAGGAGAGACAAGCCATGCAGCTCGAAGGCAAGACAGCGATCATCACGGGTGCGGCGCGCGGCATCGGACGCGCGATGGCGGAGCGTTATGTTCGCGAAGGCGCGCGCGTGGTGGTGGCTGACGTGAACCTGGCAGGAGCGGAGCAGGCCGCTGAAGCCATCGGCGGCGACAGCTTCGGAATGCATCTCGACGTGACCCGGCAGGAGTCCATCGACGCGATGATCCGGACGGTAGTCGGTCGTAATGGACGCATCGACATACTGGTCAATAACGCCGGCCTGTTCGACATGGCGCCGACCGTCGAGATCACCCGGGAGAGCTATCGCCGGCTCTACTCGGTCAATGTAGAGGGACTGCTGTTCACCCTGCAGGCGGTAGCCAGGCAGATGATCGCCCAAGGCCGGAACGGGACCGAGTGCGCCGGCAAGATCATAAATTTTGCCTCCCAGGCCGGCCGTCGCGGCGAGCCGCTGGTGGCGATCTACTGCTCGACCAAGGCGGCGGTCATCAGCCTGACCCAGAGCACCGGTCTCGACCTGATCCGCCACGGCATCAATGTCAATGCGATCGCTCCTGGCGTCGTCGACAACGAGCACTGGAACGAGGTGGACGCGAAGTTCGCGCGCTATGAGAACCTGCAGCCGGGCGAGAAGAAGCGTGCGGTCGCCGCTGCGGTGCCGTTCGGCCGCATGGCCCGGCCGGATGAGATTGCCGGCATGGCCGTGTTCTTGGCTGGCAAGGATGCCGACTATATTGTCGCGCAGACCTACAACGTCGATGGTGGCAACTGGATGAGCTGAGTCCGATCGAATTCACCAAGGCTGGCAAAGGCTGTGGGCCAAGCAAGCGTTCATGAAGATAAAAAGTAAGGAAACAGGAAGATGACAAGATCACGTCCTATCGCCACCGGCTTTGCCCTGGCAGCCCTGCCGTTGCTGGCCCAAGGTGCGGTGTTGTGCGCTGCGGGGGCGGCACGCGCGGATACCACGCTGACCATCGCGACCGTCAACAACACCCAGATGATCGAGATGCAGAAGCTGGCGCCCCAGTTCGAGCAGGAGCATCCCGGCATCCATCTGCACTGGGTCGTGCTCGAGGAGAATGTGCTGCGCCAGCGCGTCACCACCGACATCGCCACCCACGGCGGCCAGTTCGACATCCTGACAATCGGCAACTATGAGGTGCCGATCTGGGCCAAGCAGAATTGGCTGGTCCCGTTCGACAGCATGCCGGCCTCCTACGACCTCGACGACGTGCTGCCCACGGTGCGTGCCGGGCTCACCTACAACAAGAAGATTTTCGCGCTGCCGTTCTACGGCGAGAGCGTCATGACCTTGTATCGCACCGACCTGTTCAAGAAGGCCGGCCTGACCATGCCGGCCGCCCCGACCTACGACCAGATCCGCATGTTCGCCGACAAGATCACCGACAAGTCGAACCAGATCTATGGCATCTGCCTCCGTGGCAAGCCGGGCTGGGGCGAGAATATCGCCTATTTCTCGACATTGGTCACGGCGATGGGCGGCCAGTGGTTCAACATGTCCTGGAAGCCGACCATCAACACGCCGGCCTGGAATGCGGCACTGACCTATTATGACGACATACTGAAAGCGGATGGTCCTCCCGGCGAGAGCTCCAACGGCTTCAACGAGACCCTTTCGCTGTTCACCTCCGGCCATTGCGGGATGTGGATCGACGCCACCAGCGCCGCCGGCACGGTCTATGACAAGAAGCAGTCTCAGGTTGCGGACAGCGTCGGCTTCGCGGCCTCGCCGACCGGCAGCTTCACCGGCGGCCCGACCTGGCTCTGGTCCTGGAACCTGGCCATTCCGACCTCGTCCAAGCAGCCTGACGCGGCTCGCCAGTTCATCACCTGGGCAACCTCGAAGGAGTATATCCAGTTGGTGGCCAAGACCGACGGTTGGGTGAACATCCCTCCTGGCACCCGTACCTCGTCCTACACGGCGGCGGAATACAAGCAGGTCGCGCCGTTCTCGGACTTCGTGCTACAGGCGATCGACAACTCCAATCCGACCGGCCAGACCAAGAGCCCGCGCCCCTATACCGGAGCGCAGTTCGTCGGCATCGCTCCCTTCCAGGCGATCGGCACCCAGGTTGGACAGACTGTCGCCGCCACCTTGAGCGGTTCGATGTCGGTCAATCAGGCGCTGGTGTCGGCCAATTCGGCTGCTAACCGCGCGATACGTCAAGCTGGCTACATGAGGTAGACCGTACACCTAACGTAAATAAAAAGGGGCGGCACCGCATCGCGATGCCGCCCCTGATCATGTGGTGGATCAGCCGGAGAGGAACTGGCTGCCGTGGGCCTTGAGCTGCTCGGCGGTCATGTTGGTAAAGGTGACGGTCGTATTGTCGGACAGCTTGATGACCGAGCCGCCCGCGACGTTGGTTGCCGTGGCCAGCGCCGTGCTGACCTCGTTGGCGCCATACCCGAACAGCCCGACCAGGTTACCGGCCGCACTGCCAAAGTCGGAGATGGTGACGTTTCCACCCGTGTCGCGATCGGAGAACATGAACAGGTTCGAGCTCCCGAACCCGCCGGTCAGGGTATTGTTGCCCGAGCCCGCCAATAGTGTATCGGCACCCGAACCGCCGATGAGGCTGTCGTCGCCGCTGCTGCCGAACAGAGCAAGATTGCCGGTCGAGAAGGAACCGTTGAGCGTCTCGTTGCCGGTGCCGGCCATGAGGTTGTTGACGCCGCTCGCGCTGAGGTAGGTGATGTCCGAGCCACTGGTGCCGAACGCTGCGACAGATGTGCCGCCGCCGCCGATCGTGGCGCTGGTGTCGGACCTGGCAACGAACGTCAATGCCCCGGTGCCGTTCTCGAACACCGAGGTGTTCAGGCCGCCGAACACCGTGGTGTTGCCGGAAGCCGTGATGGTGTCGTTGGTGCCGCCGATGACAGTGCTGTTGCCGGACAGATAGTAGGAGCCCGAGCTGCCGTCGAACAGGATCGTGGAACCCGAAGAGCCGACGAAGGTGTTCTTGATGCCGGCATCGACGATCAGGGAAGCGCCGGTACCGCCGTAGACCATGCTGCTGGAACTGCTCAGAACGACCGTGTTGCTGCCGCTTCCCAGGACGATCGTATCGCTGCCCTGCGAGAAGACGGAGTCGTTGCCGGAACCGGTGAAGATATCGTTGGAACCGGTGCCGCCATAGATCAGGTCGTTGCCGGCATTGCCGTAGACGCTGTCGTTGCCGCCGCTCAGGGCGACGACATAGCTGCCATTGCCGGTGCCGTCGAAGAGGTTATCGCCGCCGCCGGCGATGAACAAGCCGCCTCCGGCGCCGCCGTAGAGGGTCGTGCCGCCGGTGCCGGCCAGCACGCTGGTCGAGGACACGACGCTGGCTTGGTTGAGCATGACCGGCCCGGTGGCGCCATCGGTGACATAGCTGTAGCCGGCCGGGAAGCTGTAGCTGCCGGCGGTCAGGATGACCCCCTCGCCGGTCTTGCCGCTCGGCACTGTGGAAGGGGCACTGCCTGCAGCGAGGGTCTTTAAGAACAACTCACCGCCAAGCGCCATGCCGTTCACAGTACTGGCGTAGAACTGCGCCAAGGAGAATGCGGCAGCACCGTTAACGGTTACCGGGATCACGCTCCCAGATGCTCCAACGACTGTTACAACAGGCATACAAACTCCACTTCTTGCTATGCAACGGCCTCAACAGCCGTCACAGACGCTTAGGGTCGGTAGCCTTCCGACTTCAATATTGTAGACTTCAGCGAGTTATAGGGATTATTTCCCAAACTGCAACCAAATTCGTTGTTTATCGTAATATTTCTCAAAATAGACATGCATCAGCTACTGATCGATGAGTGGATGCTGTCGTTATTACAAGAAATCAATCGAATTGATCGCAACAGCTAGATAGTGAATATAACAACTATATTAATCGAATATATGCCAGCAATCGATAACAATCTAATAATGATTGCTCCTGGACCGGTGCTCTGCGGCCGTTCCAGGAGATTTCATACGGCAACTGGTCAGTCCGCGGCTTTTTCCACGATCTTGTAATCGACGATGGCATGGTTCGGCTGCGGATAGCTGACGCTCGGCGTGATCTGCACCCCGACGTTGGCCTTCTTGTACAGCCCCATGATCGCCTGCATGTTGCTGCTGACGGTCGGGTTATCCAGCGGAGTGCCCGGCTTGATGGTGATCACCTGCTCTATGGCATCGGACTTGATCTGCTTGTTGCCCTCGAACGTCGCCTTGTCGGCGCGAAGCACGGGCGCGGCTTGGGGCGGCAGGGGCGCCTGCTCGTCGATGATGTACTGCACCAGGACCTGTCCCGGACGCGGAATGGTCATCTTCTGCTTGAACCCGGCGCCGACATTGGCTTTCCGATAGACCCCGAGGATGGCGTTCAGGTTGGCGGCGAGATCGGCCTTGGTGACCTTCTGCCCGACGCTGACCGTCATCGCGGAGTCGATGCTCTCCGTCGAGACCTGCTTGTTGCCGGTCACGCTGAGCTTGAGCAGCTTCATGCCCTGCCCGGCAGTCTGTGCCCATGCGGGAGCGGGATTGACCAGCGCCGGCACTGCCGCCCACGCCAGAGCAGAGGCCAATGCAACACGAACGAGCATATCATTCTCCAAGTTTTCAAGGGCTTTGCCCTTGACCCACTGGGGCCGGAAGGCCCCAGACCCCATTACAAGTGGATTTCAAAGGCGAGCCTTTGATGGGGTCAAGGGGCAAAGCCCCTTGCCTTAGCTACCAATCTGCTTGATGTCGTGAAACGCTAGCTCCGGGTTCATCTCGGCCGAGCGCCGCATCATGAACGCCGAGCTGGCCAGGAACACCGGGTCGCCGTCGACGTCGTCGGCCATGGCGCTGCGGTTCGAATCCACGAAGGCGTCCAGTGCCGCCCGGCCGCCGACCACCCAGCGCGCCAGCGAGAAAGGCGTGGACTCGAACCCGATCGCGACGCCGTATTCCCCAGCCAGGCGCGCCTGCAGTACGTCGAGTTGCAGGGTGCCGACCACGCCGACGATCGGCGGCGCGCCGTCCTGCGGGCGGAACAGCTGCACCACCCCCTCCTCGGCCAGCTCGACCAGGGCCTGGCGCAATTTCTTGGCCTTCATCGCGTCGTCCAGCCGGACGCGGCGCAGGATCTCGGGCGCGAAATACGGCACCCCGGTGAAGTTCAGCTCCTCGTTCTCGGTCAGCGTGTCGCCGATGCGCAGCACGCCGTGGTTGGGAATGCCGACCACGTCCCCGGCGAACGCCTCCTCGGCCAGTTGCCGGTCGCGGGCGAAGAAGAACTGCGGCGTGTGCAGGGCGAACTGCTTGCCGGTGCGGACATGGCGCAGGCGCATCCCGCGCGTCAGCCGGCCGGAGCAGATCCGCGCGAAGGCCATGCGGTCGCGATGGTTCGGGTCCATGTTGGCCTGGATCTTGAACACCAATGCCGTCATGCCGGGCTCGTTGGCCTGGACCAGGCGCGTGTCGGCGACCTGGGCCCTCGGCGCCGGGCCGTAATCGACCAGGGCATCGAGCAGGTCGAGCACGCCGATCTCGCGCATGGCGCTGCCGAAATAAACCGGCGTCAGATGCCCGGCGTCGAAGCTCTCCCGGTCGAACTCGGGCAGCGCGGCTGCGACCAGGTCGAGCTCGTCGCCGAGGGCCTGCAGGCGCGGGTCGGACTGCGGCAGTTCCCGCGTAAGGTTCATCGCCCGCGAGCGCACGTCGTAGGTGCCGACGAACTCGGCGGCACGCCCGACCGGCCAGGTCGCCGGCGCCGTGTCGAGTGCTAGCGCCGAGCCGACCTCGTCGAGCAGGGCGAACGGGTCCTGCGCCTCTCGGTCCATCTTGTTGATGAAGGTGATGATCGGGATGTCGCGCAGCCGGCAGATCTCGAACAGTTTCAGCGTGCGCGCCTCGATGCCCTTGGCCGCGTCGATCACCATCACCGCGGAGTCCACGGCGGTCAGCGTGCGGTAGGTGTCCTCGGAGAAGTCCTCGTGTCCGGGGGTGTCGAGCAGGTTGAAGATGCAGCCGCCATACTCGAACGTCATCACCGAGGTGACCACGGAGATGCCGCGCTCGCGCTCGATGCCCATCCAGTCCGAACGGGTCCGCCGGCGCTCGCCCTTGGCGCGCACGTTGCCGGCAAGCTGGATCGCGCCACCGGCACGCAGCAGCCGCTCGGTCAGCGTGGTCTTGCCGGCGTCGGGATGGGAGATGATCGCGAATGTCCGCCGCCGGGCGATTTCCCTGGCGGCGATTTCCTTGGGCGCGTCCTGGATCTCGGTCATGACCGGCACCTTGAGAGAACAGAAAGCCGGGCGGGGATAGGCTCCCCGCCCGGCATCGATAGGCTCAACGATCGAAGGCGGTCAGCGCGAGTAGAACTCGACCACCAGGTTCGGCTCCATCGTCACCGGATAGGGCACGTCGGTCAGTTTCGGCGTGCGCGCGAAACGGCCCTTCATCTGGCGATGGTCGACCTCCAGATACTCCGGCACGTCGCGCTCGGCACTCTGGGCGGCGTCGAGCACCACGGCGAGCTGCTTGGATTTCTCCCGCACCTCGATCACGTCGTTGTCGCGCACTAGGAACGAGGGGATGTTCACCTTGCGGCCGTTCACGGTCACGTGGCCATGGTTGATGAACTGGCGCGAGGCGAACGGGGTGAGCGCGAACTTGAGGCGGTAGATCACCGCATCCAGGCGACGCTCGAGCAGGTCGACCAGGTTTTCGGAGGTGTCGCCCTTGCGGCGCACGGCTTCCTCATAATACTTGCGGAACTGCTTCTCGCTGATGTTGCCGTAGTAGCTTTTCAGCTTCTGCTTGGCCATGAGCTGGACCGAGAAGTCCGACGGCTTCTGCTTGCGTCGCTGGCCATGCTGGCCGGGACCATATTCCCGCTTGTTGATCGGCGACTTCGCACGACCCCAGAGGTTCACGCCGAGACGGCGGTTGACCTTGTACTTGCTCTCAAGGCGCTTGGTCATGCCAAACCCTTTCCTCTTCCGCGCGACCGTCACCCGTAAGGCGCGATACTGTGCGGCATTGTTGCACCGGTAGGCCGCGACCGGCATGGTCGAGGCGGGCGCGATCCGTGTTACTGGTTTCGATGCCAGGGCATTGCCCAGGACGAGAGAAACCAGCCGGACCGTCCACGTTCCCAGCAGTAGCGCGGGGCTATAGGGGCATCATCCATTCCTGTCAATTGATCGGATATGACCTCCAGGGGCATAATCGTATCAGTGCCGCGTCATAACCCTGGTAGCCTGGGGCGAGGCCACGGCAGTATGTTGAAACCTGGTGGCAAGGGGCGACAGACCCATAAACACCAGGAAACGCCCGGATAAGGTTGAACAACACAGATGCGCCTGTATCGCGAGGTGGTGCAGCTCCAGCCCGACGAGTCTTTCAAGGCCTGGTCCCACGGTTATCCCTACGAGACGGTCAAGTGGCATTTCCACCCGGAATACGAGGTCCATCTCATCACCGAGACCTCCGGGCGCGCATTCGTCGGCGATCATGTCGGCGGCTTCTCGCCGGGCAACCTGGCGTTCCTGGGTCCGAACCTGCCGCACAACTGGATCAGCGATGTCGCACCCGGCCAACATGTGCCGCAGCGTGGCCTGATCGTGCAGTTCCCGGAGCCGTTCATTCGCCGCTGCATCGAGACCTTCCCGGAGCTGCGTCCGCTCAACCCGGTCCTGGACGAGAGCCTCGGCGGGCTGGAATATCCCGAGGAAGCCGCCGAAGAGGCGCTGCGGCTGATGACCGCCCTGCAGACCGCGCAAGGGGCCGCCCGGCTCGAGCTGTTCTTCGGGCTGATGCGGATCATGGCCACGACACCCAGGCGTCGCCGGCTGTCCAGCCTGCAGTACCGGCCCTGCGCGCGGGACTATGTCCACAAGGCGCTGGAACATGTATTGCTGCATATCGACCGAAACCTCACCGGCAATCTTCGCGAATGTGACATGGCGGCGCTGAGCGGCTATACCCAGAGCAGTTTCTCGCGCGCCTTCCGACGTCAGACCGGCCAGTCCTTCGTGCATTACGTCAACGAGAAGCGGATCGCGCGCTCCTGCGACCTGCTGCTGCATAGTGAAGGCAGCATCATCGAAATCTGTTTCCAGGCCGGCTTCAAGAATGTTTCGAACTTCAATCGCCAGTTCCTGTTGCACCGCAAGATGACCCCGTCCGCCTGGCGTCGCGCGCATCGCCAGGCGCAAGCCGCCTAAGAAGCCAAGCCCTAGCCGTCTAAGAAAAGGAAGAACCATGTCCGGCTCGAACACACGCATGACCGCCATCGTCTGCCACGGTCCCGAGGATTACCGCGTCAGCGACGTGCCGCGTCCCACCGCGGGTCCGCGCGAGGTCGTCATACGCATCGCCTCCTGCGGTGTCTGCGCCAGCGACTGCAAATGCTGGCAGGGGGCGAAGATGTTCTGGGGCACCAGCCCGGAAAATGCCTACGTCAAGCCGCCGGTGATCGCCGGGCACGAGTTCTATGGCGTGGTCGACGAGCTCGGCGAAGGCGCTGCCGAACATTTCGGCGTCAAGGCCGGCCAGCGCGTGATCGCCGAGCAGATCGTGCCGTGCGACAAATGCCATTATTGCCGCACCGGATCGTACTGGATGTGCGAGGTGCACAACATCTTCGGCTTCCAGCGCGAGGTGGCCGACGGCGGCATGTCGGAATACATGCGCCTGCCCTCGACCTCGCGCGTGCATGTGATCCCCGACGAGATGCCGCTCAACGACGCGGCGATCATCGAGCCGCTATCCTGCGGGATCCATACCGTGCAGCGCGGCGACGTCCAGCTCTCCGACGTGGTGGTGCTTGCCGGCGCCGGGCCGATCGGGCTGATGATGGTGCAGGTGCTGAAGCTCAAGACCCCCCGTAAGATCATCGTCATCGACATGTCCGACGAGCGCCTCGCCCTCGCCCGCCGCTACGGCGCCGACGTCACCATCAACCCCAGCCGCCAGGACTCCAAGGCCGAAGTCATGGCCCATACCAACAACTACGGCTGCGACGTCTATATCGAGGCGACCGGATCGCCGGGCGGCGTCACCCAGGGGCTCGACGTGATACGCAAGCTGGGACGCTTCGTGGAGTTCTCGGTGTTCGGCAAGGAGACCTCCGCCGACTGGTCGATCATCGGCGACCGCAAGGAACTCGACGTGCGCGGCTCGCATCTCGGTCCCTACTGCTACCCGATCGCCATCGACCTGCTGACGCGCGGCCTGGTCACCTCGGACGGCATCGTCACGCATGAATACGACCTCAAGGACTGGGACGAGGCGATCGTCATGGCCAACGGCATGGACAGCATCAAGGTGCTGATGACGCCGGGATCGACCCGCAAGGGTGCTATCGCGTAAGGCCCTGTCTCCGGGAGGTATCGATGACAAATTCAGCGTTGCCGATGATGCGGGTTTCGGACCCCGCGGAGTTGCCCTTCGTCACCGATCCCGGGGAACGTCGCGGCGACATGCTGTATCGCCGTTTCGGCCGCACCGACGAGATGATCTCCGCGATCGGCATGGGCGGTTTCCATCTCGGCAAGGGCGCCGTCACCGACGCTGAGGCGGTGCGGCTCGTGCACGAAGGCGTCGATCGCGGCATCAGCTTCATCGACAATTGCTGGGACTATAACGAGGGCCGCTCGGAGCTGCGCGTGGGCCTCGCACTCGACCAGGGCGGATATCGCGACCGCGTGTTCCTCATGTCGAAGATGGACGGGCGCAGCAAGGCGGAGGCTGCAAAACAGATCGATACGTCCTTGAAGCGGATGCGCACCGACCGCATCGACCTGGTGCAGCATCACGAAATCCTGCGCTACGACGATCCCGACCGCATCTTCGCCGAGGGCGGCGCGATGGAGGCGTTCGTCGAGGCCAGGCAGGCCGGCAAGCTGCGCTATATCGGCTTCACCGGGCACAAGGACCCGCGTATCCATCTGCAGATGCTGGCGGTGGCGGCCGAGCGCGGTTTCCGGTTCGATGCCGTGCAGATGCCGCTCAACGTCATGGATGCGCATTTCCGCAGCTTCGCGCATCTCGTGCTGCCCTACCTGATCGATGCCGGGATCGCCGTGCTGGGCATGAAGACGTTCGGTGACGGCGTGCTGCTGAAAAGCGACGCTCCGATCAAGCCCCTGGAGTATCTGCACTACTGCCTGAACCTGCCGACCTCAGTCGTCATCGCGGGGATGGAGAACCAGCGCGATCTCGATCAGGCGTTCGAGGCGGTGCGGAGTTTCCAGCCGATGGCCAAGCCGGCGGTGGCCGAGCTGCTGGACCGGAGCCGCCCCTACGCCCTCGAAGGCAAGTACGAGCTGTTCAAGACCAGCGCCACCTTCGACGGCACGGCCAAGAGTTCGGCCTGGCTGGGAGACGACGTGGAGTCCGTCAGGAAGCTGGCGCCCGTGATGGAGTAGGCAGTGGGCGCGTTTATGGGGGGCGCGTTCATGGGGGGCGAGTTCGCGGGCCGGCGGGCGTTGGTCACGGGTGCGGGCAAGGGCATCGGGCGGGTCATCGTCGAACGCCTGTGCGCGAGGGGCGCCACCGTGGTGGCACTCAGCCGCTCGCAGGCGGATCTCGACACGCTGGCGGCCGAGACCGGTTGCGGGACGATCGCCGCCGACGTGGCCGATATCGAGGCCACCCTCGCGGCGGTCGAGGCACAGGCGCCGTACGACCTGCTGGTGAACAACGCGGGCATCAGCCGGCTGGCCTCGTTCATCGACACCCCGCAGGCCGATTTCGAGGCGATCATGGCGGTGAACGTGATCGCCCCCATGCGCATCTCGCAACGGGTCGCGGCCCGGCTGATCGCGGACAGGCGCCCGGGTGCGATCGTCAACGTATCGAGCATCGCCGCCACGATCGGACTGGCCGATCACACAGCCTATTGCGCCTCGAAAGGGGCGTTGGATGCCATGACCCGGGTCATGGCGGTCGAGCTCGGGCCGCACGGCATCCGCACCAACAGCGTCAACCCGGTCGTCACCCTCACCCCGATGGCGGTGATGGCCTGGTCCGATCCGGTCAAGGCCGCCCCGATGCGCAGCCGCATTCCGCTGGGACGGTTTGTCGAACCGGCCGAGGTGGCGGAAGCGGTCTGCTACCTGCTGGGCGGTGGGGCGTCGATGATCAACGGGGTCTGCCTGCCGGTGGATGGAGGTTTCGGCGCTGCCTGAGCATCGTGATGCGTCCGGCCTTGACTTTTTCTCACATGAGACGATTTATAGTCTCATATAGGCACGACAGGATGTGGTCATGGCCGGCGACATGATGCTCGCGGAACTTCTCGGAATTTCGGGAGATCGACCGGGTCCGCTGTCCCTGATGACCCTGATGAGCGAGGTCGAGAAGGGTCTCCCGCTCTCGGCGCTGGACCGCATTGTGCGCTCGCTGTCCCCTGGCGACGGCAGTTTTGCATTCCGCTTGGTGCCTCGGGCGACACTGGCCCGGCGTCGCAAGGATGCCGCGTCGCCTGATGCCGGATCGAGGCTTTCGCCGGAGGAAGGGGCGAGGGTCGCGCGTCTCGCCGAGGTATGGGCATTCGCGCGCGAGGTCTGGGGTAGCGACGAGGCCGCGCGCGACTTCCTGTTCCGCCCGCACGCCGTGCTCGAAGGACGCCGCCCAGTCGACGTGGTGCTGGCCAACGAGTTCGGCCGCCCACTCGTCGACGGCATCCTGGGCCGGCTGAAATACGGCTCGGCGGCTTGAATGCACAGCGTCTCGATCGCGTCCTGACAGCCTGGCGGATCGGCGATCCCGACGGGGATCACCCGATCTTCGACGCCACCGGCTCGAAGCTCTATCCCGGACGCTGGAACACGCCGGCAAGCCCGATGATCTACACGTCCGAGCATTACTCGACCGCCATGCTCGAGAAGCTGGTGCATGGCAGCGGCTATCTGCCGCCGAACCAGCATTTCATCGAGATCACGATCCCCAACGGCCTGTCCTACGAGGTGGTCGAGGCCGCGCATCTGCCCGGATGGGATCATCCTTCCTGCGCGGCGTCACGGGTTTTCGGAGAGAAGTGGCAACAACTCGGACGATCGTCGATCCTGCTTGTCCCGAGCTTCGTTGCCCGCATGGAGAATAACATCCTGCTCAACCCGGAGCATCCGGAGTTCCATCGGGTGACCTATGGGTTGCACCGGCCTGTCTGGTGGGACCGGCGCTTGTTTGCATAGCAGAACCAAGGCGCAGCCTGGACCCTGCACCGGGATTATCGGGACGCGTGCAGCAACATGTCTCCCTACCCGAGAAAATCATGTTGAAATCAATATAAATAAACATGGAGCATGAAATCGAGCCTGTCGCACAGGCCAGGAGCTGTTCGATGCCGCGATGCGGTTGCCATGCCTTTCTACAACAGGCATTACCTGATGCTGCTATGAGACGAGGCAGCTTGCGGCAAACAGATGATTGGCGGGAGGATGCCGTGGGTCAGCAGATCGTAATCCTGGTATTGGCCAGCAAGCCGGAAGCGTTGAACGGACTTCTGCTCCTGCTGGATACACGTTTCCGCATTATTATCCACCTCGACGCGAAAGCGGATCTGGACGCAATAGAACTTCCGCCGCATGCCTCATTCACCGATACGAGATTCGAGGTGTTCCGGGGCGGGTTCAACATGATGCTCGCGGTTCGCGAAATGATCGATACGGCCTATCGTGTCGCGCCGAAATTTCGTCGCGCAGTCCTGATCACCGGCGATACCCTCCCGCTGCTCGCATGCGACAGGCTAGCCGCGGCCCTGCTCGATCAACATCGGGAATATATCGCACTATACGAGGTTCCGAATGATATCAGCCTGCGTGGTCTCAGCATGGAGGAGGGACAAAGACGAACCGAGGGCAGGATCATGCCATGGCGTTTCCAAAATGCGACCTATCTCGATGACACGTTATTGAGCCCAAAATCACATCAGGAGGTCATGCAAAAATATGGAGTGGATGAGAATACCGCGAACTACTTGAGAGGAAGTGCCAGAAGGATTGTCGAAGCTATCGCCGTACGATTGCCGCCTCGTCCACATCTCTACAATAAGTTTTACTACGGCGAGTCCTGGTGGGCTTTGACAAGGGCAGCGGTCGATCTCATCATCGATGACATGCATACCGAAATCCATGTCGATTTTTTCCGGTTCCTGCAGGTTCCCGACGAACATTTTGTCCAGACGTTGCTGGGCAACAAGCAGCGCAGCTTGACTTCATTGGGCCGACAGATAGTTGGCGCACCAGTTTTCGTCGATCATGAAGACCCTGAGCGTGCCAGGTTGGGCAGGGACGCTCTCACCGCCGCCAAGTTCCGCCACGCCGCCGGAACGGGCCGTCACCTGTTCGCGCGAAAATTCGATCCGGAGCTGGCACCGGATGTCGCCGGCGCCATCGCGGAAGGACGCTACTTCAGCGACATCCTCGGGACCGTCACCTGACGGCAATGGCCGGTGATGACTTCGATCCGGTCGACCCTGTTGCTAAAGTGATGCCGGTGCATCCATTGGCTGGTCTCCACCCAAGCAACAGCCAGGGTGCATCCACGTTGACGACGCATGAAACCCACACGCATGCATCTGGCGGACGGCACGGAGGATCCCAAGACCAAGGCTCCAGCCATCAGCCTTCTCCTGGCCTATGCGGCGATGATCCCGATCGCGGCGGGTGCCTTGGCATCGATGACGATCGGCCCCAAACGCGCTCCCGCGGTGACGCGATTGACGATAGCCTGGAGCGGCGGCGTGCTGTGCTTTCTGTCCGGCGTTCGCCGTGGCCTGAGCTTCCGCCAGGCGGATGGACCGACATTGGCCCAGCTCGCGGCCATGATGTGGCTGTTCCTGCTCGGCACCGGAGCCCTGGTGATCCCGCGACGCCTCCCGTCGCTGGTCCTGCTGCTAATCGGCTACGCCAGCATGGCCTCGCTCGACCCGGCCGCGGCACGGCACCGCGAGGCGCCACGCTATTTCGCGCGGCTTCGCCCGGCGCAGATGCTGGTCCCGGTCATCAGCCTCCTGCTGCTGATCGCCAGAGACGGCAGGCTGCCTCGGGATAGCTGATCGGGCCGGCTGGCGACCGGCATCATGCCGGGGACGGGACCCGGTGGATATCGTGAGACGGTTCTCCCGAGGATGCATTGATCCTCACCGGATGGCATCGTAGCATCGCAACACAGCCTGTGCCCGGTCAGGGAGACGAGATCGTTGACCACCGACGAGATCGTCGACATCAGCCGCAACCGCACCACGCACCGCCGGCAATTGCTGCGGCGCGTGGGTGTGCCGTTGCTCGGCGTCATCCTGGTCATCCTCTCGATCCTCGGTATCTCGCTCTATTCCTACCGGGCCACCCGCGCCGGCGCGCTGATCCTTTCGAATGCGGTGCTGGCCGAACTGCAGGCGCGCATCGCCAGCGAAGTGAACGGCTATCTCAGCCCGGCGACGCAGGCGGCCTTGATCGCGCGCGACATGGTGGCGCGCAACGCAATCCCCGATGGCCGCGCCGCCATCGAGGGTTTCGCCGCCAGCATGCTCAACCAGGTGCCGCATCTGGAAGGCTTCTACGCCGCCAATGGCGAGGGCAACTTCATCATGGTCCGCCGCGATCCCAGGGGCGGCACCGACACCAAGCTGATCATCATCCTTCCCAAGACACGGCTGGTCTCGTCGGTGCATCTCGATGCGGCCGGCCATCCGGTGGACCAGGCGCTCGACCCGCAGGACGACTTCGACCCCCGCACGCGAAGCTGGTACCAAGGCGCCCTGAAGACCAGCGGGGTGTTCTGGTCGTCGCCCTACATCTTCTATACCACGCACGCGCCCGGCATCACGGCGGCGATCCGCCTGACCGAGGCCGGCCAGGTCGACCGGGTGTACGGCGTGGACATCACGCTGCAGGCGCTGTCGGAATTCCTGGCCTCGCTGCATATCGGCAAGAGCGGTCAGGCCGCCATCATCGACGGCCAGGGCAACGTGATCGCCGCGCCGGAGCTCGCAGCACATGCCCGGGCGAGCCCGCAACGGATGGCGGGCGCCGTTACCGGAAGCCCAATTGCGACCGGAAGCTTGGCCGACCCGGCGCTGTCCGGCGCCTATGACCGGTTCCGGGTCGACGGCTACGGCGACCGCACCGTCACCATCGGCGGCAAGAAGTTCGTCACCATCGCCTCCCGCCTGCCGGCCGCCGGCCAGGACTGGGTCCTGCTGATCGCCGCGCGCGAGTCTGACTTCACCGCCTTCGCCGACAACAACAGCCGGCAGAATTTGCTGCTTTCGTTGATCACGATCGGCCTCGCCGCCCTGCTCGGGCTGCTGCTGATACGCCAGAACCGGCGCACCGACCGCACCGCGCGGCTGCTGGGCCGTCAGCGCGAGACCAGCGTCCGGGAGGCCCGCGCGCTCTCTAGGCTGGCGACGCAGCCGGACCTGTTCGATCCGGCACAACCCGCGCCGGCGCTGACCGAGAGCCTGGCCGAGATGAGCGCCGGCCGGCGCGCCAGCATCTGGCGCCTCGCCAATGACGGCCGGATCCTGCGCTGCGAAGACCTGTTCGATAGTCAGCAGGACGGCCATGTCGAAGGGCTGGAGCTGTCGCGCTCGGAACTGCCGCGCTTCTTCAAGACCCTGGACGAAGGCGAGGCGATCGAGGTGGGCGATGCCGCCCGCGACACGCGCACCGCCGACCTGCACCGCCTGCTGATGGCCCCGTTCGGCAGCCGGGCGCTGTCGATGCTGCCCGTGCATGGACCCGCCGGCGTCTCCGGCGCCGTGCTGATCGAGGATGCGGCGGAAGGCGGGCGGGCGAAGAACTTTGCCTGGACGATATCGAGCATCGCCGCGATGCGTATCGGCAACCACGAGGAAGCGGCGCCCGCGGGCGAGCCGCCGGATGCGACAGGCACCGGCTCCGACGGCAAGACTGCGCCGATGCCGGCGGCGGAAGGGGCGCAGCCGTTCAGCTCGTCGCTGATCGCGGCCGGTGTCGATCCGTCCGGGCTCTCGGCCAGCTTCTTTCCCTCGGTCGCGGCGATGATCATCCGGTTCGACGACGCGATCACGCTGGCGCAGCCGGACCCGGCCGGGGTCGCGTCGCTGGCCGACGAGATCGCCAGGGCCATGCAGGAGATCGGCAGCCGTTACACCCTGCCGTACATGAAGCTGACCGGGCATCATCTGGTGGCGGCGGCCGGCTGCACCGCGGCCCATGACGGCACCGCGGCGGTCCGCCTCGCCGACGCCGCCCTGGCCGCGCGGGAAGCCTGCCTGTCGCTGCTGGCGCAGGCGGGACTGGACCCGGTGTTCCATATCGGCATCGATTTCGGCGCGGCACTCGGCGGCGTGCTGGGACAGGAGCCGCGCCTGTTCAACCTGTGGGGCGACGTGATCCGCACCGCCGAGCTGATGGCCCACAGCGCCACCGACGGCGGCACCATCCAGGTCAGCGAAGGCGCCTACGAGCAGTTGCGCCAGCAGTTCCTGTTCCGCGCGCGCGGCGTGTTCTACGTGCCCCGCGTCGGCACCGCGCGCACCTTCATCCTGGCCGGAAGACGATGAGCCACCTCGCGATCCTGGCGGACCAATGCGCTGTCGCGATCCTGGCGAACCAATGCGCTGTCGCGATCCTGGCGAACCAATGCGCTGTCGCGATCCTGGCGGACCAATGCGCTGTCGCGATCCTGGCGGATCGACGATGAACCGCGTCGCGCGCGTGCTGCCGGCGCTGGCTTCGGTCGGGCAGTTCACCCGGGTCCGCCTCGGGTTCCTGCTGATCCTGGCCGCCGCATCCTGGGGCGTGCTGCAGGAGGCGGTGCGCCCGATGTCGTGGCGCCGGACGGTGCGGCACGAGTTCGTCCTCACCATGCGGCAGGCCACCGCCGGCGGTCTCGCCACCATCATGGTGACGGCGGCCCTCGCCGGCATCGCCATGGTCTACGAGGCGCTGTACTGGCTCGGCGTCGCCGGCGAGGCGCAACTGACCGGCTCGGTCCTGGTCACGGTGCTGGTGCGCGAGCTGATGCCGCTGCTGGTGGGAATGATCCTGCTCGGACGCAGCGGCATGCTCACCGTCACCGAGCTCGGCATGCTGCGGATCGGCGGCCAGATACGCACCCTGACCGCGCAGGGCATCGACCCGTTCCTGCTGCTGGTGCTGCCGCGCACCCTGGCCTTCGCGCTCAGCAGCTTCACCCTGGGCATCCTGTTCGCCGCGACCGCGCTGGTGTCGGGCTACATCGTCAGCAGCGCGTTCGGCAGCCTGCAGGACAGCCTCTGGGACTTTCTCGACAAGGTGGTCTCGGCGATGACCGTGAACGACTACATGCTGGTCCCGGCCAAGCTACTCGTCACCGGCTTCCTGGTCGGGCTCAGTTCCTGCCTGACCGGCCTGACCGCCACGGCCGATGACGACCTCGCCCGCCTGCTCCCGCGCGGCTTCGTGCACGGCATCCTGGTGGTCATGATCACCAACATCCTTCTCACCTTGACGGTGTGACGATGCCTCTTCGCCAGGACGGTGTGACGATGCCTCTTCGCCAGGACAGTGTGACGATGCCTCCCGCATCCGCCCCCCCCAATCTACCGGTGCGGGATCTGCCGGTGCTGGAGCTGCTGTCCGCCCTGCCCTTCTTCGATGAGAGCGCGCTGCCGAACGCCCGGATCGAGCTGCGGCTGATGCCCGGCGACTGCGCCCTGATCGAGACCCAGGACCCGCAGCGCGCGTCTGCCTTCGCCGACCTGTGCAGCGGCATGGCCGCGCTGAGCGAGGGCGACGTCCGCTTCATGGGGTTCAACTGGACCGAGCTCGGCCGCGAGCAGGCGCTCGCCTTGCGCGGGCGCATCGGCCGCATCTACCAGAAGGGCGCCTGGTCCAGCATGTTCGGCACCCACGTCAACATCATGCTGCCGCAACTGCATCATACCCGCGTGCCGGAAGCCGCCATCGCCCGGTCCGCGCTGGCGCTGGCCCGCGAGTTCGGGCTGCCGGGGCTGCCGATGGTGCGGCCGGATCGGCTGTCGGATGCCGACCTGATACGCAGCGCCTGCGTGCGCGCCTTCATGGGCGAGCCGCGTCTGCTGCTGCTGGAGACGGCGTTGAACGCGGAACATGCCGAGCTGACGGCACCGCTGCTCGACAGGCTGTCGCGCGCGCTCAACCGAGGCGCCACGGCGATCTGCTTTACGCGCGACGCTTCGTTCTGGCAGGCCCAGGGCTTTCCCCTGAGCCACCGGCTGCATCTTCAGGAAGACGGATTGAAACCGATGCGGGTCCGCTGAGTGCTACAGAAACGCCGCCCCGACGATCCGCGCCGGCTGCTGCGGCTGCGTCATACCGACGAGTGGGTCGGGCTGCTGGTGCTGCTGGCGCTGACCCTGTTCTTCGGCGCCATCTTCGAGGCCGGGGTGCTCAAGCGCTTCCTGCGGCCGGACACCGAGCTGCAGATCGTGCTGCCGCCGGCCGGTTTCGGCGGCCTTACCCAAGGCGCCGACATCGACGTGCTCGGCACCCACGCCGGCACGGTCAGGCAGATCATCCTCAGCCCGGACCGCATGGTGGCGCTGGCCACCGTCGAACGGCAGACCAACGCCTTCATCCGCCGCGACAGCAAGGCCACCATCCGCCGCCGCTACGGCGTTGCGGGCGCCGCCTATGTCGACATCACGCGCGGCACCGGCGCACCGATGGACTGGGACTATGCCGTGCTGACCGCGACCGTGGAGCCCAATCCCGCCGACACCATCACGGCGACCATCAACCAGGTGAAGGCGGACCTGCTACCGGCCCTGGAGAATGCGCGGCACATCATGGCGACGCTGGACAGCCTCGTCAGCGGGATCAAGGCGGGACAGGGATCGGCCGGCCGGCTGCTGACCGACGACACGCTGATCAAGCAGGCGGAAGCCACGGTGGCGATCCTGAAGGGCGAGATCGCCCAGCTCGATCCGCTGCTGGCGCGCGTGCCCGGCCTGCTGAACCGCTCCAACGCGGTGCTGGCCAACCTGCAGTCGATCTCCGCGGACGCCAAGCGCGCGACGCCGGAACTGCCGGCGATCGCACATAACATCGCCGACAGCACAGCCGATCTGCCGGGCCTGCTGACCCAGACCCAGGCGACCGAGGAGCAACTGGAAAAACTGCTGGCACAGTTGCGCGGCTCCTGGCTGCTCGGCGGCGGCGGTGCGCCGAAACCCGATCCGCTCCGACTGCCGCCGCAGCAGGTGCGGCCGTGAGACTGGCGGCTCCACGCCGAATGGCGTTTCTTCTCATCACGACACGCCGGATGGCGTTTCTTCTCATCACGACAAGCCGGATGGCGTTTCTTTTGGTCACGACACGCCGGATGGCGTTTCTTCCGGTCACGACACGCCGGATGGCGCTGCTGCTTCTGGTAGCGGGCTGTGCGCATCATGCTCCGCCGGCCGCGCCAACGGATACCGCGCTGGAACAGGCCGCCAACGCCGGGCGGCAATCGCTGTCGCTCGGCCGCACCACCCAGGCGGTGGCCCAGTATCGGCATGCGTTCACCTTGTCGCTCGCGCGCGACGACGCCAGCGCGATCGGCGACTGCGGCTATGACCTCGCGGTGGCGCAGCTCGCCGACAACAAGCCGGCCGCGTCGTTGGCGACGATCCAGCGCACGCGGGACGCGCTGGCCACGCGCGCGGCGCCGGGCTTTGCCGAGCTGGACCTGGCGCAGGCGGCGGCTTTGCACCGGCTCGGCCAGGACACGCAGGCCGACGCCCTGGCCGCCCGCGCACAGAGCAGCGCGAGCGATCCGGCCACCATCGCCAGGGCCAGCTACGTGCGCGGCCTGATTGCCTATGCGCGCGGCGACCAGGGCGGCATCGTCGCGGCGCTGCAAGGTTTCGGACATCCCAAGAAACCGGCAGACGACTGGCAGGCCGACCATGACGAGCTTGCCGCCCGGCTGGACCTGCTGGGCGGCCAGTATCGGCAGGCCGCCGTGCTGGCGCAGCAGGCGGCGGGCCTGCACCGGTTGCGGCTGGAGTATCGCGACATGGCCGACATGCTGGCCCTCGCCGCGGACGCGACGCAGCGGGCGGGCGCGCCGGGGGAAGCCGCCGACCTCTATCTGCAGGCCGGCGAGAGCGCCGCCGCCCGCGGCGATGCCGCCTCGGCCGGACCGTGGCTCAGGCAGTCCCTGATGCCGGGCGCGGACCTCGCGACACAGCAGGCAGCGCAGATGGCGCTGGCGGGATTGCCGCAGGTCAGCCGCTGACCGGATTGCCGGATGTCAGCTACCGACCGGATTCCCGGATGTCAGCTACCGACCGGATTCCCGGATGTCAGCTACCGACCGGATTCCCGGTCTGGGGATCTGTGTCGATGGACTGCGTCGAGAAGCGCACGAACAGCGCGGCCATGCGTCCGTTGCCCGCGCGCAGGAACAGCGCGCCATCTCCACGGATGCGGTTGTCGTCGGCAAAGCTGCCATAGCCCTGCGTCATGGGGTTGCCCTGCATCATGTGGATGTCGTGCACGCCCTTCTCCGGCGAGAAGCCGAAGGTCTGGTCGGCGCCGGGGTCCTGGAAGAACTCGCCGAACGCCAGCACGACCGATGCCGCATCCGCCGTTGCCGTAGCGATCTGCGCGTCGAGTTGTGGCGCGAGCGCACCGCTGCCCTGTGCGGGGGGCACCGCCACCATCCTGTCCAGCGGGAACAACCCGTCCCGGAGATAGTCCAGCCCCTGCCCGTCCGGCCCGGTGGACAGTGGCGTGAAGCCGGGCGATCCCGCCGCCAGCGCTGCGAGATCGGGACGGGTCGGGTGGCTGAAATCCGGGTCCAGATAGGCGAGCACGTCGCTGCCGTCGACCGAGCGCACGTTGACCGCGATACGATATTCGCCGTCGGCCTGGACCAGGATTTCGTAATGGGGGGATGCGCCGCCACCGAATTCGCGTCCCTGAAGGACATGGCCGACCAGCACGCCATAGGTGCGTACGGCATTCGTGGGCTTCATGCGGCGATGGGTCATGCTGCGGTCCTTTGGCAATTCCGGTTCGTCATGCCAAAGCTCACACGGCTCTGTCACTGGAGTTTTGCTTGGCGATGCGGGTTCTTCGAAGCTCGCGGGCCTCGGCTACCGGCAGGCCCGTGGCGGGAGGGTGCGGCATGACCGGACGATGGGCGATCGGACTGATGACGGGGACCGTGCTCGACGGTCATATCGACATCGCGCTGATACGCAGCGACGGCGAGACCATTGCCGAGTTCGGTCCCTGGACACTGGCTTCCTACACGCCCGAGCTGCGCGCGCTGATCGAGCGCGCCGTCGATGCCGCCCGCGCCTGGAAGTTCGAAGGTCCGGAACCCGCGATATTCGAGGAGGCCGGCACGGCGCTGACGCTGGCCCAGGCAGCCGCGGTCCGGAGCTTCCTCGACGACAACAAGCTCTCGCCGTCCGACATCGAGGTGATCGGGTTCCACGGCCAGACCGTGCTGCATCGGGCGCCCGCACCGGCACGGCCGGGCGAGAGCAGGCAGCCGGGCCGTACCCGCCAGCTCGGCGACGGCGCCCTGATGGCCCGCGAACTCGGCATCGACGTGGTGCATGATTTCCGCAGCCGCGACGTGCGCGCCGGCGGCCAGGGGGCGCCGCTCGCCGCGGTGTATCATGTGGCGCTGCTGCGTCATGCGGCGCCCGTCCCCCTTGGCATCAGCCCCGGCCAGGATGGCACGAGCCCCGGCCAGGATGGCACGAACCA
>CAXSEE010000012.1:1880-12449 GCA_964235615.1 uncultured Acetobacteraceae bacterium | reverse complement strand
GGGGGCGCCGTGCTCAACCTCGGCGGCGTCGGCAACCTGACTTGGTGGGATGGTGCGGACCAGGTGATCGCCTTCGACACCGGGCCTGGCAACGGGCCGCTGAACGACTGGATCCGCCGTCATGGACAAGGCGAGATGGACCGTGACGGCGCCATCGCCGCCCGCGGCCGGGTCGATGAGGAGCGGCTGCAGCGGCTGCTGGCCCATCCCTGGTTGCGGCAGACCTATCCCAAGTCGCTGGACCGGCACGACTTCACCGCGGCGATGGTGGACGGGCAGCGCCTGGAGGATGGCGCCGCGACGCTCGCCGCCTTCACCGCCGGCTGCGTGGCGCGCGGCCTCGAGCTGCTGCCGCGTCCCAGGCGGCTGGTGGTGTGCGGCGGCGGCCGGCATAACCCGGTCATCCTGCGCGAGATACGGGCGCGTACCGGTGTTGCGGTGATCGACGCCGAGCGCATGGGTTGGCGCGGCGACGCCATCGAGGCGGAATGTTTCGCCTTCCTCGCACTGCGCCGGTTGCGCGGCCTGCCGATCAGCTTCCCGCTTACCACCGGCGTATCGGAAGCGATGACCGGCGGCGAGATCAATCGCGCCGTGCCGTCCGGCGCATCGGCATCGTAACCTTTCATGCTGGTCAATTGGCCTTTACTGGACAACAGTCTGTCCCGGCGGCACGATGCAATGCTGATCGCGAGGCGAGACATGGCCAACCAGGTTTTCCCACGGGCGCTGCCCGCGATCCACGCCATGCCGTCCGCGGTGCCGGTCATCCGGCGGATCGGCACGGCTGACCTGCGTGTCGCCCTGACGCTCGGCTGGGAGGATTTCCGCGCCGCACCGAGCCAGTTGTTCTTCCTGTGCATCATCTATCCGGTGGTGGCCGTGCTGTTCTGGAAGTTCACCGCCGGCCGCGGATTGTTGGCGCTGTTCTATCCCATGGCCTCGGGCTTCGCGCTGGTCGGGCCGATCGCCGCCATCGGTCTCTATGAGATCAGCAAGCGGCGCGAGAGCGGCCAGCCGGCGAGCTGGCGGAACTGCTTCGACGTGCTGCGTTCCCCGGTGCTGGGCTCGATCATCCTGCTCTCACTGGCCCTGATGGTGATCTTCGTGCTCTGGATCGCCGTCGCCGATATCCTCTTCAAGGCCGTGTTCGACGACATGGCCGTCGGCACGATGGCGGATTTCCTTGGGATATTGTTAGCGACGACGGCTGGCTGGTTCCTGATCATCGGCGGCAACCTCGTCGGCCTGGCCTTCGCGTGCGTCGTGCTGGTGATCAGCGTGGTATCGTTCCCGATGATGATCGACCGCAACGTCGACGCGGCGCTGGCCGTGCGCACCTCGCTCCGCGCGGTGATGCAGAACCGGCTGGTGATGGCGCGATGGGGCATGATCGTCGGCGGCCTGCTGGCTCTCGGCTCGATCTTCCTGTTCGTCGGCCTGGCTGTCGTGCTGCCGGTGCTGGGACACGCGACCTGGCATCTCTATCGGCGGCTGGTCGCCTCGTGATGCCGGCGGCGTTGCCGGTGCTCGCTACCGGTAGGCTGTTTACTCGGCTCCGCGCGGACTGCCCGCAGGAGTGGGAGGCGTATATCCATCATCCTTTCCTGCGGGAACTCGCCGCCGGCACGCTTCCGGTGGCATCGTTCCGGACCTACCTGGTGCAGGACTACCTCTATCTGATCCAGTATGCGCGCGCCTATGCGCTGGCCGTCTACAAGGATCCCGACGTGGCCGGAATGCGGCGCACCGCGCGTCTGCTGGCCGAGCTGCTCGACAACGAGATCGGGCTGCATATCGCCTACTGCCGGGAATGGGGCCTGAGCGAGGCGGATCTCTCGCAGCAGCCGGAATCGATGGAGCTGCTGGCCTACACGCGCTTCATGCTGGACAGCGGCCAGCGCGGCGACATCCTCGACCTGCTGGTGAGCCTGTCGGCCTGCCTGGTCGGCTATGCCGAGGTCGGCCTGCGCCTGATCGCCGATCCCGCCACGAACCGGCAGGATAATCCCTACACCCCCTGGATCGAGATCTATGGCGGCGCGCATTACGTGCAGCTCGCCAACGAGGGCGTGCAGCGCCTGGACGAACTGGCTCTGTCGCATGGCGCCGACGCGCGCTACCCGATGCTGCTGCGCATTTTTCGCACGACCGTGCGGCTTGAGGCGGCTTTCTGGACGCCTGGTCAACGAGACCAGTCAGCAGGCTGCTGACGCGCATGCCTCGCCTCGGTATCTGACCGATGGGGCGATCGTCCCATACTTCGCTCAAAGCCGATCAACTCAAACGCCCACCGGACACCGAGACGATCCAACGGACCTGAAGGGAGCCGGCAGCGATCTATGAGGCCACAGCCCCCGGTTGAAACTCCATCATACAAGCGGAAATCCGCCGACACCGTGATGAACAAGAGCGGCTAGGATCTACGTCAGCCGGGCTCAGCCGGCGGATAAGCCGGCAGCAGCGGCGGCGGCTGCGGCAGGTTGGGCCTCGCGGCATTGGGCGTCTGGCCGTGTGGCGCCGCGTGGTTCAGCTTGTCCATCATCATGCCGACCGCGGTCTCGAGCTGGCGGTCATGCCCGGCCAGCAGGTCGCCCGGTTCGTTCTCGAGGGTGATGTCCGGATCGACCCCGTGGTTCTCGATCACCCATTGCCCGTCCAGCCCATACAGGCTGTCCTCGGGCACGGTGATGTAGCCGCCATCGAGCAGGTTCCAGTTGCCGCGTATGCCGCGCACGCCGCCCCAGCTACGCATCCCCAGCAGCGGCCCCAGTCCATACTTGCGGAAATAATACGGAAAGATGTCGCCATCTGAGGCGGAATACTGGTTGAGCAGGCAGATCTTCGGCCCGACGATCAGTTGCTGTGGAGTGGTCATCGCCGCACGCTCGCGGTTGGTCGACATGCCGACCAGCACGCGGCGCAGACGCTCCAGCAGGATCTGGTCGATGTTGCCGCCGCCGTTCCAGCGGTCGTCGACGATCAGCGCCTGCTTGTCCATCTGCGGGTAGAACTGCCGGACGAACTGCTCCATGCCCAGGCTCTCCATGTCGGAGAGATAGATGTAGGCAACGCGGCCGCCGGACAGCCTGTCGACGATGGCGCGGTTATGATCGATCCAGTCCTGCTCGCGCAGAGGCAACTCGGTCTTCACCGGGTCGACCAGTATGTCGCGCGCGGCGCCGGTTCCGCTGGATATCGTCAGCATCACCGGCCCGTGGACGTCGACGAACAGGCTGTAGGGGTCCATGGGCGCGGCCAAGGCCTGGCCATTCACGGCGAGCAGGGTATCGCCGTCATGCACATTCAGCCCCGGGGCGCCCAACGGGCTGCGATATCTCTCGCGCGTGTCGTCGCCGCGGTAGATATGCGCGAACTTGTAATGTCCGGAGGCCGCATCGAGCGCGTAATCGACGCCGAGCAGCGCCGTGGGCGCCGCCGGGGTCGGGTCCTGGTCGTCGCCGCCACCGACATAGGTATGCGAGTTGCCGAGCTCTCCCTGCACCTGCCCGATCAGGTAGTTCAGGTCCTCACGCGATCCCAGCAGCGGCAGCAGCCTGGCGTAGTTGTCATGCACCGCCTGCCAGTTCACGCCGTTGGTCTTCTCGCTGTAGAAGAAGTCCCGCTCCAGCCGCCAGGCGCTGTTGAACATCTCCGACCACTCCGCCGGCGGCAGTACGCGCATGCTCATGTCGTCGAGATGCAGCGCATGGCGTTCGCCGCCGCCGGCCTTGGTCTCGGCGATGCTGTAGTCGTCGCCCTGCTTGAACAGCACATGGCTGCCGTCGGCCGACAGGCTGTAGCTGTCCAGGCCTTCGAGGATGGTCTCGTCGCGGCGCTTGTCGAGGTCATAGGCGTGCAGCGCGGGCTTCTCGCCGGGCAGCGCACCCTCGATCAGTTGCAGCGGCATGGTCTGGTAGAAGATCCGCCTGCCGCGCATGTCGAGTGCCGCGAAGTCGTTGGCCGGGATCGGCACCGGCACCACCCGGTCCATCAGCCCATCGAGATCGATATGCAGCGGCTTGCTGTTCCCCGGCTTCCAGTCTCCCGACTTCGCGGTGGCGTCGTGATCCTGGCTCTCCTTGTGGCCGGGCTTGCCGGGATGATCGGGATGGCCAGGCTTGTCTGAATGATCGGGCTTGTCTGGGTGATCGGGCTTGTCCGCGTAGTCGGGGTCCTTCCTGTCGGGCTCGTAGGCGCCTTCGTCGGAACGCGGCGCCACCGGTGACGCCTGGTCGCGTGAGAGCGTGGCGATGTAGAGGCCGCTCTGCTTGAGGGTGGCGACGTTGAACTCGCTCTCCGAGGGGGTCGGGTTCTCGTGCCGGGCAGACTCGAACACCAGGCTCTTGCCATCGGGCGTGAACACTGGCGACTGGTCGTTCTCGTCATGCCGGCTGACCAGTGTCGCGTGGCCCGCGGCCACGTCGTAGAGATAGATGCCGCGCTGCTGGTTGGCCCGCTTGATGCTGTAGGCGAGCCATCTGCCGTCCGGCGACCAGCTCTGGTCATGGATCTCCTCATACGGGTCCTGAGCGACCTGCCTCGGCGCCGCTCCATCGAGGCCGGCGATCCATAGCCGGTGATCATTGTCGGAAAAGGCGAGCTGGCTGCCGTCCGGCGACCATATCGGCATGTAGAAATAGCCTGTCCCGAAGTGCGTGACGATGCGCTCGGCGCCGCCCATGGCCGGCCGGACCGCGATCTCCTGCTCGCCGCTGACGTCGGTGGTGTAGGCGACCGTCCTGCCGTCCGGCGACCAGGCCGGATGGTCCTCGTCGGCATTGCTGGTGTTGGTCAGGTCGCGTATCGCGCCATGCTCGGCCGGCACGCTGAAGATGTCGCCGCGGGCGGAGAACAAGGCCCGCTTGCCGTTCGGCGACAGGCCAAAGTCGGTCTGCTGGGCGACGTCGATGTCGCGTATGGCCGAGCGGACACGGACCATGCGCGGGCTGGTGCGGGTGCCGTCGTCCGGCACGCTGACCGAAAGCTTGTGCAGGGCTTGCGTCGGCAGGTCGAGCACATAGAGGTTTCCGCCCTGCTGGAAGGTGATGGCCCCGGACGGGCCGGTGTCGCCGAGCGAGGGGAAGTCGATGTCATAGTCGGTGAAGTGGGTGACCTCGCTGAACTGCTTGCTGTCGAGGTCATAGACCCAGATGTTGGCGCGACGGTTGCTGTCCCGGTCGGAGAGGAAATAGATTTTGCGGCCCGCCCACATCGGCGAGGTGTCGGTGCCCTTCCAGTCGGTGATCCGGGTCAGGACGTGGCTGTTGAAGTCGTAGGTGAACACGTCCTGCGCCAGGCCGCCGTCATAGCGTTTCCAGGTGCGGAAATCGCGGAAGATCCGGGTGTAGGCGATGCTGTGGCCGTCCGGGCCGTAGGTCATGAAGCCGGCGCGGTCGAGCGGCATCTGGGTGGCCAGGCCGCCGGCGAGCGGCACGCTGAAGGGCAGCGTGATCCAGCTGTTCCAAGCCTTGCGTCGGGACAGGAAGATGATGGACTGGCTGTCCGGCGTCCAGGTGACCACCATGTTGTCCGGACCCCAGCGGGTCGGCGCCGTCGCGGCGATGTCGGAGTGGAAGGTCAGGCGCCGCGCCGGACCGCCCTGTGCGGGGATGACATAGACGTCCCGGTTGCCTTGCACGCTGGCCGTATAGGCGATCCACTTGCCATCCGGGGAGTAGCGCGGCATCAGGTCCTGGCTCGGGTCGGCGGTCAGCCTGCGGGCGACGCCGCCGGCGCGGTCGACCACCCAGAGATTGCCGTGCGCCACGAAGACGATCGCGTTGCCATGCTGGTTCGGGAAGCGCATCAGCACCTGGTCGCCGCCGGCGGGAGGAGCATCGTCGGCCAGGGCAGCCGGGGCACCCGAAAGCAGGAGTGCCACTGCCACGGCCGCGCCAAGTCCAAGGGCCGCGCCGGACCAGGTCGAAGATCTCATCATGCACTCCAGTCCGGCGGGTTCCGGTCCGGCGTGTTATAGCCATGATGACGGCGCAAGCCAGAGGGTGGCTCCTGAAGCTGCATGGGTCTTGCCCCGCCTTGCAGCCGCTATGCCGGGATGGAAGCCTAGACGCTCAGGCCGCTCGTCGAGGAACCGGCCGCCTGGCTGCCGTAGCCCGAGGCGGATGCAGCGGATCCCGTGCCGCTGCCGATGCCGGTGTCCGACTGCATGTTGACCAGGAACGACTGCATGCCCGACATCAGTTTCGTGGCCACGGCGTCAAAAATACCGGAAGGCGCGCTGGCCGTTGCCGTTGCGCCTGTGCCGGACTGAGTTACCCCGGTCCGGGACGCCGCAAGAGTTTGGGACGCCGCAAGAGTTTGGGACGCCCCAGGAGTTTGGGACGCCGCCGAAGTCGGGCTTGCGGACGCAGCACTGGCCGGGGTCGCCGAGCCTTTGGCGGCTGCGGTTTCCGCGGTACGGCTGGCCCGCAACTGCTGCAGGAGTTGCCATTGCTGGTTGGTGCCGCTTGAAGCCGAACTGACTGCCGACATGGAACTGCCCCCGATATGCATGCACCACATAAGCAATGAACATGCCATGGCTCGATCGGCCTCGATCGGGCGGGATGTTGCGGAACACTCGGCATTTCCTGCCGGGTGATCGTGCTGCCCGGCATGATCTGCCCGGCATGATCCGGCGCATCCGGGCTACCGGATAGCCGGATGCCGGCACATGGACAAACCGATGTCGATCGTGCATGCCCGCCTCATGCCATCACGCCAACCCCTTTCATAATGAACCCGATCAGAGCGATCGAGGAACAGCAATTCGCCTACGAGCGCCCGAGCATCATCCTCGGCATCGTCGTCCTCACCGTCTATTACATCCTCGGCATGGCCCATGCTCAGACGCGGCCGGGAGCCAGTTTGATCCACCCGGAAGGCTGGTGGGGCTGGAGCGACCAGGGCCTCTATCTCAAGTCGATCCGTGCTCTGGCCCATCTCGATTTCACGCAGACGCAGCATTGGTATCCGCTCGGCTATCCGCTGCTCGGAGCACCCTTCGAACGGCTGATGCCTCTGCATCCGCTGCTGTTCGTCGACCTGGCCTGCCTGCTCGCGAGCTTCGGCGGCTTCGTCTGCTTCGCCCGTCGCTGCGGGTTCAGCGCGCCGGTGTCGGTCGCGGCCTTCCTGCTCGGGGCGCTCGGCAGCGAAAGCGTGCGCGGCAACTGGATCATCCCCTGGACCACGACCCCGGCCTGCGCCGCCATCTGGATGTTCCTGGCCTGCTGCGTCCGCCAGCTCGATGCGACGGCGGACGAACCCCGTCCCCGCCGCTGGCGCCGGATCGCGTCGATCGGGGCACTCGCCGTCGCCGCCCCGCTATGCCGTCCGACCGACCTGCTGGTGCCGGCGATCGCGCTCGCGCTGATGCTCTGGTGGGGCCTGCGCGACCGGAGCCTGCGGCTGGGCGACCCGCTGGCGTTCGGGCTCGGTGCCGCGGTCCTGCTGGTGCCATACGGGCTGCTGTATCTGCGCATCTACGGGATGCATCCGAGCCAGTACACAATCAATTCGCGCTATATCGGCTTCCGCTTCGGCGAGTTGCCGCTCAAGACCGTGTGGCTGCTGATCTCGCCGCGCCCCTGGTTCCCGTTCGGCGCCGGCCTGCTGGAACGCCTGCCCTGGATCGCCGCGGGCTTCGCCGGCATGCTGCTGCTGCCCGGCCTCCTGGCCGGCACTGCCCGTCGCGGCATGACCATGCTCGCCCTGATGATGCTGGGCTACATGGCGCTGTTCTTTTCCTACGTCGATCTGGTGCCGAGCGGGCTGTGGCTGTATAAGAACGCCCATTATTTCAAGTGGGTGCTACCGGGCCTGGCCCTGTTCGGGATGCTGTTCCTGCGCGTGCTGCTGTTCGGGCGTCGTCGCCCGGCGATCCTCGCCATGCTCGCGGTCCTGCTGCTCAGCGCGGTCCGCCTGGTGCCTGTGCCCGTCACGAGCCCGGACCAGGCGCGGATGCTGCAATATGCAACCAGACCGGTGGGCTGGAACGAAGCCTATGTCGGACATGAGCAGTTATCGGATCGCGATGGGGTGTTCGACAACGTCCGCACCATGCGCGTGCTGCCGGACAGCCAGGGCGTGCGCGTGATCTCGATCTCGCGGCCCTTCGTCGGCGTGCCGGTCTGGCGCGACCGGTCGGACCTGCCGATCGCGGCCGATGCGGTCCTCAAGGAGTGGGGAATGCGGATCGGATATGGCTGGCCATGCTGGCTGCCGCCCTACCCTTGCCAGAGACTAAAGCCCCGTCGCTGACACTCCACGACAGAAGCTAGGGCGGCCCAACGGGATCGACGCGGATAGAAGTCAGACCTATGCCGAACCGGCGCGGATCGCTCGGGATGCTCACGACCGTGTGGCAATCGATCAGAAGCACGATCATCCCGGTATCGCCAAGCTGGTTCGAGCCCGGCGGCAGTACGAAGCTGTAGGTTCGGTCCTGCTGGCTGACCGACCATTTTCCGACAACCGGCCCAGTTATGCCTCCGGCATGCACGCTGACGGTCCGGCTGTTCACGCCAGGTGGTGCGTGCAAGCCCAACGTGACACGCAATGAACGGTTGTCGTGTGGCACTGGTATCCAGAGTTCCGGGTGGGGTGTTGCAGCCCACACGCCCCATTTCTCGACCCCGTACCATCCTGCAGCGAGTTTATCCGTGAATAGACCCTGGGCTGCTGCGGTAAGTGTCACGGCCATCGGTATGGGCGTGACGACCGGGTCCGCCGGAGCCGCGAGTCCAACAAGACCGCTGCCATTCGTCGAACAGAGGACATAGTTCGCCAACACCCCGCATCGCATGCCGTATTGCCGCCAAATGGCAGCCTGTTTGGCACGGCGCGTGCCATATGCGACCCCAAGCGAACCAGGCGACAGCAGGGTGAGGTTCTCATCGCCGTCTGGGAGAGCGCAGTTGTTCCCGGGTTCGTGGCGCGCGACATACATCGTGTTGACCGGAAGGTCGAGGCGGGCTGCCATGTAGATCACGCGCATGGCGTCAGGGATGTCATCGGCGTCACATTCGAGGCGCGGCTCAAGCGTCACGGTGTTGTAGTGCGCCACGATGCCGTCGAGCCTTATCTGCACCGTGTCGGGTGGAAGGTCCGCAAGATATTTTCTGCTTCGAGCCGTGGCCCGGAGTGCCGAGCTGTCGAACACCTGCAAAGCCGCGGCCGCCAGCAACACGATCGCGGCGGCGCGTGGCCAGGCGAGATTGACGCCACGCACGCCGGCGAGCAGGAGCACGTAGGCGACCGGTCAGAACAGGCGCCCCGACGCCCGCAACGCCGCACCGCCGGGTGGCACGACACGCCAGTCCAACAGGCTCCAGTGCAGCAGCCAGACGTGCGTCGAGACAGCGTAGGCCGACAAGCCGGCGGTTGCCAGAAGCAGCCCGGCATGCCGCCGGCACGCTGCCAGCAGCCACGTTCGACCGCGCGTGCTGACGAGGAGAGCCGCCAGCAGCCCGATCAGACCCGCCCCGAGATACTGGTAGCCTTCGAACTGGCCCCCCGTGGCGTCCATCAGGGAACCCGTGGTTGCGGGCGCGACCCGCGAAAGCACGGGCCAGAACGGCGCCGCGAGGTTCATCGAGTAGCGTCCGTAATCGGCGTCGGTGTCCTGCTGGAAGTAGCCCAGCCCGCGTGCGAGCAGCATCGTCGCCGCGAGGCCCACGGAGACGATCGCGGCAGCCTGCGCGGGCCGGCGCCAAGCATGCCGCTCGCGGACAGAGCCTGCGATCAGCACGCGCGCGGCAAGCGTCACTGGTGCGGCCGCGGCAACGGCCGCCACCATCGCCATGAGGTAGGGGTGGATGAACAGAACGAGGATGACAAGTCCGGACAGGGTCATCAAGGCACGGTGCGGATATTGCGCCCCCCCGGTCGCGCGCAGGTAGAGGCCGAGTGCCGCCAAGAGCAGGAAGTGCCCGTCAAGGGCGGCGTGTCCTATGCGGAACAGGAAGGTGGGCATGGCGGCCGCCATGAGCGCCACCGCCACGCAGGCGACGAGCCGACGTTCGCCCGTCCCGCGCAACGCGTAGACCGCGGCGACCGGTTGCATCAACCAGGCGAAGCCGAGCCAGGGGCCGATCCCCTGCCGAACGTCGGGCAATAGTGGGTGCAGCGCCTTCACGATGACCGCGACGAGCGGGATGCTGTCGGTAAGCGCGATATTCACGCCGTGCGGGGCGTCAAGCCGCAGTGCTTCCAGAACCGGCCAGTGCCATGGCTGAGCCAGGAAGTAGAGTTCGCCGGTGAGATGCTGCAGGTAATCCGCATCCGACGGCACCCCTGGCGGCAGGCGGCCGATGAGGTCAGGGAGGGGAAAGCCCTTCAACGATGCCCAGGCGCCGATGACGATCGCCATGAGGTAACTCAGACGATCCCGCCACGCCCCGATCCCGAGGCGCTTGGAGGTGTAAGGCGGCATGGATGGCCTTTCGGTAAGCGGTCGATGCTGGCATCTTCACCGGCTTAAATCGACCCCTTATCTACCTGTATCAGCTAGGCTTTTGGCTCCATCAGCCCGATCCGATTGCCGAAAGGATCGTCAACGTAGAGCCT
>CAXSEE010000012.1:0-1780 GCA_964235615.1 uncultured Acetobacteraceae bacterium | reverse complement strand
GGCTGTGCCAGCTGCCGCCTTGCCTACCCTTGCCAGGGGCTGCGGCCGGCTTCATTTCCTGCAACAAAAGGTTGAGTCGTGAATCCTGGATTGAGCAGCTGCACGCAGGAGGAATTCGAGGACATCGTCGCCGCCCTGGAAGGCGGGGTCCCGGACGCGGCCGAGTATCAGCGCCTGACGACCCTGATGCTGGAAACGCCGCGCACCCGCCAGCTCGCCAGGATGGACCCGTTCTCGCAGGAGTATCACCAGGCCGCGCTCGAACTCTATCTGAGCCTGCGCGGCCGGGCCGATGGCGGCTACATCCCCGAGCGCGACGAGGCGCCGTCCGCTCCGGTGCCGGAGGATTTCTGGTCGCAGCTCTCGCCCTGGAGTTTTCGCGATCCGGGAATGGTCGGAACCCACCTCTATGCCTGGGGCCATATCATGCAGCATCTGGCCATGCCTGCCGGGGGCAGCGTGCTCGAGTATGGACCCGGCAGCGGACAGCTCCTGCTGATGATGGCGAGAATGGGCTTCGAGGCGTTCGGGGTGGACGTCGATGCGTTGGCGCTCGAAGGGATACGGCTGCAGGCAGAGGCAATGGGGCTTCAGGTCTCGACCGAGCGGGCCCTGTTCGGCGAGGGCTTCGGCGAGCAGCGCTTCGACCGCATCGTGTTCTATGAGGCCTTCCACCACTCCATCGAGTTCCAGGCCCTACTGCGCCGGCTGCGTGAGCGGCTCAAGCCCGGCGGCCGTGTCATTCTTTGCGGCGAGCCGGTGGTGTCCGACATGTTTCCCGGCATCCCCTATCCCTGGGGGCCGCGCATGGACGCGCTTTCGGTGTTCTGCATGCGCCGCTTCGGCTGGATGGAGCTGGGCTTCACCCATTCCTTCTTCATGGAAGCGACCCGGCGCACGGGCTGGAAGGTCGCCTTCCACCACTTCCCCGACTGCGGACGCGCGCATCTCTACGTGCTGGAGCCAGGCGAAATCCCGCCTCCGTCCGAGGCCGCATCGCCGCATCTGCCTGCCCTGCGACAGGAGGCTCATTCGAGCGTGACGGTCACCCAGCTTCGCGCCGAACTGGAAGCGGTCCGGACCTCCACCTCGTGGCGGGTCACGCGCCCGTTGCGTCTGGCAGGTGGGCTCCTGACCCGGCGGCGGAAGCCGTGATATCCGGCCGGCCCATGGTCTCACCGGCACTCCGCTCGAATTCATTCGCTTCCGACCGGCTGCTTGCGGCTCGCGGTCAAGCAGACCATCTGACGTGACGGATGCTCAGGAGAGTATGATGCTGTTGCTGAAGGTTTCCGGCATGACCTGCGGGCATTGCGTGGCGGCGGTCACCCGGGCGGTGCAGGCGGTCCCGTCGGTGGAGAGCGTCTCGGTCGAGCTCGAACGCGGCGAGGTCATGGTCCAGGGCAGCCCGGATGCCGCCGCCGTATGCGACGCCATCGCTGCGGAAGGCTACGAGGTCCGGCAGGCCGCCTGACGCCTCTACTCGGCGGCCAGCAGCGTGCCGTCGGCGCGATCCAGCACCAGATGCCGCTTGTGGAACGCCGCGACCGTCGGGTTGTGGGCGATCGAGACGATGGTTGTGCCGGGCAGGCGCCGCTTCAATACGGCATACATGCGCCCCTCGGTCTCGGGATCCAGGCTGGCTGTCGCCTCGTCGAGGAACAGCCAATCGGGCTGGACCACCAGCGCCCTGGCGATCGCGAGACGCTGCTGCTCGCCGCCGGACAGGCGCAGCGCCCAGTTCTCGCCCTCGCTGTCGAGCCGCGGCAGCAGATGCGCG
>CAXSEE010000011.1:0-39617 GCA_964235615.1 uncultured Acetobacteraceae bacterium | reverse complement strand
GGCAGGCGCAGTTCCAGCCATCGTGCCCAGCCGGCCGAGATGCCGGCGATGGCCAGAGGCGTGTGGGTAAGCTCGATCAGCATCGCGTCCTTGACATTGGCGATCGCGTGGCTGTGGGTCAGCAGCAGCGCGCCGCCTGCGGCGACCATCAGCGGGAACACCAATGCTGCCCGCGGACTGCGCAGCCGGCCGGTGCGCACGGACCACTCGAAAACCGCGAACACCAGGATCAGCGACACGAACAGCCGGTGCTGCAGCACCTCGATGTCCCGCCAGGCGGCCATGAAGTCCTCGTCGCCGAGCGGCCACACCTCCGGATCGGATCGCAGCAGCAGGAACCCGGCGAGCAGGATGAACACCAGCGGCCAGTGCCTCGCCCAGCGCACGCCCGCATGATGCAGCAGCGCGAGTGCTCCGATCAGGAGGACAAGGACGCCGGCCCAGTGATGGTTGTATTCCGACCAGGCGATGTCGTCGGCATTCCGCGGCGGCAGGATGCCGTCCCCGGGCACCGTGGCCGGCGACGCCGCCTGATGGGTGTGGGCGGCTTCCTGATCCAGTTTCGCCTGCAGCTCGGGGATGGCCAGCACGTCGTGATCCGGCGAGGCCATCCGCGGCCAGGCGGGTGCGTTGCGCTGCTCGATCTCGTGCCAGGTGACCCGGTCCTGGGTCAGGTCGACCGCCGGCGGCACCGAGGTCAGGGAGGCCGCGGCGAAGAAGATCGAGAAGCCGATGCCGACCTCGACCTCGGCGAAGCGCTTCATGCGTAGGACCGGCGCCTGCGGATCGCGACGCAGCCGTTCGGTGACGAAGAAATTGCCGGCTCCGAGTGCGAGCAGCATCAGGAACATGGTGATCTTGGCCCCGACCATCACGCCGTAGGCGGTGCCGTAGAAGGCCGGCAGCGAGCCGATATAGAGGATGAACATGGTCACGCCGGAGGCCAGGATGCAGGCCACCCCGGCCATCGACATGCGCGAGAAGCGCGCGCCAACCAAGCGCCAGCCGGCCCCGTCATGCACCTGTCCGAGTGCCACCAGGAAGCAGGGAATGCCGCCGATCCAGATCGCCGCGCCGAGCTGATGCAGCCATTCGACCGCCAGCAGCAGCGCGTTGCCGTCCAGCCTGGCCGCGGCATGGGTGGTCAGCGTCGCGGCCGAAAGCTCGACCGCACCCAGCGCCAGCAGGATCGCGCCGGGAACGCGCGCGCTTGCCAGCAGGCTGGCGATCAGCAGCGCGCAGACGATCTTGATCATGGCGGCGACGGCGAAATTGGCCCCGAGCACGCCGAAGAACGACAGGTCCACCGTCTGCATCAGCACCGAGATCTGCAGGCCGGCGCCGAGCAGCTCGACGGTGGCCAGCGCGAGCGCGCTCCATAGCGTCAGCCGCGAGACCCGGCGCAGGATCACGGCACCTCCTGCAAGGCGCGTGGCGAAGGGACGCGCCAGGAACACCAGGAACAGCAGGCCGCCCAGCGCCATCGACTGGGCGATGATGGTCAGGCCGTGCAGGACGATGCTGAGATAGCCGAACAGGTCGACGAGAAGTGACAAGCGGCAGTCCTCAGTGTGCGGATGAGGTAGTGAGCGGCGATGATGATGCCGGGGTCACGCTGAACGGCACGTCGCCGCGTGTGATGTGCCCATCCAGCGCCAGCGCCTGCCAGCGCAAGCTGTAGGCGCCACCCACCAGATCGGCTTCGGCATCGAGCGCGTTCGTGGCGCTGTCGGGAAGGATCGCCAACACCACGGGCTTGCCATCGGGCCCGGTCAGGGTCAGGCGGGAGCGCCCGTGGTCGATGCGCGAATTATACTCGAAGCGCAGCGTCTGATGCCCGGGCGCCAGTTTGCCGTTCGGCTTCGGGGTGCTGTCGGTCAGGATGGCGTGGGCCAGCGCCGGCACGCCCGATCCGAGAACAAGCAGAACGGCTGACGCCACGAACAGAAGGCAGCGCTTGGTCATGCAATGGTATCCAGTGATCGGTGGCCACCGGCTCCTAGAGCATGCCCCAGCAGGACACCAGCCCCGAACGCCTCAGATATAGTGTTCAGCCAGCGGCGCGAAGCCGTTGAAACGGGTCGAGCAATAGGTCGAGACATAGGCGCCGGTGCTGAGCAATTCCACCCGTTCGCCGGAAACGAGGTCGAGCGGCAGGCAATAGCCGCTGCGCTCGTACAGAATGTCGGCGCCGTCGCAGGTCGGGCCGGCGATCGCCACCGGACCGGTGCGGCCCCCGTCATGCGGCGTGCGGAAGCAGTATTTGATGGACTCGCCCTCGGTCTCGGCCAGGCCGCCGAAACGGCCGATGTCGAGATAGACCCAGCGGATATCGTCGTGCGAGCCGCGCCGGCTGACCAGCACCACCTCGGACGACACCACGCCGGCGTCGCCGACGATGAAGCGGCCTGGCTCGACCACCATCTCGGGCAAGGCGTTGCCGAAGGCGCGGGTCATCGCGCGCGAGATCGCCAGCGCGAACTGGTCGATCTCCGGCACGTCGTCGCGATAGCGGGTCGGGAAGCCGCCGCCCAGATTGACCATGCGTATGTCGAGCCCCCCTCGTGCGAGGTCGGTGAACAGCATCCCGACCTGGCCGATCGCCGCCTCGTAGGCTTCGGTGCGGGTCTGCTGGCTGCCGACATGGAACGACAGGCCGTAGGGGTCCAGTCCGAGGTCGCGCGCTCGCAGCATCAGGGCCCGGGCATGGTCGATGCTGGTGCCGAACTTGCGCGACAATGGCCAGTCGGCGCCGCCGTTCTCGACCAGGATGCGGCAATAGACGCGGCTGCCGGGCGCGTGCCGTGCCAGCTTGTCCAGCTCCTCGTCGCAGTCGAAGGCGAACATCGACACACCGGCCTGGTGCGCCTGGACGATGGCGGAGACCTTCTTGATGGTGTTGCCGAACGAGATCGAAGACGCTTCGGCACCCGCCTGCAGGCACAGGCTGACCTCTTCCCACGATGCCGCGTCGAACGACGAGCCGAGCGAGACCAGCCGCTCCAGCACCGGCAGGGCGGGGTTCGCCTTGACCGCGTAATAGATGCGCGCGAGCGGCAGGGCCGCGTGCAGGGCACGATAACGGTCCTCGACGCGATCCATGTCGACCACCAGGCAAGGCGTCGCCAATACGTGATCGGCCAGATAGCGGGCGATTTTTGGGTTCATCGCACCCCAGCTCCCATCTGTGACATCCATCTGAACAGGCGATGGATATGTTGCGAAACGGTCTAACGGACCAGCGACCAAGACTGGGGCCCGAACGGGGTCCCGATTGCCAGAACGCTTGACGTCGTTGCGTAACCTCAGAGGGCCAGTGGCACGTGCGTTGCTGCGTGGGGGTCATATGAGGCCGGGGGACCCCTGATGCAACCTAAATCCATCGGACGACTTCGACCCTGTTCAAACGCCGTCCCGTTGCAACAAGATATGCCGGGACGCAGCAAGACCAGTTGGCACGAGGGGTTTGCATGATACGGGACAAGGCCGTCAGCCGGCATCGGATCCAGCCGACGCAATTGGCGTCCGCGCGCAGGCAGCACATCGAGGCGGCGCGTGTCGGGCGTCATGCCCATGCGCCGAGCCAGATCCCCTGGAAGGGCTGGAAGCAGGTGATCAGGCGCACCTTCTCCGAGCTGATCTCCGACCGGATCGGCCTGGCCGCGGCCGGATGCGCCTTCTATGCGACGCTGGCGCTGTTTCCGGCCATCAGCATGCTGGTCTCGGTCTACGGGCTGGTGTTCGATCCCCAGACCGTCGAGCCGCAGATGCGCGTGCTCAAGCATCTGCTTCCCGGGCCTGCCTATTCCCTGATCGCCGACCGCATCCACGTGCTGGTGAGCAAGGACCATGGCACGCTGACCATCAGCCTGATCATCAGCGTGCTGGTGACGATGTGGTCGTCGTCGGCCGGCACCAAGTCGATGCTGGCGGCCCTCAACATGGCCTATGACGAGAAGGAGACGCGTTCGTTCCTGCGCTTCCAGGCGACCGCGCTGAGCATGACCCTGTGCGGGATCCTGGGTGCGGCGCTGACGCTGGCGCTGCTGGTGTTCCTGCCGGCGCTGCTGGATTTCGTGCCGGAACACTTCGGCATGACCCTGGTCGAGGCGCAGACGCAGACCCTGATCCGGCTCGGCACTCCGGTGCTGATGGTGCTGTTCATCGCCGCGGCCTTCTCGCTGCTCTACCGCTTCGGACCGGCCCGGCAGGAGGCGCGCTGGTACTGGGTGGCACCCGGCGCGGTGATCTCGACCGTGCTGTGGCTGATCGCCTCGTCCGGATTCTCCTATTATGTCGGCCATGTCGCCAGCTACGACGCGACCTACGGGCCGCTGGGCGCCGTGATCGGGATCATGATGTGGTTCTTCGTGACCGCCTACGTCGTGCTGCTCGGCGCCGAGCTGAACGCCGAGCTCGAGCTGCAGACGGCACAGGACAGCACCACTGGAGAGGCCCGGCCATTAGGCAGTCGCGGCGCCTTCGTGGCGGACAACGTGGCCGAGGACTGAGGGGGTGGCCTGAGCGGATAAAAAAAGCTTCGATGTCGGTGCTTTAGGTCAGCTTGTGTAAGGCGGACATGGCGACTGTGGTTTCAATGACCCGATCGGCGGCGTGCGGAACACCTCCACTGATCGGAGGAATTGTTTCGGAGTTAAGACACATGCTCAAAAGCTGCCGATAGGCTTGCGTGTTCTGAGATGAACACCGCGAATGAAACAGGGTGATCGCGCCGTGCCCAACCAACCTTACTTGACGGCCTTCACGGCTTGGTCGCTGTCGTCGCCATCGGGGGCCTGCGCCACCTCGACGTCATTGTCAGCCGGGGCACCTGCCGGACTGACCCGCTCGATGGTGACGTTGTTCAGGCCGCCCTGCACCATCCCGATCCGGCTGGCCGCGGCACTGGACAGGTCGATGATCCGGTTCGCACCGGCATAGGGTCCACGGTCGATCACGGTGACCACCACCGAGCGCCCGGTGGCCTCGGACGTCACCAGCAGCCGGCTGCCGAGCGGCTGGGTGCGATGCGCGCAGGTCAACAGCATCGGATTGAACCGGACCCCGCTGGAGGTGCGCCTGCCGGCGAACTCATAGCCATACCAGCTGGCGACGCCACTCTGCGTGAAGGCCGCCCGAGCGACCGCCACCGCATTGCGTGCCCGCCGTTCCAGCGCCGCGTGCACCGACGCTCTCCAGACGGTGAAGTGACCCGAACCCATGGGAGGACTTGCCGGCACGGAAGTCGGGAAGCCCGGCGCTGTCTCGGCATCGGCGGTTGCGTTGTCCAGGCTTCCCGCGGCTGTAATCGCCAACACGCAGACGAGAGACCGCCAGGATAGAGGGGTCGGACATGTCACTACCGGTTCTGCTCCACCTGTCTGGGAGTATAAGGCGACGCTCCTGGCACATAGATCAAGCGTAAATCATGACAAGCGGATTCAGGATGCAGCACAACCGGTGCAATAACGGCCTGGTCTTGTGGCTGGAGGAATATATTCCGCATGACCCTACAGTGAATGCGAGAAGTTACTGAAGATTTAAGAGGCTGTATTTTGTGCACTGCACCCAGCTCCGAACGGTGTCGCAGCCGCTGATTTTTGCCGCCGATCAGGCTGTGGCCAATTTGCCATCAATGCCACGCAGGGCTGTGTCCCGGCCCTGATCCATATGGCAACACCGCTTGGAGAGCGCCCGTCGTCATGCTAACGCCCGCGGCATGGGGCCGCCGCTGATCTCCGTGCTGAACGGACCGAACCTGAACATGCTCGGGCTGCGACAGCCCGCGGTTTATGGGCGCGCGACCCTCGACGATGTCGAGCAGGTCTGCATCCAGGCGGCCGAGCGCCTGGATGTGGCGATCGATTTCCGGCAGACCAACGGCGAGGGCGAGCTGATCTCCTGGGTCCAGGAATGCCGCGGCCGCGCGCGTGGCATCGTCATCAATCCGGCTGGCTACAGCCACACGTCGGTGGCACTACTGGACGCGCTGCTGGCGGTGGAACTGCCTATCATCGAGGTGCATCTATCGAACATTCATCGCCGGGAGGAATTCCGCCGGCACTCCTACGTCTCGCAGGCAGCGCTGGGCGTGATCTGTGGTCTTGGGGTGCGTGGTTACGCCCTAGCCCTGACGGCGATGGCGGACACGTTAATGGACGAGGACGACCGATGAGCCGCCTGCTCGTGGACGCGGATGTGATCCGTGCGCTGGCCGACATACTGACCGATACCGGCCTGACCGAGATCGAGATCGCCGAGAAGGACAGCCGCATCCGCGTCGTGCGCGCGCCGGCCGTGATGCAGGCGATGGCGCCCTCGGTGGTCGTGACGCCGGCTGCACCCGCCGCTCCCGGACCCGAAGCGACGGCGTTTGCCGATCACGCCAAGCACCCTGGCGCCGTGAAAAGCCCGATGGTCGGCGTGGCCTATCTTTCGCCCGAGCCGTCGGCCGCGTCGTTCGTCGTCGAGGGCCAGCAGGTCAGCGCCGGCCAGACCCTGATGCTGATCGAGGCCATGAAGACCTTCAACCAGATCAAGGCACCCCGCTCCGGCACGCTGGTGCGCTTGCTGGTGGCATCCGGCGCACCCGTCGAATATGGCGAAGTGCTGGCCGTGATCGACTGATGGCCGTCATTGACCACCAGCCGCCTTTGACAGAACCGGTTATGTTCGAGAAGATCCTGATCGCCAACCGGGGCGAGATCGCGTTGCGCATCCTGCGCGCCTGCCGCGAGCTTGGCATACGCACGGTCGCGGTCCATTCCACCGCCGACGCGGACTCCATGCATGTCAGGCTCGCCGACGAGAGCGTCTGCATCGGGCCGCCGGCCTCACGCGACAGCTACCTCAACGTCGCGGCAATCCTGACCGCGGCGACGATCACCGGCTCGGACGCGATCCATCCCGGCTACGGCTTCCTGTCGGAAAATGCCGACTTCGCCGAGACGGTCGAGGCGCACGGCCTGACCTTCATCGGCCCGTCGCCCGAGCATATCCGCATGATGGGCGACAAGATCACCGCCAAGGCCGCCATGCGCTCGCTCGGCGTGCCGCTGGTGCCGGGTTCGGATGGGGCGCTGCCCGACCTCGAAACCGCCCGTTCGGTGGCGGCCCACATCGGCTATCCGGTGCTGATCAAGGCTGCGGCCGGCGGTGGCGGACGCGGCATGAAGGTGGCTCCCACCGAGGCCGATCTCGAGGAGGCCTGGCGCGTCGCCCGCACCGAAGCCCTCGCGGCGTTCGGCAATGACGAGGTCTATCTGGAGAAATATCTCGACAAGCCGCGCCATATCGAACTGCAGATCCTGGCCGACAGTTTCGGCGCGGTGGTGCATCTCGGCGAGCGCGACTGCTCGCTGCAGCGACGCCACCAGAAGCTGCTCGAAGAGGCCGGCTCCCCTATTCTTACCGGAGAGGAACGAGACGCCATCGGCGAGGTCGCTACCGCTGCCCTGAAGCAGCTCGGCTACCGCAACGCCGGAACGCTCGAATTCCTCTACCAGGATGGCCAGTTCGCCTTCATCGAGATGAACACCCGCCTGCAGGTCGAGCATCCGGTCACGGAGATGGTCTGCAACATCGACCTGGTGCGAGAGCAGATCCGCATCGCCGCCGGCGCCGCACTCGGCTACACACAGTCCGATATCCGCTTCTCCGGCCACGCCATCGAATGCCGCATCAACGCCGAGGATCCGGACAACTTCATGCCGACACCCGGCCGGGTCGAGATGTTCCATCCCCCTGGCGGCCTCGGCGTGCGCATCGACAGCGCGCTCTACGCCGGCTACGTCGTGCCGCCCTACTATGACAGCATGGTCGCCAAGCTGATCGTGCACGCCCCGACACGCGCCCAGGCGATCAGCCGGATGCAGCGCGCCCTCGACGAGTTCGTCATCAGCGGCATCAAGACGGTGATCCCGCTGCACAAGCGCATTCTGGCCGATCCGGAGTTTCACGCCGGGATTTATACCATCCACTGGCTGGAGCAGTTCATGGCGCGTCACGAAGGCCAGGGCGCTGCCCTGGACCTGCTGGGGCCTTAGGCCCCAGACCCCGATTCATTCGTCGTAACGCACCAGCGACGTTACCGGCACATGCAGCTTCGCGCGTCCGTGCAGGAAGCCTAGCTCGATGATCACCGCGGCTGCCGTTACTTCGGCGCCTGCCATCTGCAGCAACGCGATCGCGGCGGCCATGGTGCCGCCGGTGGCGAGCAGGTCGTCCACGACGACGACGCGCTGTCCGGGCTCGATCGCGTCCTGCTGGATGTGCAGGCTGTCATTGCCGTATTCCAGCGCGTAGTTCAGCGAGATCGTGGGCCCGGGCAGCTTGCCCGGCTTGCGCAGCATGATGAAGCCGCAGCCGAGCTTGCTGGCCAGGGGAGCGGCGAGCAGGAAGCCGCGGCTCTCCACGCCGGCCAGCAGGTCGGGCCTGGCGGGCGCCACCGCCCTGGACAGCCGGCCCAGTGCCACCTGCCACGCGTCGGCGTCGCGCAGCAGCGTCGAGATATCCCGGAACATGATCCCCGGCTTGGGGAAATCCGGAACGCTGCGGATATGCTGCTTGAGGTCCATCACGGTTCGCAATCCGGCTCCTGTGGAACAGCTGGGCGTCTACTGGCTGTGGAACAGCCGAGCATCTACTGGCTGTGGAACAGCCGGGCGTCTACAGCCTAAGGCCGCGACCGGCAAGGGCGGCTAGGCTGCCTCATGATCGCGGGCGCCATGGCTGCCGCCGATCAGGGCCTGCACCTTGGCGGCAAGCTGGGCAAGGCGGAACGGCTTGCCGATCCAGTTCGCGGAGTCCTCCGGATCGGCGTCCTGCTGCAGCATGCCCCCGATGCTTCCCGACATGATGAGGATGCGCGTGCCAGGAGACATCTGGCGGACCTGCGCCGCCAACTCCCGGCCATCCAGCGCTCCGGGCAGCAGGAGGTCGGTCAGCAGCAGGTCGACCCTGCCCTGCGGCCGCTCCATCCATTGCAGCGCCGTCTCGGCGTCGGGTGCCTGGCTGACCCGGTAGCCCAGCCCGCGCAGGATATCCACGGTGATCTCGCGCACCAGCGCATCATCCTCCACGACCAGGATGCAGAGCTGGCCGGTCCTCGCCGGGATGAACGGCACCACGGCAGGCGCCGGCTTCCGCGGCTCCGGAAGTGCCGACGCGCGCGGCAGATAGAGCGTGATCATGGTGCCCGGGCTGGTCCCGAGCGCCGGCTCGGACTGGATCACGGCGGCACCGCCGGCCTGCCGCGCGAAGCCGGACACCATCGCCAGGCCCAGGCCGGTGCCGCTTCCTTCCGGCTTGGTGGTGAAGAATGGCTCGAAGGCATGGGCGATGACGTCGGGGCTCATCCCGCTGCCGGTATCGGCAACCGAGATGCGTATGTGGTCGCCCGGACTGAGGTCGGCGTGCAGCGGCGCGCGGGCGTCGACGCTGACATTGCCGGCGGCGATCGATATCCTGCCGCCTTTCGGCATCGCATCGCGGGCGTTCAGCGCCAGGTTGAGCACCACGCTTTCCAACTGCCCGGCGTCGGCGACGATCGGCCACAGCCCCGGCTGCACCTTGCAGGTCACCTCGATGCCGTCGCCGATGGTGTGGCGCAGCAGCGGTATCAGCTCGTACAGGATGATGTCGAAATTCTGCGGCGCCCGAGGCTGCTTGCGTGCGAACGCCAGCAGTTGACGGGTCAGCGCGGCACCATTCTCCGCGGACCTGGCGGCGCGCTGCATGCGCGTGGTCAGCATCGCCACCTGCTGCTGGCTGCCCGCGTTGGTGCCGGTATCCGGACCTGTGTCGAGGCTGCCGAGGATGACGGTCAGGATATTGTTGAAGTCATGCGCGATGCCGCCGGACAGCTGCCCGAGCGCCTGCATCTTCTGCGCCTCGTACAGCATCCGCTCGGCCCGCGCCTGCTCGGTCATGTCGGTGAGGGTGAGCACGAAGCCGCCCTGACGCATCGGGGTGCGCCGGATCTCGATCTGCATTCCTTGCGCATCGGCGCCGCGCCGCACCACCCGCTTGTAGATCAGCGGATGGATCTCATCGGTCGCGGCTTCGCTGATCCGGGACATGTCCGCGTGGATCGCCGGCAACGGCTCGAGGAAAGCCGCACCTTCCAGCCCCAGATGCTGTTCCAGCACACCGTAGGGCATTCCCCGCCGCAGCAATCCCGGCGGGAGGTCGAGCATCCGGCGCAGGCAGACGTTCCAGTTGAGCAACAGGCCCTCCGTGCCGAACACGGCGACCCCCTGGCTCAGGCTGTCCAGGCTGCCACGCAGTTGCTGGGCCAGGATGCGCTGTGCCGTCTCCATGCGCCGCAGGCTTCGCCAGGCCTGGCGTAACAGGCCGGCCAGGCTGAACACCGCGACGATGCCGAGCGTGGGGAGCAGCATCATGATCCAGCGCAGCCTGCGGATTCCGTCCGCCGTGTTGTTCCGGTCGGCTTGCCGCTCGACGTCGAGGGCCTTGCCGGCAGCGGCCAGCTGGTCGTGCACCGGTTGCCGGCTCCGGACCCGCTCCATGATTGCGGCCAGCATCCGGCGGGTAGCAGGCTCGGAGACGGCGCTGTAATCCAGGCTGGCGGCCAGCGCGTCGACCTGCAGATTGGCGTTACGGCTCGCGATCAGATCCGGCTGGCTGTTGCTGAGACGGTAGCGGAGCTGGGCCAGTTCTGCTGCCCGTATGCTGTCGTCCATGCTGCCCAGCAATCTGAACTGGGTGCCGACGGCCATGGTCGCCTCACGCGATCCTTGCACGACGAGCGTGCAGTGCCAGCCGAACCCGGCCAGGCAACCCATGACCAGCATGGCCAGGACGGCGACGAGCAGATTGCCGTCTCGACGCAGCAAATGGCGCAAACTGCATACTCCCGATCCGTTCGATCAGGCCAGACACAGCCGGAACAGCGCCACCCTATCACAATTCTGTTATCGCAATGAATTGATTTGACGGCAATTTCTCGATATCGCCGCCTACTCGTTACACGCGCGGACTTTGGCGGAACACCGCGTGGCGACGGAGCAGCAGGCTTCCGCCGATGCCCGAGGCGATGAACAGGGCAATTCCCAGGACGATCTGCGTGGCCTGGCCGATCCGTGTTCCGGAACCGATCAGGACGAAGATCACGGTCTGCGGCAGGCTGCCGAACAGGGTGGCGCCGAGGAACGGCAGGATGCGCACGTCGAGCACGCCGGCCAGCAGGCTGAGCATCAGGCTGCTGCCGACCGGAAGCAGACGCAGGGTCAGGATGGCGGTGAACGGATTGCTGGCGATGAAGCCGTCGAGCCTGGCCATTCTGCCGCGCAGCAGACGGCGGCGGGCCCAGTCCCGTCCGACCATCCGCGCCCAGAGCAGATCCACGAGCGAGGCGGTCAGGGTGGCGGCCGTGGTCAGCAGCGTGCCCATCACCGGTCCATAGGCGAAGCCGCCGGCAAAGCCGACCGCCTGACGCGGCAGGCCGACGGCACAGGCCAGAGCGCCAGCACACAGGAAAATGACCCGCCCCCGTAATCCGTCCCGAAGCAGGCCGCGGCTGAAGATACCCTCCGGGTGACCGAGCCCCGGATGGCCGACGCCCGGCAGCTCCCGGATCAGCAATCCGGCTGCGAGCAGGCCGCAGAGCAGCAGGAATGGCCGGATCAGCGGCCGCACCGAGGCCGTCCTCGTGCGCAAGGTGACGGTTCTCATCGATCATCCGCCCCGGGTCAGTGCCATCCTGTCGGCGCGCGTTAGCACCGCCGGAGCCGGTTGGACAAGGCGCCCCCCTTGGTTAAACCGTGTGCGCTGGTTACTTCATGGCTCCATACTGCTAGAGAGCGGCAATGCCTTCCGATGTCCTGACCCCCTCGGGTATGCCACCCTCCGGCATGCCTGCCTCGATCTCCGTGGTATCCTCGTCTCGCCGGCTCGGTGCCAAATCGCCGCTGGCCCTGCGGCAATCCCATCTGGTCTCGCTCTGGCTGTTCGCCATCTGCGCCATGCTGCTGGTGATGATCGCCCTCGGCGGCGCCACCCGGCTGACCGGATCGGGGCTGTCGATCATGGAGTGGCGGCCGGTCACCGGCATCATCCCGCCGCTGACCCACGCGCAGTGGGAGCATGAGTTCGCGCTCTACCGGCAGATCCCGCAGTACCGCATCCTGCATGACGGCTTCGGCCTCGCCGGCTTCCAGAAGATCTTCTGGCTGGAATGGATCCACCGCTTCTGCGGGCGGCTGATCGGGCTGGTGCTGTTCGTGCCGCTGCTGGTGTTCGCCTTCAACGGCACCATCGGCAGGCGGCTGATCACGCGCCTGGCGCTGCTCTTCGTCCTGGGCGGGCTGCAGGGCGCGATCGGCTGGTTCATGGTCGCCTCCGGCTTCGACCCAGACAGCGTCCGGGTGGCGCCGGTGCGCCTGGTGCTGCATCTGTGCTTTGCCTTTGCCCTCTATTCGGCGATCCTGTGGACCGCGCTCGACGTCCGCCAGCCCGCGCCGGCGGCGATCCCGCCGAGCCGTGGCGCGGTGCGGACACGCCGGCTTGCCGCCTTCTCCTGCCTGCTGATCGCCATCACCGTGGTTGCCGGCGGCTTCACGGCGGGCACCCACGCCGGCTTCACCTTCAACAGCTTCCCGACCATGGACGGCAACTGGCTGCCGCCGCATTACGCCAGCCTGACCCCGTTCTGGCGCAACCTGACGCAGAACCTCGGGACCGTGCAGTTCAACCACCGGGTGCTCGCGACGCTCACCGTCCTGAGCGTCGGCCTGACCCTGCTGGTGGGCCTGCGCACGCGTCTGAACAAGCCGGCGCACGACGCGCTGATGGGTCTCGGCTGGATGGTGCTGGTGCAATTCGCGCTCGGGGTGACCACCCTGCTGCTGGTGGTGCCGGCCTGGGCCGGGACCATGCACCAGACCAGCGCCGCACTCCTGCTCAGCGTGGCGCTGATCGTCATGCACCGGTTGCGCGGCGTGCGCGCTGCCTGAAGCCACTGGATCGCCCTCGTTCCGGGGCCATATATAAATCAATTAATACTTCGTGACCTGTCAGGAGTTGCCCGCCGATGACCTCGATTTCGCCCCTGGGAGCCACGGACCAGCTGTTCTTCGAGCGCGCCGGCGCACAACTCGACCGCACGGCTGCCGAGCGCCTGCTCGCCGGCGTGCTGGAAGGCACCGACGACGGCGAGCTGTTCCTCGAATACCGCGAGAGCGAGATGATCTCGCTCGATGACGGGGTGATCCGCTCGGCGAGCTTCGACACCTCCACCGGCTTCGGCCTGCGCGCCGTGCTCGGCGACGAGGCGGCCTACGCCCATTCCGACGAGATCAGCGAGAGCGCGCTGCGTCGTGCCGCCGCCACCGTCGGCATGGTGCGGGCGGGACGCAGCGGCGTCGCCTCCGACCGGCCGCGCGCCACCAACACGCGGCTCTATACCGACGCCAATCCGTTGCAGGAGGCGGAGTTCGCGGCCCGCGCCGCCATCCTCTCCGAGATCGACCTCTATGCGCGCGCGAAGGACCCGCGCGTGGTCCAGGTCAGCGCCTCGCTCGCCGCCGAGTGGCAGGCGGTGCAGATCCTGCGCGCCGACGGCCATCGCGTCGCCGACCTGCGCCCGCTGGTGCGGCTCAATGTCAGCATCGTGGTGGAAGCCAACGGCAAGCGCGAGAGCGGCAGCTACGGCACCGGCGGACGGTTCGCCTATTCCCGCGTGCTCAACGAGACCAGCTGGAAGCACGCCGTCGACGAGGCGTTCCGCCAGGCGCTGGTCAATGTCGAGAGCCGCCCCGCGCCAGCCGGCGAGATGGAGGTGGTGCTCGGCAATGGCTGGCCCGGCATCCTGCTGCACGAGGCGGTCGGGCATGGCCTGGAAGGCGACTTCAACCGCAAGGGCAGCTCCGCCTTCGCCGGTCTGATGGGCAAGCGGGTCGCGTCTCCCGGTGTCACCGTGGTCGATGACGGCACCCTGGAAGGCCGTCGCGGCAGCCTGACCGTCGACGACGAGGGCACGCCGAGCAGCCGCACGGTGATGATCGAGGACGGCATCCTGACCGGCTTCATCCAGGACCGGATGAACGCGCGGCTGATGGGCGTCGCGGCCACCGGCAACGGCCGCCGCCAGTCCTACGCGCACATGCCGATGCCGCGCATGACCAACACGGTGATGCTGGGCGGCAGCCACAGCCCGGACGAGATGATCCGCTCGGTCAAGCGCGGCCTGTATGCGGTGAATTTCGGCGGCGGCCAGGTGGATATCACGTCGGGCAAGTTCGTCTTCGCCGCCAGCGAGGCGTACATGATCGAGGATGGCCGCATCACCTACCCGGTGCGCGGCGCCACCCTGATCGGCAATGGTCCTGACGCGATGACCAAGGTCAGCATGATCGGCAACGACCTGGCCTTGGACCCGGGCATCGGCACCTGCGGCAAGAACGGCCAGGGCGTGCCGGTCGGCGTCGGCCAGCCCACGCTGAAGATGAACGGCCTCACCGTCGGCGGCACCGCCGGCTGACAGCCGGACCCTACAACATGGCGGTGGCGGCTTCCGCGGAGATCCGGGCCAGGCGCACCGGCGAGATGCTCGCGACCGGCAACATGCCGATCTGGCTGATCCTGCTGCTGGGCTCGTTGAGCGCGGTCGGACCGCTCTCGACCGACATGTATCTGCCCGCCTTCCCGACCCTGGACGCGACCCTGGGCGGTGGCACCGGGTCGGCGCAGATCACGCTGGCGGCCTGGTTCGCCGGGCTCGCGGTCGGCCAGTTCACCCAGGGCCCCTTCTCCGATCGGTTCGGGCGGCGCGTGCCCCTGCTGGCCGGCATGAGCGTCTACACGATCGCCTCGATCGGCTGCGCGCTCTCGCACGACATCGGTTCTTTCACCGCCTGGCGCTTCCTGGCTGCCTTCGGTGGCTCGGCAGGAATGGTGATCCCGCGCGCGGTGGTGCGCGATGTCGCCACCGGGCCGCAGGGTGCCAGGATCATGTCGCAACTGATCCTGGTGCTCGGCGTGGTGCCGATCCTGGCGCCGACTTTGGGCGGGCTGGTGCTCAGCGTCGCGTCCTGGCGCTGGATCTTCTGGGTGGCGACGATCTACGGCATCGTCAGCCTGGTGCTGGTGGCCTGGAAGCTGCCGGACACGCTGCCGGAGCAGAACCGCCTGCGCCTGCCGCCGGTCCAGGTGCTCGAACGCTACCTCACGATCCTGAAGGACCGGTCGTTCCTGTCCAACACCGTCATCTGCGGCTTCGCCAGCTTCGTGGTCTTCGGCTATCTGTCCGGAGCGCCGATCGCCTTCGAACGCATCCTGCACTTCTCGCCCACCGGGTTCGGCATCCTGTTCGGGGTCAACGCCTTCTTCTATATCCTGTGCACGCAGGTCAACGCCCATGTGGTGCATCGCCTCGGCATGGACCGGCTGCTGCGGTTCGGCATCGGGCTGCTCGCCTGTGCCGCCATCCTGTTCCTGATCCTGGTGCTGACCGGCGTCGCCGGTTCCGGCCGCCCGGCGATCTACGTGTCGTTGCCGATCATGGCCCTGCTGTCCTCGATGGGGTTCATCAGCCCGAACGCGACCGTGTTCGCTCTGGCCGGCCATGCGCGCCATGCCGGCAGTGCCTCCGCGCTGCTGGGGACGTTGCAGTTCGGCCTAGGTGCCATCAGCGGCATCGCGATGGGCATGATGCGGCCGACCAACCTGCTGCCGATGGCCTGCGTCATCCTTGCCGGCACGATCGGATTGCTGCTCGCCTACGCCGCCCGTCCGAAACGGGTCTGACCGGCGGAAACGCACGCCGCCTCGGGCGTGGCCTGCCCGGCCCGCCGCCCACCAAATCTCCCGCGTCCAACTCAGTCAGGAACCAGAGCGTGATCAAAGCCATCGGCTATGCCACCAAGCACTCATACAGCCGCCTCAAGCCGTTCGAGTTCGAGCGGGAGGAGGCCGGCCCCAACGAGATCGAGATGGACATCCTGTTCTGCGGTGTCTGCCATTCCGACATCCACCAGGCCAAGAACGAGTGGTCGAACACGGTGTATCCGTGCATGCCGGGCCATGAGGTCGTCGGCCGGGTGACGAAGGTCGGCGCCTCGGTCAGCCGCCACAAGGTGGGCGACATGGTCGGCGTCGGCTGCATGATCGAGAGCTGCCGCCACTGCGAGCCGTGCCAGAGCGGCGACCAGAATTACTGCGAGGGCGAGAATAGCTGGCTCGCCACCTATAACGGCCCGATGGTGCCCAAGGCGATGGCGCCGAGCGGGGAGAACATGTACGGCCGCGACAACAGCTTCGGCGGCTATTCCAACATGCTCGTCGTCAACGAGGATTTCGCGCTGAAGATCCCGGACAAGCTGAAGCCCGAGGTGGCGGCGCCGATCCTCTGCGCGGGCGTGACCACCTACTCGCCGATGAAGCACTGGGGCGTGAAGGCCGGTGACCGCGTCGGCATCATCGGCTTCGGCGGCCTCGGCGACATGGCGGTCAAGCTGGCGCGCGCGATGGGCGCCGAAGTGGTCGTGTTCACCACCAAGCAGGAGAAACTGGAGGAGGCCGCGCGCCTCGGCGTCAAGGGCGTGTTGGAGAGCGACAAGGAGGCGATGAAGTCGCTGAAATCGAGTTTCGACTTCATGCTCTCGACCATTCCCGAGAAGCATGACCTCAACCCGTTCATCCCCCTGGTCAAGCGCAACGGCACGCTGACCGTCGTCGGTGCGCTGGAACCGCTGGTCGGCATCAACAACCAGGAGATGGCCTTCCACCGCATCAGCATCGCCGGTTCGCTGATCGGCAATCTTGCCGACACACAGGAAGTGCTGGATTTCTGCGCCGAGCACGACATCGGCCCGGAAATCGAGCTGATCAACATCCAGGACATCAACGAGGCGTACAAGAAGGTCGAGAAGGGTAATGTCCGCTTCCGCTACGTGATTGATATGGCCTCGCTGAAGCTCGAACACGCTGCCTGACGGCATGACTTATACCAACCGGGGGTGAGATGGCCGTTGGAAGGTAAGGCTGGGCTCTGCCCAGACCCGCCAAAGGCCTTGGCCTTTGCAAACCAATCTGTGGACATGATTGGATTCTCAAGGCTTCGCCTTGAGCGGGTCCAGGGCAGAGCCTTGGTCTTGTTCTAGCGCCGTCGCCCACAGACCAGGGTGGTGTCCTCGCTGTCTGCCGGCCTCTCGCAGATGCCGCCCCTGTTGGCTCGCGCTACGGCCGCGGCGCTTTGCATGAGCGCACGCCGGATGGCGCTCGAATCGGAGCCCTGCGGCAGTCCCTCGTCCAGTTCGAACTGCTGCAGCGACGTCTCGAAACGGGGCTGCCGCCGCCCATCCGCGGGGCCTTCGTCATAGGCCAGGCGGATCAGGTTTCTCTGCAGCCTGGCGACGATCGGGTCCGGTTGGATGTCCTCGGCCAGGCTCTGGCCAGGCGCGCCCTGGCCAGTTGGGGACGCTTGCGGCGGGACCGGTTCGATCAGACGCGTCGCCACGATGTCCGGCACGCCGGCGCTGCTCCACAGTCCGGTCGGATCGCGGCAGTAGAGGCCGGTATCGGTGACTTCCTGGCTCGTGTCGTGCACCACGTATTTGAAGCTCCGGCACGGCCGGCCCTCGCGCATGATGGGGGAATAGACGGTGATCACGCCGGCCAGGGAGCTGGACGGATCGCTCCAGGCAACGGGGCGGTCGCTGCGCGCGCCCTCCAGCGTCTGGTTCAGAACGTTGGCAATTGTCACGCGCACCTTGTGTATCAGCGCCTCGTCGTCCGCCTGCGCCAGGATTGGCTTCGGCAGAACGACGAGGGCCACCAGCCCCAGCATCGTCGTGGCGAGCGGCCGGATCCTCGACCGCGTCAGTTCACGCATTGCACCATCACCCCCTCGGCCGGCTGTCGACCGCGCGCGCGTATTGGCGGCATCAGCCCGAAATAAGCCAGGAAACGCAGCAGATCCGCACTGCGTACCGCGACGCCACGTGCGCGATCGGCGCGCAGTTGGCCGACCACCATGCCGATTGAATTTCCGTCCCGATTCAGGACCGGGCTGCCGCTGGTACCCGGAACCAGGCGACCCAGCAGCAAAAGCAGCGGCCTCTCCGAAAGATCCTGGATCAGGCCGGCTGGCCGCACCTCGATACGCACCGGATCGCCGGTAGCGTGACCGGGCTGGCCGAAGCCGGTTACGTGCAGGCGCATACCGGGCGGCGGAGGAGCGTCGGAGCCGGTGGCCATGACGGCCGCCAACTCCGATCCGTCGGCGTCTCCTGCTGTCTTGTCCTCGAGCAGGGCGAGGTCCAGCCGGCTGTCGAGGCCGACTAGGGCGACGGCCCGCGGGACCTGGCCATCCCGCGCAACCTCCATGTGGCTGCAGCCGGCAATGACATGCGCCGCCGTCAGCACGAAAGGTTCTCCGGCCACCGCGGTGCCGGCACCGATCGGGATAAGTCCGGCCGGCCATGCTTCCATGGCGGCATCGGCAAACAGTCCGGACAGGTCCGCCGGCGTGGTCCCCGCGTGAGCCGGACGACAGGGGAATTGCATCATCAGCGTCACAGCCAGCGCGAGACGTTGCCATGCCATCCGTTGACGGAAGTCAGGACAGCAGCTTGATGTCGTAACCCGAGCCGTCAGCCTTCGGACAGCCCTGCATGGTGTTGCTGGATTGCTTGCCGTCCTTGATGTAGTCTTCCTGCCAGACCTTGCAGGCCTGACCCGTGGCAGGTGATGCGAACGTCCGCAACGGGACAATGGCGCCAGAATCGCTGGTATCTGGGTTCTGCCAGGCCTTGACTGGCGGGGCTGACGCCACCTGGGTAGGTGCCGCATCTCTACTCCGGTGCCGGATGGCGGCGGTCGGGGTGGCCGCGGTACCCGTGCCACTGCTGGCCATTGGGCCAGGAACCGCGCGCCAGAGACTCCGGTCATAGAGCGCCTGCTGCACCGCCGCGTCTCGGCGTGCCCGGTCACGCTCGTCGAAGACATGGCCGATCGCACCGCCGATAACCGCGCCGCCAACTCCCGCCAGCGCGCAGGCCAGCGCATTGCCGTGCGCGAGCAGGCAGGCGCCGCTGCCGACGATACCGCCGCCGAGCGCGCCGAACACCGTCTTCTGATTGTCCTGCATATCGCTGCAACCGGTTGCCGGCATGATCAGCGCCAGCGCCAGGAACGATGCGAGCCACCGCGGAGTCAGCTTACGGCACGCTACCAATGTCCCCTGCATTTCCCGTTCCGTATTCTGATTTCTCTTGCAGCCTAAAGCGGCGGACAGGACAGGTCCAGCCGTCGTGCCGTCCATCGTCATTCTGGTTTCAGGAATAGATGAACGTCGACCGGCTGATCATCGACAGCCTTGATCTGCAGGAAAGCACCGCGCACGTCGCCCAGATTGATCGACCTGTTGGAGTCGACGAGATAGACCTCCTGGCCGACGCGAAGCCGTATGCGGCCGTTCAGGGAGAGCGTGAAATCGGTCCGGGGCGGCAACGCCACCGGTTCCGACCAGCTGCCGACCGGCGCCTGCATGGCAACAACCTTGATCACCAGCGGTGTCAGCGCCATAGAGACGGCGCGCCGCTCGCCGCGCTCCAGCAGCAGGTCCAGCGTGAGGGCGCGATATCCGGGACGCGTCGCGGTGAGACGATGCCGCCCGGGCGGGACGGAAAGCTCGCTTCGGCCCGCATCGATCAAACGGCTGTCGAGGCGCAGCACGGCATCCGGCGGATCATGGCTGATCACCAGGACTGCCGGGAGCGGCATGAGCTGAAGAGGAATGATCCGCTGCTGGTTGGCTTGCAGCGACACCGCACGTGGAGCAGCGAGCCATCCATCGGCCGCAAAGCCGAGGCTGTGCACGCCGGCCGCCACGCGCAGTCTCTCTCCCGCCTGTCCGACGCGCCTGCCGTCGATCAGGACAGCGCCCGTCACATCAGGGCTTACCGAGACGATCACGGTCGCCATCGGACCGTGTCGCAGCAGCAGTGCCACGCCCCCGATCGCTATCACGACCAGGACGGCGATGCCCCGGAACCGTGTCGGCAGGCCCGGCTTGGCTGGCTTGGAAGGCAGCGGTCCGGCGGCGGGCGGCACCAGCTGCGGTGCGGCAGCCGTGGCCGTGGTTCTGGGCGCGGGGTCGGATGGGACAGGTGCCGGAGGCTGGAGTGGGACCGGCTTGGGTGCCTGGGGCGCTGGAGGCGGCTGCGGCTGCTGACTGGAGCCGCAGAATGGGCAATAGGCCACGACGAAGCCGAATGGCTTCCGGCACTGGGTGCAACGCAAACCGGCGGCTCCCGCGGCCGGCTCCTTGGCGGACAGGCTCATGTGGGTAGACAACCGGCCAGAGACTGCTTCCTCACCATCGCCAGCAAGCGCTCATGCCGCTGATCGGCCATCCATTCTTGTTTGACAGGATTGTCTCCGCTCCTGATGTTCCGTCTAATTAGCTTCATGTCGAGGTATAGGCACAACGTGCTGAGCTATTTTGCAAGACCCGTGCTTATGCTGTTCACGATGGGCCGTGCGCTGCTGGCCGGCGCCGTCGTGGTCATGCTGCTGATGGCCGGTGCCGAGGCACAGACTGCGCCGCGCGAGGTCTACCTGATCCAGAACAGCGGCTGGATGGAGCCCTTCTATCTCGACCCGCACTCGCCCTTCGTGCCGCTCCTGCACGCCTTCATCAATGCCTCCGCCCTGCCGCACGCCCGGGTAACCATCGCCTCGTTCAACCAGGCCGGACAGCTCGGCGATCTGCCGTCGCCGCTGCCGCTGTTTTCCGGGGCGCTGACCGAGGCGGCGTTGGGGGAGACGATCGGCAAGATCGGCCTGCCGCGGCGCGCGGACGGCAAATACACCGATGCCGATTATAACGGCGCCTTGTCCGACACCATAGCAAAACTGCTGTCGCGCGATCCCGGCGTGATCTGGATGGTGACCAACAACAAGAACTCACGCAGCAATGATCAGCATGTCGTCGAGAATACCAGCCGCTTCAGCTCGATGCTTACCAGCTCGGACTTCATCAGCTCCATCGTCGCCTATCCGCTGCGCCTGCCGGCACAGGGTCCGACCTTCAGCGAGAAGGGCCTTGTCATCTACGGCATCGCCTATGGTGCGGAGGCGGCAGCCTGGCTGCAGCAGGCAACCGGGTCGGCCGCCATGCAGCGACTGCTGGTCGCGAAGCCAGTGCGCCTCAAGCCGCTCGCCGAGAACCCCCTGGCGCTGACGCTGGCCGGCGCGGGAAGCAACGGCATCCACCTCGCCCGCGCCGGGGCGGGCGCAGAGACGGGCATCGTGATCGACGGCCTGCCGGGAGGCTCGGAGAACTCGATCGACATCCCGGCGCGGCTGACCAGCAGCTATTACCCGCAGGTCATCGACCAGGCCCATCTGCAGGCGGAGTGGATCCCGGCGGACGGCGGTCAGGCCATTGCCGCCACCATCGCCCCCGGGACGATCAGCGGCATGGGTCCGGACGAGACGCTCGACGGCGTCCATATCAAGCTGGTCGTGCCGGCGGTCCCGAGGGCACCGGGGCTGGCCGGCCTGCTGCAGGGTGGAGCACGGCGGCATGGCCTGTTGCGGCTGCAACTGACCGACGTGCATCTGGGCCTGCAACAGGCTTTCGTGGACAAGATGCGTGACCTGTTCGACACCAATGCGGAAGCGGTCAGCAAGCAGATGGGCAGCGGGCGGCAGGATCAGCTGCCGGCGGCACTGCCGGCGGTGTTCCTCGGTCATGAAGCCGTGGCGGCCGCAGCGACCGACGTGCCGGTGTCGCTCGGCATCGTTTTCTCGGCCTGGCCGCTGGTCCTGCTCATCGCCGCGATCGTCCTGGCGCTCCTGCTCGCGGGCGTCCTGCTGCTGGCCTGCCTGCGCGAGCGCAGTTACAAGATCCTGGTCGGCACGGAGACGATGACCGTGCTGCTGCGGCCTTTCCGGTCGATGACGTTACGATCACGTAGCGGTACGCGCGTCACCGTAACCGGCCGTCTGGTGGGTCAGCCGAAAGTCGTGACGATTGCCTGAATAGCGCTAGAGAGTTCTGAGGAAGAGAATGCATGCCGACAGCAACGACCTCGCCGCCCGCGGCTAGTCCCGACATCAATATACCGCCGCCGAACAGCAGCGCGCCACCCACCGCACCCAGCACACCCGACACTTCGCAGGCGCCGGCGATGCCCATAGGGCTTGACCTGCAGCCGCTGAGCCTGTCGCCGACACAGATCGTCATCGCCCTGGTGTTGGTGCTGGTCTGGGCCGGACTGCTGATATTCGTGAGGCGGGTACTCACGCAATCGCTGGTCAGCCAGTTTGCCGATCTCGGCCGTTCGCGCGCCGCAGGCACGATGCTCTATCTGTTCCTGCTCGTGCTGGGAGCGACGGTCATCTTCTGCGCGCTGGGCAGCTTCTGGTCGGTGCTCAAGGTCGTGGCCCCGGCCGCCGCGGTCAACGTCGTGCTGTTCATCCTGTTCCTGTTCAGCCTGATCGCCGCCCGCTCGTCCCGTCAGAGGCGCTAGGCGATGGCCGACAGCTGGCAGCTTGACCATGACGGGTGGAGCGAGACCTGGCATCTCGGCAGCCGGGACGGCGGCTTCGAACGGGTCGGCGTCGGCAACCGCAGCTTCGTCATCGGCCGCGACGACCTGACAGCCTTGCAGCCCCGTATTGGGCAGGGCTGCATGGTCTGCCGCGGCATGCTGCCAGGGGCGTTCGCTTATTGTTTTGCCTGTGGCAACGCATTGCAGGATGCGGCCTGCGCGGAAGATCCTTGCCAAGGCGTCCCGAACGCCTCCCGCCCGGAGGCGCGCCTGCCGCCGTTGATCCTCGCCGACCGCATGGCGTCACCCGAGAAGCTCACGCTGCCGCCCGGACGGCAATTCGGCTTCGCCGTGGCCGGGCAGCCCGCGCGACTATTCGTCATCGATCGTGATGGCGGCTGGGTGCATGAGTTCGATCGCCGGCAATCGAGCTGGCTGCGGCTGTTCAGGATCGGCGAGAACACGCTTCCGGAACGCAGCTGGAGCATTGCCGTCACGCCCGCCGGCATCGTGGTTCCTGCCCACGGGCGGCTGACCGTCATCGACCTGACGCACGGCCCGCTGGCGCAACCGGCAAACACCACGCTGACGGCGGAGGATGTCTGCATCGGCGGCGCCTGCGTCCTGCAGAACGAGGCGCTGGTGCCGATCCTGCGCGCGGGCGTGCCGCATCTCGCACGACGGCGGATGCTGCGCGGCGCCGGATGGTCGTTCGAGCCGGTGCAGGGAGCTCCCCCTCTGCTGGGCTGTTCGGAGGATGCGGCCGTGCTGCCGAGGCTGGCCCTGTCGGCACCGGTCGAGACCGAGATCATGGCGAGCTGGGCTGGAGAGTTCGGCTACATCGTCGTCACGTTGGGCGATGACGGCTCAGGCGGCACGCCGCTCTGGCGAAACTGGAGGAGCGGTTTCACGCCGCTGCTCACGCACCGGCCCTATGCCGATCCCGACGGCAGCGTCTGGCAGTTCGGCAGCGCTCCAGTAGAGGGAAGCCGCAGGACCCTGAGTTTCGAGCGTGTCGCGGCCCTGAGCCAGGCAGCCCACCACGATGTCGGCAGCTCCGTGCTGGCAAGCGGCGTCCTGGCCTGCCGCGAGCTTACCCTGCGCTCCAGGGCATGGATCGAGAAAAACCCCTATAACCGCGAGCTTCCAGGACGCGCCGACGATTTTCTCATCCCGGTGCAGGCGCTGAGCCCGACCGCCTCGGTCCTGATGACCGCCGGGTTGGACCGCCTCAACGAGTTCGTCAGTGCTGGTGCGGAAGGTCTCAGCCCACCCCTGCCTGCCAGCCTGCGCTTCCACGATGGCCAGACGCTGCATGACCTTGCGACAGTGGTTAATCTCCAGTCCCTCACTCAGGTCGCGGCATTCGTGTTCGACGGCCGGCTTTATGTCTACGATGCATTGGAAAACGAATGCTGGCGCTGGCCGCTGCGGCTGGCGGCCTGAGGAGACGACGACATGCCAGACGAGATGCCCCTGAGCGCCGAGGCTCCGACCGAGCTGAAGCGGATCCGGCCCACCCTCTACGTGGCCCTTGGCGGCACCGGCAAGGAGGTGTTGCTGCGCCTGCGCCGGCGCATCCTGGAGACGCTCTGGAACGGTCACCGTGTCGAGAAGCTCGACGACTTCAAGGTGGCGTCCTTCCTGTATTTCGACCTCTACCAGGGCCGTGCCGAGGAAGAAAAAAAAAGCAGCACCGGCGGCGAGGCCGAGGACCCGCTATCGGCCCTGGTCGACCTGCCCAAGAGCGACTGCATCCAGAAGAAGATGGAGACGGGCAAGTATCTCAAGGGCCGCGAGATCGACCGCTATCCGCATGTCAAGGAGTGGCTGCCGGCCGGCGACCTCCGCAACATCCGGGCCGAGGACGGCGCCGGCCAGGTCCGCGCCCTGTCGCGCCTGTTCTTCTTCGACGACGTCGCCAACATCAACGACACCATCACCAGCAAGGCGCGCGCGTTGCTGCAAAACGTCTCCAACAGCGAGGCTCTCACCCGCCTCGGCCTGGAGGTGGAGCCGCAGGTGCAGATCATCGTCGTCTGCTCGGTCGCCGGCGGCACCGGTTCCGGCAGCTTCATCGACATGGGCTATCTTGCCAAGTCGATGCAGAACCCGCGTCCCGAGCAGGTCTCGCTCTATGCCATCCTCGGCGGCGCGTTCGCCGACCTCAACGAGAAGCGGACGCTCGCCAATAGCTACGCGGCGATGATGGAACTCGACCATTGCATGAACGGCTCGCCGCAGCCGCCCTACGTCGATCACTGGACCGACACGATCAGGAACGACGCCGCCTATCCGTTCGACAATGTCTACCTGGTCGACAGCCGCAACCTCGGCAACCAGGGCACCGGCGAGCGCGGCCATCTGTATCGCATGATTGCCGACGTGCTGTTCGAGGACCTGCGCGATCCGCAACTGCGCGGCAAGAAGCGCGAGGACCTGGTCAACCAGAACACCAATTATCGAATGGAGCCCTACAGCCCGCCGATGCCGCGTGATCTCGAGGCGCTGTCGTTCGCCTACAGCCGCGCCTATTCCGGCATCGGGCAGTGCACGCTGAGCACCGATGGCCGTACCGAGTTCGACATCGAGACCGCAAATGCGGCACGCCAGATGCTGACCGGCTTCTTCCGCATGGAAGCCGACGACAAGGCCAACACGCCGCAGACCGGTGAGCGCGACGAGTTCGTGCGCACGTTCCTGTTCCTGGACAAGTCGAGCTTCTTCCAGGATTTTCCCACTTTCCTCACTCCCAAGCCGGCGGCGGTCGGCGACCTGCCGCTGGTCGGCCGCATCCTGCAGAACGGTTCGGTCGACACGGTCAGCGACCTGCGCGCCGAACTCCGCAACGACTTCGAGCAGGTGCGCGGCTCGCTGCCGAACCGGCAGGACTGGCGCGCCGCCATCGAGCAGCTACGCGTCAAGCGCGAGCGCGACATCCTCGGCGATATCACGCAGCAGAACCCGTACGGACCGCGGCTGCAGACGATACGCGAGCAGGCAGAGCGCATCCTCACCGAGTGGAGCCGGCCGGACGGACTGCGCACGGCGTTCTATACCCGCATGGACAACGCCGAGCTTGGCGGCATCGTCTACACCATCCGGCTCATCCAGCAGATCCAGGACGAGATCGGCGTCGAGAGCGACGGGTTCGTCGCCCGCATGAACCGCGCGGTGGAGCAGTATGACGGGCATGCAAAATCCCTGATCGAGGGATTCTATACACGTGCCTTGGAGAATCTCAGCAAGGCGGTGAAGAAGAACTGGCTGGGCTCGATCGACGCCGACGCGATCGAGCGCTGCATGCAGCAGCTCGAGGCCTCGCTGTTCTACTATCTCCAGTACAAGCTGCGTGCCGCCGCCTGCCTCGAGGCCGCCAAGCTGCTCGGCAACCTGCTGCGGCTGCTCGGCCACACCGAGGCAGCACCTGGCCGGAGCGGGCCGACCGGCATCCTGGGCGAGATCGAGGGCGGCAACCATGCCGTCGCATCGACGGTGCAGTCGATCGAGCAGGAGCTCAAGGTCCTCAAGGACAGCATACGCGGCGCCGGGCCGATGTCGCAGGTGATCCGTGGCGGCTCGCTCATCGACCCGGTGCGCGGCGACTATGCCGCCTGGGGCCGCGAGGCGTTGTCCGGCCAGGGCGGTTCGAGGATTATGTTCGAGGATCTGAAGAAACCGGACGCCCGTGCCCGCATCGTCAACCGCCTGCGCGGCGTTGCACGCGAACGCATGCGCGAGCAGGAAAGCCGCTTGCCCACCGTGCTGCAGGCGCTGCAGGACCTCAACGAGACGGAGCGCAACACGCTGTTCGGAGCTGCGATGCTGCAGGCGCTGCCGTGGCTCAATGTCGATCCGCAGCGCATGGACAGGAGCTTCGACGGCAGCATGGTCAGCGTCTTCATCTCGGTCGAAAACGCGACCGAGATGGCAGCACGCTTCGGCGACATGCTGCAGCGCAAGCTGCCGCCGGCCTACCAGAACAAGCGTGTGAGCTTCGTGTCGTCCTCGATGCGCGGGCGCATGGTCATCTACTCCGAGCTGACCGGACTGGCACTCACCGCGCTCGTGCCCATGCACGATGACTGGCGGCGCGCCTATAACGAGAAGAACGGCAAGGAGGAGCGCTCGCCGCTGCACAACCACGAGGACAAGGCCCGCTTCCGCCATCCGACGGCCATGTCGCTGCAGGAGATGGAAGCACTCAGTGCCCGGGTCCAGCTCTATCTGCGCGGCGTGCTGCTTGGCGTGCTGCGCCGGCGCTCCGACCGTGACTACGAACTCGACACCTCGACCAATGATACCGAGGATTGGCTGTCGATCGGCAGCGAGCAGCAGATCTATCTTCGCGAGTTCAAGGCCGATCGACGCAACACGCTCGACCGGACGTTGCGGCGGATCGAGGAGACGCTGACACCGCTGCAACGTGCAGCCTATGTCGCCCTGCTCGACTACACCGCCGGACGCGTCTATCCCAAGCGTGTGGTGAAGAGGGCGGACGGCAACGAGGATCGGCTAGGTGGTGTTGCCTGTGTTGCGGTCGAGCAACTACGCAGAAGCACGATGGCCCAACTGCAGCAGGACAAGGCGAGGCTTCCGTCGCAACCGGAGGCGCTCGTTGCCGCCCTGCTGCGCACCATCGCATCCTGGACGACTGAAATTCCGGAAAGTCGTGCCGATACGACGCCGCTGGAAGCCGATCCCGCAAAAGCGGTGGAAAAGCGCACGATCGATTGGAACCGGTTCAACGACCATCAGCTCGAGGCTTTGGTCCTGCCTACCCAGGCGGCGGCGGCGCCAACCCTGTCTTATGAGGCGCCTCCTCCCCTTCCTGGAACCGCGGTGCAGCCGCCACCGCTGCCGCGCTTTCATCTCATCATTGACGGCGCGGACACCGGCCCTCTCGATCAAGCGGTACTTGAGGATCTTGCGCGCGGAAGCCAGTTGAAGGCCGACACGCTGGTCTGGAACGCGACGTTGGCTGGCTGGACCGCGGCAGGTAAGGTTCCATCTCTTGCTCCGCTGTTGTCGTCGCCCAGGCCACCACCCGTACCGACAAGTTTGCGCGCGGTCGAGCCGCCACCGCCGCCCTTGCCATTCCGGAGCTCCACCACCGGCGGTTCATGAAGTAGCGGTCCAGACCTCGACCACGAGCGCATGACCGTTCCGTTGGTCGATCTGCGAACTTCTGCTAGCCACCGGCCCCCTCCGGATTGACTACCCGCACCGGCTTGCCGTCGAGGAACGCCCGCGCGTTCTCGACACTCTGGGGATAGAAATCACGCCAAGTCTCGGCAACGCCATAGCCGAGATGCGGCGTCAGCACAGTGTTCCTGGCTTTACGCAGCGGATGGTCCGGCGGCAGCGGCTCCTGATCGTACACATCCAGGGCCGCGACGATGCGACCGGCCTGCACCGCCTCGACCAGCGCCGCCTCGTCCACCAACGGACCCCGCGAGGTGTTGATCAGGATGGCGCCGGGCTTCATGCGCGCGAGATCCGAAGCGCCCAGGATGCCCCGGCTGCGCGGCGACAGCACCAGATGCAGGCTGACCGCATCGGACCGCTCCAGCAGCTCCTGCTTGGACACGGCTTTCGCCCCTGCTGCCGCGGCGGCCTCGCCGGTCAGGTTCTGGCTCCAGGCGAGCAGGGTCATGTCCAGGGCACGGCCATACTGCGCCATGCGCGCGCCGAGCCGGCCAAGGCCGATCAAGCCGAGCGTGCGGCCGGCGAGGCCGATGCCGACCGGAACATCCTGCTGGAAGCGTCCTGCCCGCATGTTGGCGTCGCCGGCGGGAATGGAGCGGGCGGCGGCGAGCAGCAGGCCCAGCGCCATCTCCGCCGTCGCGAATCCGCCGGCGCCGGAACCGACCGTGTTGCACACGACGATCCCGCGCATGGTGCAGGCCGCGACATCGAGCGAGGGATTGGCCGCCCCGGTGATCCCGAGCATGCGCAACGCGGCCAGCCGGGCGATCAGGGATCCCGGCAGAGGCGTCCGCTCACGCATCGACAGGATGATCTCGAAATCGCGCAGGGCTTCCACTGCCGCGTCCTCGTCGCCGAACGCCTCGCTGAAAAAGACGATCTCGGCGCGTTCGGCAAGGCCGGACCAGTCTGCGCTATCACGCGCGATCCCCTGCCAGTCGTCCAATACTGCAATCCGGGTCAAGCGAGCCTCCCGAGCTGGTCACACAGTCTGGGGCAGATCGGCGATGATCTTGTCCAGGGTGAGCGGATAATCCCGCACCCGCACGCCACACGCATTATAGACCGCGTTGGCAATGGCCGCACCGGCGCCGCAGATGCCGAGTTCGCCCACGCCCTTGCTCTTCAGCGGGTTGGTCTTGTCGTCGATCTCGTGGAGGAAGAAGGCATCGACATTCGGCACGTCGGCATGCACCGCCACGTGATATTCGGCCAGGTCGTGGTTGACGAAAACGCCGAAGCGGTCGTCCATCACCATCTGCTCCTCCAGCGCCGCGCCGACGCCGAAGATCATGCCGCCGATGGCCTGCGAGCGTGCCGTCTTCTGGTTCAGGATGCGCCCGGCCGCGAACACGCCGAGCATGCGGCGCAGCCGGGGCTCGCCGGTGTCGATGTCCACGCCGACCTCGGCGAAATGCGCGCCATAGGATTGCTGGGAGAATTTGCTCTTCATGCTGCCGGGCTTGATCTCGCCGTCCGCCTCGATGCCATCGGAACCCGCCAGGCTGGCCAGCGCCGCCGACCTGCCGCCGCCGTGGACCGAGCCATCGCTGAACACTGCCGCCGTGGGATCGATCCCCGCCGCCTCCGCGAGCTTGGCCCGCAGGTTGGTGCAGGCGTCGAACAGGGCCGAACCCGAGCTGCCGGCGCCGAACGAACCGCCGGAGCCGGAGGCGGCCGGGAAGCTCGTGTCGCCCAGCAACACACGCACCCGGTCCATCGGCACGCCCAGCATCTCGGCGGCGATCTGGGTCAGGATGGTGTAGGTGCCGGTGCCGATGTCGGTCATCGCCATGCGCACGGTGACGATCCCGTCGCCATCCAGGCGGATCGCGGCCTTGGACGGCTGCAACGGGTTCTGCCGGGTCGCCGCCGCCATACCGATGCCGACCAGCCAGCGCCCGTCCCGCATTTGTCCGGGTTGCGGATTACGCCGGTTCCAGCCGAAGCGCTCGGCGCCCTCCCGCATGCACGGAACCAGGTTGCGGGTCGAGTACGGGATATGCCTGGTCGGGTCCTCGGTCGGCTCGTTGCGGATACGCAGCTCGATCGGATCGATCCGCAGCTTCTCGGCCAGCTCGTCCATGGCGCATTCCAACGCCAGCATCCCGACCGCCTCGCCGGGTGCGCGCATCGCCGACGCCACCGGGATGTCCAGCGCCACCAGGCGATGCCGGGTCTGGCGGTTGGCGCCGGCATACAGGGTGCGGGTCTGGGCAGCCGCACCCTCGTAATCCTGCTCGCTCGGCAGGTTGCCCGATACCACGTCATGCCCGATCGCCTGGATATGCCCTTCCGCGTCGGTGCCGATGCGTATGCGCTGCACCGTGTCGGAACGGTGGGTGGTGACGTGGAACACCTGCTGCCGGGTCAGGGCGACCTTCACCGGGCGGCCGATCGCGCGCGCGCCGATCGCGGCCAGGGTCGCATCGGCATTCACCCACAGCTTGGAGCCGAAACCGCCGCCGATGTAGCGGCTGACCACGCGGACATTCTCAGGCGGCAGCTTGAGGGTCTTGGCGAGCGCCTTCTGCGCCTGGTTCAGCATCTGGTTGGAGGTGAACACGGTGAGCTTGTCGCCGTCCCAGCGCGCGACGGTGGCGTGCGGCTCCATCATCGCGTGCGACTGCAACGGCGTGGTGTAGGTCACGTCGAGCTGCACCGGCGACGCGGCGAAGCTGCTGAGAAAATCGCCGTTGGCGGTGTCGGCGGGATTTTGCGAAGCCTCTGGCTTCTTGGCCCGGCCCATGTTCGCGGTCAGCTCGTACTGGCCCTGCTGCTTGTCATATTCGACCCCGACCAGATAGGCCGCCGCACGCGCCTGCTCGAACGTCTCGGCAATCACCAGGGCGACCGGCTGGCCGTAATGCGTCACCTCCGGCCCGGTCAGCACGGCGCAGGCCTCGCGGTGGTTGCCGCTGCCCTGCGCCGGCGCGTCGTGCCAGGTCAGGACCTTGACCACCCCCGGCGAGCGTTCCGCCGACGACGTGTCGAACCCGCTGATGCGCCCCTTGCCGATCGAGGCCGTCACCGCGAAGCCATAGGCGGCGTGGCCGGCCTCGCGGATCTCATAAGCGTAGCGCGCCGTCCCGGTGACCTTCAGCGGGCCGTCCACCCGGTCCATCGGCTTGCCGACCAGGCCATCAGGCGCCGTGTCGAGCAATGTCTGCCCGATCGGTGCGTTCATCTCGATCATGTGCGCTCCTAGCTCCGGGTGGTCTCGGCCAGCACCGCGCGCAGGGTGCGATGGGCGAGCGGCACCTTGAAGTCGTTGCTGCCGTAGCCGCGCGCGCCCTCGAATGCGGCATCCGCGGCAGCGGTGAATGCGGTGTTCCCGGCCTCCCCAGCCAGCCTGGCCTCCGCCTCCGGCACCCGCCACGGCTTGTGCGCCAACCCTCCGAACGCCAGTCGCGCCGAGCGGATGCGGCCGCCCGCCACATCGACGATGGCCGCGACCGAGACCAGGGCGAAGGCATACGAGGCCCGGTCGCGCACCTTGCGATAGATCTGCACGCCGGGCGGTGGCGGCGGCAGCAGCACGGCCGTGATCAGCTCGCCCGGCCGCAGGCTGGTCTCGATCTGCGGGGTATCGCCGGGCAGCCGGTGCAGCTCGGTCAGCGGGATCAGGCGGGTGGCGCCGTTGCCGTCGATCACCTCGACAGTGGCTCCCAGCGCCAGCATCGCCACCGCCATGTCGGACGGATGCGTCGCGATGCAATGGTCGCTGGCGCCGAGCACGGCATGGATCCGGTTGTAGCCGCCCAGCGCGGAACATCCCGATCCGGGCTGCCGCTTGTTGCACGGCTTGGTCACGTCATAGAAATAATAGCAGCGCGTGCGTTGCAGCAGGTTGCCGCCGGTGGTGGCCTTGTTGCGAAGCTGCCCGGTGGCGCCAGCGAGCAACGCCCGGCTCAGCACCGCGTAGTCGCGCCGGACCCTGGGATGCGCGGCAAGATCGCTGTTCGGCACCAGGGCGCCGATGCGCAGTCCCCCATCCGCCGTGTCCGCAACCTCGTGCAGCGGCAGCCGCGTGAGGTCGACCAGATGGACCGGGGTCGCGACCTGCAATTTCATCAGGTCGAGCAGGTTGGTGCCGCCGGCGATGAAGGTGGCGCCCGGTGTCGCCAACACCGCCCTGGCGGCGGCACGCGGGCTGGTCGCGCGCTCGTAGGTGAAGGCCTTCATGCCGTCTCTCCCGCGACCTCGCGTATGGCCGCGACGATGTTCGGATAGGCCGAGCAGCGGCAGATGTTGCCGCTCATGCGCTCGCGTATCTCCGCGTCGGTCAGGGCGGCATGGCTCGCGAGATCGGCGGTGACGAAGCTCGGCGCCCCGGCCCTGGCTTCGGCCAGCATCCCCGCCGCCGAGCAGATCTGGCCCGGCGTGCAGTAGCCGCACTGGTAGCCGTCATGATGCACGAAGGCCGCCTGCAACGGATGCAGGTTGCCCGGCTGGCCGAGGCCCTCGATGGTGGTGATGGCGTCGCCCTCGTGCATCACCGCCAGCGACAGGCAGGAATTGATCCGGCGGCCGTTCAGCAGCACGGTGCAGGCGCCGCATTGGCCATGGTCGCAGCCCTTCTTGGAACCAGTCAGGTCCATGTGTTCGCGCAGTGCGTCGAGCAGGGTGGTGCGGGTATCGAGCATCAGCCGGTGCTCCTGCCCGTTGACGTGCAGCGTGACCGCGACCGGCTCGGACGGAAGGCCTACCGGCTGGGCTTCCGCCACACCCGGTTCGACGATTCCCGCCAGGGCGGCCACTACCGGACCCGCCTCGAGCAGCATACGCCGGGTCAGACCCGATCCGGCCTTGTCACCCTCATCCATCGACCGTCTCCGCGCCTATGTCGGACATTTAGATACGGCTGGCGCGGCGGCAAGAATAGGTGGGAAACGAAGGCTCCAGCCCCTATCTACGAACACGGTCCCGTTCCAACTCCACCGTCGCCCGTTCGAAAGCGCCCCGATGTCCCAGTCAACCGCCGTCGTGTTCGGGTTCGACAACAGCTATGCCCGCCTGCCGGAGCGGTTCTTCGCCCGGATCTCGCCCAATCCGGTCGCAGCCCCGCGGCTGATCCGCCTGAACAAGCCCCTGGCCCGGCAACTCGGTATCGATCCGTCCTGGCTCGCCAGCCCCGAGGGCGTCGCGGAGCTGGCGGGGTGCCGGGTGCCGCAAGGTGCCGATCCGTTGGCGATGGCCTATGCCGCGCACCAGTTCGGCAACTGGGTGCCGCAGCTCGGCGACGGCCGCGCCATGCTGCTCGGCGAGGTGATCGACCGGGACGGGGTGCGGCGCGACATCCAGCTCAAGGGCTCGGGCCCGACCCCATTCTCGCGGCGTGGCGACGGCCGTGCCGCGGTCGGGCCGGTGCTGCGCGAGTATATCGTCAGCGAGGCCATGTCCGCCCTCGGCATCCCGACCACGCGCTCGCTCGCCATGGTGTCCACCGGCGAGTGGATCCAACGCGAAGGACCCCAGCCCGGCGCCATCCTGACGCGCGTGGCACGGAGCCACGTGCGCATCGGCACCTTCCAGTTCTTCCGCAACCGCGACGACGTCGAAGCCGTGCGCCTGCTCGCCGACTATGTGATCGCCCGGCATTATCCCGAAGCCGCCGCTGCCGAACATCCATACCGCGCGCTGCTGGATGCGGTGATCGGGGGCACCGCCAGGCTGGTCGCGCGCTGGCAACTGGCCGGCTTCATCCACGGGGTCATGAACACCGACAACATGTCGATAGCCTGCGAGACCATCGACTATGGCCCCTGCGCCTTCATGGACCAGTTCCATCCCGGCACCGTCTACAGCTCGATCGACGTCAACGGCCGCTACGCCTACGCCAACCAGCCGGCGATCGCGCATTGGAACCTGTCCCGCCTCGCCGAGGCGATGCTGCCGTTGCTCGACGCCGAAAAGGATGCGTCGATGGCTGCCGCCTACCAGGCGCTCGACGGTTTCGCGCCGGCCTTCGAAGTGGCCTATCACGAGGGGTTCCAGCGCAAGCTCGGACTGTCGGAGCGGCATCAGGGCGACCGGGCGCTGGCACAGGACCTGCTCGACCGCATGGCTGCCGGACGCGCGGACTTCACCTTGACCTTCCGCCGGCTGAGCGACGCGGCGGGCAAAGCCGCGGATGCCGACCGTGCCCCCGCCCTGTTCGAAGACCCGGCCGCCTTGTTCGAAGACCCGGCCGCGTTCGACGAATGGGCTGTCCGATGGCGCGAGCGGCTCGCTGTGGAAGGTGGTCCCAGCCCGGCCCGGCGCACCGCGATGCGCGCGGTCAACCCCGCATTCATTGCGCGCAACCACCGTGTCCAGGCGGTGATCGCGGCGGCACAGGGAGCGGGCAATTTCGCGCCGCTGGACGAGCTGCTCGGCCTTCTCGCCAAGCCCTATGACGACCATCCCGAATTGGCCGGCTACGCCGATCCGCCGCAGCCCGAGGAAGTCGTGCATCAGACCTTCTGCGGGACCTGAGCCGTCGCGGTCGGTGGCTTGAGACGTTATTCTAAAGGGTCATGACCCCAGTTCATCAGTGATTTACGCCAACGCGTCTCCGTCACATCGCCATCGGGCCGCTGCTTGATATGACGGTGCACGTAGCCGACCACTTTACGCATAGCCGCGTAGTCGTCGTCGGTCAGGTCGTTAATCTTCGTGGCCTGCAACGATAGAATGCGTCGACCCATCTCGTGACCGACTGCCTCGTGTCCACCGGGTTGCGTCACCTTCTCGCCCTCGTGGGTCATGCCAACGCCCTGGCTGCCAGACTGGTCGAGCCAGGAGCGCAACGCCTTGGGGCTCATGTTCACAACCGTTTTGAACTCCTGGGCGACGTGGCGCCGCTCGTCGGCGTCAGGGTCAGCCATGAGCTTGCAACGCCTTTTCCAACTGGGCCTTCTTCATCTTGGAGCGTCCGGCGATACCCTTATCAGCCGCCTGCTTCAGCAGGTCAGACCGGGTGGTGCCGGGGCCGGTCTTGCGGTGCTTCGCTGTCTTGGCGGCAACATCCTTGGGTTGAGCTGAGAATTGCTTGCCCTTCGCCGTGTCCAACCGCTTCTTGTCGGTGGTGCGCTTGTATTCCGCGTCGCTGAGCTGCTCTCGCGCCTTTTCGGGAAGATAACGCTCACCGGTCTTGCCGCTCTCGGCGCCCGATTTCGTACCCCACTCCTCCTTGGTCCACTGCGTCAGGTGATTGTCGGAAGATTTGGCGTCCTTATAGTCGCCGCCCTCCTTCTTGTACTCCTGGGTCGCCAACTGCGCCTTGCGCGCGGACCATTGTCCCGGCTTTCCTCCCTTGTCGCCTTCGGTGACGTCCGTCTTCACCTTGTTCCAGAGCTTCGGATCAGTCTTTTCCGCTACCTTTGCCATTCTCTGCCTCCGAGCAGCGAACGCGTCATCTACCGGACAGTTCGAGGCTGACCTCACTCATCATGCCATCCTACTCAACGCCTCATGCGACCATGACGGGAGTATTTGATGGCCAGTGAAACGGTATCTGCGTCCTGAAGCAGGACTTCCCCTAGAAACCAAGGCTGGGCTGAGCGAGGAAAGCTTGTTCTTCCAATGTACTGAGGCGGCCAAGAGCTGCATTGCGTTGAGGAAACCTGCCAAACCTGTTGATCAGGTCGCGATGGCGATGCGCATATTCCACAGCCTTATTTCCTAAAACATCGCTCAGGGACTCGAACAGGCGGGCCGAGATGTCCTGATCTTCCTTGGTTTCGGCATGTTGAAATGGTAGATAAACAAACATACGCTCAACGGGTGTGAGCAACGCATCCGCACCGGCCGCAATTAGACTGCGCGCGATGTGGTGAGCATGCGGGTCGGCCGCGAAAGCCTCCGCGGAGCCGCGAAATACGTGACGTGAAAGCTGATCCAGCAGGATGACCAATGCCAGGCCGCCTTTCGGCGTCTCAGCCCAATGGTCGAACTGGCCGGCGCGGGCGGAACGGACGTCATCGATAAAACGCATGCACTGATGGTCGAACGCTGCGCTTTTCACGAACCACTGCTTACGGAGCTTTGACGGGTCACGTTCGAACCAGAACTCAAGAATGTCCAATTGAAGCGATCCATAGTCGGTCAACGAGATCCTCCTACCATGTCCTGCTTTGCCTTATGAGGTCAGCGACCAATGCGGTTCCCGCAACTCCCTCACCCGCGCCCTTTTTCATTTTCTCAAGCCGCGTGCGCGACCGCATGTTCGACACTCGGCAAAATAACGTCGGGAAATGCATCGAAGCGACCGACGCATTCTTATGAAGTCGCAGTCAACTTCCTGCCCGTTTCGATCCGTAAACGTCACGTCTCGGCCAGGGAGACGGACAGATGCTGCTCAACGGTCCGGACAAAGACGAAGCGGCAGTCATAATCGCCGTTGAGCGATGGAAGGCGCCACACCCTCCGGGCCGACATCCTGGACGCCAGGGACCACCGCGGCCCTGGCGTCCAATACACTTACAGACAAATCAGCCCTGCTGGCCGTCGTCCTGGTTGTCATTGCTGCCGCTGCCGTCGTTATCGTCGCCAGGAGCCTGCGAGCTGTCGGCGCTGCCGCCCGATGCCGTGGGCGAGACCGCGACGAACGTGCCGTGGCCGTCACGCATGATACGCAGCGCCACGGTCTGGTCGTTCTTCAACGCCGCATGCACGGCGTTAGCCGCATCGCGCGGTGTCGCGACCAGATGGCTGCCGACGCCCAGGATGATGTCGCCGGGGCGGATGCCGGCCACGTCGGCGGCCGAGCCGGGCTTCACGCCGTGCACCAGCACGCCATGCACGCTGTCGTCGATGCCGAGCTGCTGGCGCACGTCCGGCGTCAGTGCCGCGAGCGCCACGCCGATCGAGCCGTTGCCGCCACCGCCCGGCTGGCTGCCGTCGCCACCCGAGGCGTTGCCGGAGGTGCTGCCGTCGAGCTTGGCCAGATGCGCGCTGACCGTCTGCACGGCGCCGTTGCGCACGATGCTCAGCTTGGCGTCGCTGTCCGGAGCCACGTCCGCGACCTTGACCGCGAGGTCGCGCGGCGTCGCCACCCGCGCGCTGTTGATCGCCGTGATCACGTCGCCGGGCTTGATGCCGGCCTTGTCCGCGGGGCTGTCCTGGCTGACGGTGGCGACCAGTGCGCCGGACGGCGGGGTGCCGAGCGAACTTGGCAGGGCCAGCGCCTTGGCCATCGCCGGCGTGATCTCCTGCGCCTCGACGCCGAGGTATCCGCGCGTCACGCGGCCATGCGCCTGCAGCTGCGACACCACGCTGCGCACCACGTCGGACGGGATGGCGAAGCCGATGCCGATCGAGCCGCCGGACGGCGACAGGATCGCGGTGTTCACGCCGACCACCTTGCCGTCCTGGGTGAATAGCGGACCGCCGGAGTTGCCGCGGTTGATCGGCGCGTCGATCTGCAGGAAGCTGTCATACGGCCCCTCGCCGATGTCGCGCCCGCGCGCCGACACGATGCCGGCGGTGACGGTGCCGCCCAGGCCGAACGGGTTGCCGACCGCGATCACCCACTGGCCGGGCTGCACGTCGTCGCTCTCGCCGAGCTGAATAAAGGAGAGCTTGCCGGTCGGCTTGATACGCAGCAGGGCGAGATCGGTCTTCGGGTCGCGGCCGATCACCTTGGCCGGCAGGTTGGTGCCGTCATCCAATGTCACGCTGACCGAAGTGGCACCCTTGACGACATGGTTGTTGGTGACGACCAGCCCATCCGGGGAGATGATGAAGCCCGAGCCGCGCGCCTCGACGGTGCGATGCGGGTTGGCATGCTGCGGCATCTGGAACGGAAACGGGAACGGGAACGGCGCCTGCTGTCCGCCACCGCCACCGCCACCGCCGCCATCACCGCCGCCCTCGTCCTCCTCGACCGCGTCGGCCTTGAGCATCGAGGTGATCGAGACCACGGCCGGCTTGACCTGCCTCACCAGCCCGGTGAAGTCCGGCAGCCTCTGCGAGGGCATCTGCGGGGTGATGGCGCCTGGCTGGTTGCTATGAGCCGTCTGGGCGAGAGCCGGCTGGCTTCCGGCGGCGAAACTGCTTAGCGTGCTGCCTGCGAGCAGTATGGCGACGGCTGCACTTTGAAATCGCGGGCGAAGTCGGGGCGGCTTGGGAGTTCCGGGATCGATTGACATGTTGTTCCTGCTGTCTGGGAACGCGGAAGCGTACCATTCGGTGAGCATATGATGCGCGGCCGGCCCCAACCCCAGCCCTACTCCGCGATGAAACCTTGGTTATCCGCGCCGATTTGCAAAGAATGTCCGCAGCAACGCGGCAGACTCTGTTTCGCATATGCCGCCGATGAACTCCGGGCGATGCAGGCAGCCCGGCCGGTCGTAAAGGCGCGGTCCATGCTCGACACCTCCGCCCTTGGGGTCGTAGGCCCCGAACAGCAGCCGGGCGATCCTGAAATGCGAAGCCGCCGCGGCGCACATCGGGCAGGGCTCGAGACTGGCTACCAGGGTGCAGCCGATCAGCCGCGGGCTGCCGATCCTGGCGGCGGCGGCGCGCATGGCCAGCAGCTCGGCATGGGCGGAGGCATCACGCAGACGCTCGACCGCATTGCCGGCGGCGGCCAGCACACTGCCGTCCGGGGCCAGCACCAGCGCGCCGACCGGCACCTCTCCACGCGCCGCCGCCGCACGCGCCTCATGCAGCGCCAGCTCCATGGGCGAAGTCCCGGGCGGCGAAGGTTCTGGGGGTGGGCTCGGCATCACGCTTTCTTCCACCATGCCGGGTTTTGCCTTAGCAAGAGGTCATGAGATCATCCCGGCCGGTCATCGGCGTCACCCTCGACAGCGAGCCGCCCGCAGCACAGGGCTATTCGCTCTATCCCTGGTATGCCCTGCGCGAGAACTACATGGACAGCATCGCCGATGCCGGAGGGCTGCCGGTGGCGCTGGCGCATCATGCCAGCCTGGCCGGAGAGATGCTCGAGCGGATCGATGCCCTGGTGGTGACCGGTGGCGCCTTCGACGTCGATCCCGACCTGTACGGCGGCGGCGAGCGTCACCGGACCATCGTGCTGAAGGCCGGACGCACCGCCGCGGAACTCTCCCTGCTGCGCGGCGCCCTGGCCCGCGACATGCCCGTTCTCGGGATCTGCGGCGGACAGCAGCTCCTCGCGGTGGCCCTCGGCGGCACGCTGATCCAGCATGTGCCGGACGAGGTGCCGGACGCGCTGCCGCACGAGCAGCCCAATCCCCGCCATCAGCCCGGGCACCCGGTGGCGATCCGGACCGACACGCTGCTGCACCGGATCGTCGGCCGCGACACCATGCAGGTCAACTCGTCGCACCATCAGGCGGTGCGCGATCCGGGGTCGGGACTGGTCAACGCGCATGCGCCGGACGGGGTGATCGAAGGCATCGAGGACCCGGCCTACCGCTTCTGCCTGGGCCTGCAATGGCATCCCGAGTTCCTGATCGATCCGGGCGACGCGCGGGTGTTCGCGGCCCTGGTGGACGAGGCCGCAAGGCGATGAACGACGAGATCGCTCCGAACGAGCCCCCTATCGATGCCCCCGAACGCGGCGAGCGTATCGCCAAGTGGCTGGCCCGCGCCGGTGTCGCCAGCCGGCGGGATGCCGAGAAGCTGCTTACGGGATCCCGCGTCAAGGTGAACAACGTGGTGATCGACCATCCGGCCAGCTTCGTGCAGGCCGGCGACCTCGTTCAGGTCGACGGCAAGATCGTCGACGCGCCCGACCGTGCCAGGATGTGGCGCTACCACAAGCCTGACGGGCTGGTGACCACCCACCGCGACCCCGAAGGACGTCCGACCGTGTTCGCCTCGCTGCCGCCCGGCCTGCCGCGGGTGATCAGCATCGGCCGGCTCGACCTCGGCAGCGAGGGGCGGCTGCTGCTTACCAAGGACGGCGGTATGGCGCGC
>CAXSEE010000010.1:13677-39902 GCA_964235615.1 uncultured Acetobacteraceae bacterium | reverse complement strand
AGACCGGACTGTTCCAGTTGTGCGACCAGAGCGAGTTTGAGCCGATCGAGGCCGGCCGTATTCGCCGCTTCCGCACGTGCAACCAGGACCGCCTGGGTGTTGGAGGCACGAAGCAGCCACCAGCCGTCGACAGTGCGCACCCGGACGCCATCGATTGCCGACACATTGGCACCTTCCGTCTTCAGCCGTTCGGCAACCTCGCCGATCACGCCGAACTTGCGGGTGTCGTCACAGTCGAAGCGCAGCTCCGGCGTGCTGACCATCTGCGGAAACGCCTCTTTCACCGACGACAGCGGCTTGTTCATCCTGGCGACGATCCCAAGCAGACGGACCGCGGCATAGAGCGCGTCGTCGAAGCCATACCACTTATCGGCAAAGAAGATATGGCCGGACATCTCGCCGGCCAGGACCGATCCCGTCTCCGCCATCTTGGCCTTGATGAGGGAGTGGCCGGTTTTCCACATCAGCGGCTTGCCGCCGGCGCGGCTGATCTCGTCGAACAGCACCTGGCTCGCCTTGACGTCGGCGATGATGGTCGCTCCCGGATGCTCGCGCAACACATCGCGGCCGAGCACCACCAGAAGTTCGTCACCCCAGAGGATCTGACCCTTGTTGTCGACGACGCCGATGCGGTCCGCGTCTCCATCGAAGGCGATACCGAGATCGGCCTGGCTGTCCAGCACCGCGGCGATCAGCTGCTCGAGATTCTTGGCAACGGTCGGATCCGGATGATGGGCCGGAAAATTCCCGTCGATCTCGCCGTTCAGGATGACGTGCTCGCCCGGCAATGACCGCACCAGACGCTGCAGCACCTCTCCGGCCGCGCTGTTGCCGTTGTCCCAGACCACCTTGAGGATGCGGTCGCCGCCATCCCAGTCGGAGATCAGACGGCCGATATAGTCGAGCGCCACGTCAACGTAACGGTCCGATCCGGTCGTCTCCGCCACCACGTCCGAGACTGCGGCGATCCGGCCCAGCTCCCTGATCTGTTCGCCGTAGAACGGCTTGCGCCCCAGCATCATCTTGAAGCCGTTGTAGTTGGCTGGGTTATGGCTGCCCGTCACCATGACCGCGCCGTCCGTCTTCAGCGTGGTAGCGGCGTAGTACAGCATCGGTGTCGGACCGCATCCGACACGCAGCACCTCCATCCCGGAGGCCTTCAGCCCTTCCACCAGCGCCTGCTCGAGCTCCGGCGACGAGAGCCGGCCGTCGAACCCGACGGCGACGGTATGCCCGTCACTACGCGAGATCATCGAACCGAATGCACGACCGACCGCGAACGCGTCCTGCGGGCCGAGGGTCGCGCCGACGATCCCCCGGATGTCATATTCACGCAGGCTGGTCTGGTCGAAGTCGTGCTTGAAGGCCATCAGAGACACTCGCAATAATTCTTGAGAAACTCCCTCACGGCCGGCCCCAGGTCCGGACGCTCAAGAGCGAAGGCGAGCTGCGCCTCCAGGAAGCCGATCTTGTCTCCGCAATCGAAGCGCTTGCCCTCGTAGCGCAGGCCGTGGAAGGGCACCGTGCCGATCATCTTGGCCATCGCATCGGTAAGCTGAACCTCATTGCCGGCACCGCGCTCGAGCAACGCCAGGAACGGCATCACGTCGGCGGTGAGGATATAACGCCCGATAATGGAAAGGTTCGACGGTGCATCCTCGGGTTTCGGCTTCTCGACCAGGCCGGTCACCTCGACCAGGTTGCCCTTTTCGCTACCGATCTTCAGGATGCCGTAGCGGTTGGTGTGTTCGCGCGGCACTTCGGTCACCGCGACCATGTTGCCGCCGGTCTCGTGATAGGCGTCGGCCAGCTGCTTCAGGCAGGGCGTCTTGCTGAGGATGATGTCGTCAGGCAGCAGGATCGCGAACGGGTCGTCGCCGATGAATGAGCGCGCGCACCAGATCGCATGTCCGAGCCCGAGCGGCTCCTGCTGACGGACGGCGACGATCGAGCCGGGCTGCATGCTGGTCGGCTTGAGTGCCTCCAGAGCTTCCTGTTTTCCGCGCTGCCGCAAAGTATGCTCGAGTTCGTAGGCGACATCGAAATACTCGACCAGCTCGGTCTTGCCGCGCCCGGTGATCAGGCAGAACTGCTCGATGCCGGCGGCGCGGGCCTCATCGACGGCATACTGGATCAGCGGCCGGTCGACGACCGGAAGCATCTCCTTGGCCATCGCCTTGGTGGCTGGCAGGAAACGCGTGCCCAATCCCGCGACCGGGAACACTGCCTTACGTAATGGTTTGATCACGATGGCTCACTTTCAATGTGAGGACGCCACGCCGGACAGCAGGCTCTGGAATTGTATCGAACGGTGCCACGTCACGCCATCTGTAGCAATGCCGGACGTGCCGGATCAGGCAGAACCTTGTTCGGCCTCGAATGCCGCTAACGCCGTCAGGTTCACGATGGCCCGGGCGGTGGCGCTGCCGGCAAGGGTATGGATCGGCTTCGACGCGCCGAGCGTGATCGGGCCGATCTGCAGCCCCTCGCCGGCTGCCTTGACGAGGTTGAAGCTGATGTTGGCGGCATCCAAGGTAGGCATGATCAGCAGGTTGGCCGTGCCGTTCAGACGGCTCGACGTCATGACACGATCGCGTAACGTCTCGCTTAACGCCGCATCGCCCTGCATCTCGCCATCGACCTCGAGATTGGGTGCGTGCTCATGCAGCAGGGCCAGAGCCCGGCGCATCTTGCGCGCAGTCTCGGAGTTGCTGGCCCCGAACGACGAATGCGACAGCAGGGCGGCACGCGGCGTGATGCCGAACATGCGCACGGCGTCCGCCGCCAGCATGGTCATCTCCATGACCTGCTCGGCGGTCGGGTCGAGATTGAAATGAGTGTCGCAGAAGAACAGCACGCCGTTCGACTGGATCAGACCGGACAAGGCGTATAACCGCGTCACCTCCGGCCGGCGCGGGATCAGCGGCGCCCAGTAGTGCATATGCCGCCACCAGTCGCCATGCCCGCCGACCAGGGCCGCATCGACCAGACCGGCATGCAGCAGCATCGCCGCGGCCACCGTCGGACGGCGCGCGAGCTGGCGTTCGGCCATCATCGGCGGCACGCCGCGACGCTCGACCAGTTTCATATAGGCGTTGGCCAACGGGGCGAACACGCTCTCGTCGGCTTCCGGATCGAGCACCTCGATATCGCGGCCGGGCACCAGGCGCAGGCCGAGGCTGTGGATCCGTTGCGCGATCACCGGGTGGCGCCCGATCAGCACCGGCCGGGCCAGCCGGTCGTCGACCACCGTCTGCACCGCGCGCAGCACGCGCTCGTCCTCGCCCTCGGCATAGACGATGCGCTTGCCGGCCTTTCGCGCCACCTCGAAGATCGGGCGCATCACCTGGCCCGAGCGGAACACGAAGACCTCGAGGTCTTCCTTGTACTCGTCGAAGTCCAGGATCGGCCGGGTGGCGACGCCGCTGGCCATCGCCGCACGCGCCACGGCGGGCGCCACGTGCAGGATCAGGCGCGGGTCGAACGGCTTGGGGATGATGTATTCCGGCCCGAAGCTGGGCGCCTCGCCGCCATAGGCCGCGACCACCACCTCGCTGGCCTCGGCGCGTGCGAGGGCCGCGATCGCCTCGACGGCGGCGACCTTCATGTCCTCGTTGATCTCGGTGGCGCCGACATCGAGCGCCCCGCGGAAGATGAACGGGAAGCACAGCACGTTGTTGACCTGGTTGGGATAATCCGACCGGCCGGTGGCGACGATCGCATCGGGCCGCACTGCACGGGCGAGATCGGGCAGGATCTCCGGGTCGGGGTTGGCCAGGGCCAGGATGAACGGGTTCGGCGCCATCTTCGGCAGCCATTCCGGCTTCAGCACGCCCGGCGCAGACAACCCCAGGAACACGTCGGCGCCGTCCAGCACGTCGGCGAGCGTGCGCGCGTCGGTGCGTCGGGCGTAGCGGGCCATGTTCGGCGGCATGTCGGGCTCACGGCCCTCGTAGACCACGCCCTTGATGTCGGTCAGGGTCACGTTCTCCACGCGCAGGCCCATGTTCACCAGCAGGTCCACGCAGGCCATCGCCGCCGCACCGGCCCCGGAGGTGACCAATTTCACGTCCGACAACTGCTTGCCCTGCACCTCGAGGCCGTTGCGCACTGCGGCCGCGGCGACGATGGCGGTGCCGTGCTGGTCGTCATGGAACACCGGGATGCCCATCCGCGCACGCAGTTCCGCCTCGATGCGGAAGCATTCCGGCGCCTTGATGTCTTCGAGGTTGATCGCCCCGAAGGTCGGCTCGAGAGCCGCAACGACGTCGATGAAGCGGTCCGGATCGGAGGCGTCGACCTCGATGTCGAACACGTCGATGCCGGCGAATTTCTTGAACAGGACCGCCTTGCCCTCCATCACCGGCTTGCTGGCGAGAGGCCCGATATTGCCGAGGCCGAGCACTGCGGTGCCGTTGGTGATCACCCCGACCAGGTTGGCCCTTGCGGTATAGTCGCGCGCCGTCGTGGGATCGCGGCGGATTTCCTCGCAGGCCGCGGCGACACCCGGCGAGTAGGCCAAAGCCAGATCGCGCTGTGTCGCCATTCGCTTGGTCGGGACGACGGAGAGCTTACCCGGCGTCGGCAGCCGATGATAATCGAGGGCGGCTTTCCTGAAATCTTCGTCCATCAGGTCGCTCCTTGCATTCAATGCCGGGCACGCGTGCCCAGCCGGGGGGACGCATTCAATGCAGGGAGGGGATCACTACAGCCTCTTCCCGGCAAGCCGTGAACTTAGCCAGGCCGCGAGAAGCGGAGAATGGAGATGGTGCGGTCGAGAAGACTCGAACTTCCACGAGGTTTCCCCCACAAGCACCTCAAGCTTGCGCGTCTACCATTCCGCCACGACCGCACCGTGACATCAGGCACCGCTTGCGCGATACCGGAGGACGGAGGGCCGTATAACCGATGCTGGATCAGGGAGCAATGACGGAGAACCACCAAGCGGCCGTAGGCTGGCGGACCGCCGCGGTACCGGTTCCCTACCCAGAGGCCACCCGCGTGATGCAGGCACGGGTGGCGGCAATCCGGGCGGGCGAGGCTCAGGAGCAGGTGTGGCTGCTCGAGCATCCGCCGCTATTCACCGCCGGCACCTCCGCCCGTCCCGAGGACCTGTTCAACCCGCTCGGCTTTCCGACCTACGATGCCGGCCGCGGCGGCCAATGGACCTACCATGGTCCCGGACAGCGCGTGGCCTATGTCATGCTCGACCTTCAGCAGCCGCACGGTGCTCTGCCGCCGCGCGATGTCCGCGCCTTCGTGGGCGGCCTGGAGACTTGGCTGATACGCACGCTGTCCGATTTCGGCGTGCGCGGGGAGCTTCGCCCCGGCCGGGTAGGCGTATGGGTGGCCGATCCCGTAACCGGCCGCGATAGCAAGATCGCCGCACTTGGCGTGCGCCTGACGCGCTGGGTCAGCTGGCATGGCGTCTCGCTCAACATCGACCCGAACCTCGATCATTTCGATGGCATCGTGCCCTGCGGCATACGCGAGCACGGCGTCACCAGCCTGCGGGCGCTCGGCGTGAAGACGGGACCCGATGAGGTGGACCAGGCGATGCGGCGCAATTGGAGCGCCTGCTTCGGTTGAATTGATCAGGATGCGGGAGGCTTGAACAGAGCCGGATCCAGGGTGAGGCCAGCCTGCACATCCGCAAGGCGGAGGCGCGTGCGGTTCCGGTGCGCGTCCACCGCCTCCAACCCGACCAGCGTCAGGCTGGCTGGCTGGTCGGAGAATATCAAGGTCAGCAGCCCCTGCGCCGGGTTGGCCGCGCGCGCCAGGGAGATCTGCAGGATGCCGGGTCCACGCTGGACGTCGGTCACGCTGATCTCGCCGGATAAGTGCAACGGCTGTTGCAGCAGCAGCCCGAGCGGGTTGCCGGAAAGTGCGATGCGCGTCGTCGAGTCGTCACTCTCGCGGTGAGCGACCAGATGCTGGCCGGCCGCCACCACCAGCATGGCGCTGGGCGGATCATACCGCAGACGCAGCTGGCCCGGATCGTACCAGACCATGCCGGTGCTGGAGGCGGCGTCCGGACCGGCCTGCATGAAGCGCGCGCGCAGCCCACGCAGCTTGTCCAGATAGGACTGGACGCGCGCGACGTCGGATCGGTCCTGCGGCGAAAGCGGACTGACGGACCCGGTCGCGCAACCGCAAAGCAACGCCAGCAACCCGAGGCAGGCGGCCCGCCGGCTCATCGCGGCGCTCAAAGCGGCGGCCTGCCGGCGGGATCGGACAGGTGAAAGAACAGCTTGGCGGTCTTGGAGAAGTTTGGATTGTAGAATGGATCATCCCGGAAGAACGGCTTGCCGCCCCAGCGCTGGAGCATGACCTGCTGCTCGCGGAAGAAGCGTGCCTCCTGGTCCGGGCGCAGGTCGCTGCCGCGCGACAGGCTCTCATGATGCTCGGCGACCATGCCGGCGCACCAGACGATGCGATAGCCGGCCTCGTACACCTTCAGGCAGAGATCGACGTCGTTATAGGCCACCTGGAGATGTTCCTCGTCGAAGCCGCCGACCTTGTGGAACAGCTCGGCGCGGATCAGCAGGCAGGCCGCGGTGACGGCGGTGAATTCCTGGCTCAGCCGGGCGCGTCCGATATAGCCATAGTCATCGGCGTTGAGGCCGAGATGCACATGGGCCGCCACGCCATGCACGCCCGACAACACACCGGCATGCTGCACCGTCTGGTCCGGATAGAGCAGCTTGCCGCCGACGATGCCGACATCGTTTCGGGAGGTAATCTCGCCGATCATGCGGTGCAGCCAGCCCGGATCGGACAGGAACACATCGTTATTCATGAACAGATAGTATTCGGCGTCGTTTCCGGCCGTGGCGAGATTGTTCAGGCGCGCGTAGTTGAACTCCTCGACCACGCGAAGCACGCGCACGCGGTCGAGCTTGTCCATCTCGGCGAGAAAGCTGCGGCTTTCATGCGATGTCGACCAGTTATCGACCAGGACGATGTCGAACTGGGAATAGCGCGTATGGGCGAGCAGGCTGGCGACGCAGCGCCGCGTGGCGCCGGTCTGGTCGCGGAACGGGATGATGATCGAGACGCGCGGCTCGCTGGTCGGGATCCACTCGACGCCGTAGATGGTGAGCCCGTTGATCGAGGATACCACGGCCGGCCGGCCGATCCGCTTGAGGTGGTCGGAGACGGCGCGGACCCCGGCCGCGACCGCGTACTGCTTGTTCGACGTGTCGCCGGCGGTCGAGTTCGGCGTGATGCGCCAGTGGTAGAGCAGTTCCGGCACGTGATGGATCAGCTTGTGATCGAGCAGCTCGGAACAGCGCAGGATGAAGTCATGGTCCTGGGCGCCGTCATATTCGCGTCGCAACGGTCCCACCGCGCGCATGGTGGCGGTCTCGACGACGGTCAGATGGCAGACATAGTTGCAGCCGAGCACATAGCGATAGTTCCAGTCCGGCTTGAGGTTCGGCTCGCGGTAATAGCCGGCCTGGTCGAGCTTGTCCTCGTCGGAATAGAGCAGCTTGGCGCCACTGGCCTGGGCGGCGCGGATCATCACCTCGAGGGCGACGTCGACGAGCACGTCGTCATGATCGAAGAACACGGTCCATTCGCCGCGCGCCGCATCCATCCCGATCGTCGTGGCCTTGGCGATACCGACGTTCTTGCTGCGCCGGATGCAGCGTATGCGCTTGTCCTGACGGCAGAACAGGTCGATGCGCTCGGACACCTCGACCGACCGGCTGCCGTCATCGACGATGATCAGCTCCCAGTTGCTGTAGGTCTGGGCGATGACAGAGTCGATCGCGGCGACGAAGTCCGGCAGCATCGGCTTGTAGGTCGGCACCAGCACGCTGACCAGCGGCTCCGGCGGCAGCACGCCCTGCTCGCGCAGCGCCTGGCGTCCGGCCGCGACCCGGGCACGGAGTTTCTCGTAGTAGCGCCGCGCCCAGCGATCGTAATCATCGAGATGATAACCCTCGGTCGGCAGCAGCCGGTTGAGTTCGCGGCGCATGCGATCGAGATCGCCATGCAGCTTGCTCATGTCCGAGGAAAGCGACAGCAGGCGCCCCTCGAGGAACTCGGAGACCGTGGCGGTGACCAGCGGGCTGCCTTCCAGCTCGAGCATTTCCGGCAGCACGAAGGCGCGGAACTTCTGCGGGTAGTCGCGCCGGAACGCTTGCGGGATGGTGAACTCGAAGCCGCAGTTCGGATCGCATTCCCGGGCATTCCCGACATCGCGGCGCAACCGGTCGGCGCGCACCTGGCCCACCCGGACATCGTCGCAGGTGATCAGCAGGTCGCAGCGCGCGGTCATCCTGCCGTCATGGCCGGTCTGGCGCAGCACCCAGCCGCGCAGGGCGTTATGCATCAGTCCATCGAGATTGCCATGCAGGACGACATGAGGCGCGTCATTGAACTCGAGCGCCGGCTGCAGGCCGTCGATGCCATCGGCCCCCATGTACGGCAGTACGGTGCCGTCCGGCAGCAGGAAGCTCAACACATGCGGTTGCCGGTCGAGATGGCCATCGGCGATGTCGTAGGTGAATCCGACACGCGCCGAGGCCAATCCCAGGGCATCGCGGACATCCGGCCGCATCTCGTCGCACAGCACATGGCCGATCTCGGTGCCGTCGATGATGACGTTCAGGGAGACGATGGTTTGCGGCGAGACGAGATTGGCAACCCATCCGGAGGCACGGCCAGTCTGGTAGCGGTCGAAATAGCCGCTGAACCTTCCGGAATGCGTCTTGGAGGCCTCGGCGATATCGGCCATCAGATCTCCCCATCCTCCAGCCGATCCATGATGGACCGATCGCGGCGCCAACAAATTCCTGGCTTTGGAGATCATAGCATAGGCACGGACAATGAAGTCACGCGCTTGCAAAGCGACAGCCGCCGCTTCGCGTCATGGCTATCCTGTTCGAACAGGCTCGCCGATTTCATTGCGTATTGATTATGTTATATATATTGGTCTCCGAATGAGTAGCCAGCATGGGCTGGCTAGGCTGGATCCGACATCATCAGTTGCATCAGCGCCTGACGCAGATCCTCCGTGGTGGCCTGGTCGAGCGCATCCCGCACCCGCCGCATTCGCCGCCGCGCCTCGTAGAGCTGGTCGAGCAGCGAGAGCACGACCGGCAGCGCCTCCTCGTTGACCTGCATCTGCTCGCGCAGTTCCAGGATCAACTGCACCCGGGCGACATCGATGTCGTGGAACAGATAGCGTCCCGGCTCCCCGTCCGGCCGCACCCAGGACTGGGTGATCCAGCGTTCCAGGTCGTCGCGCCGCAGGCCTCGCACCTGGACGAAGAGCGCCTCGATGGTGATCATGCCGCCCCCATCATCGCGTGCCGCGGGTCGGTCGCGTTCTGCGGTTTCCACTGTTTCAGGAACTCCTCCAGCGCCGGGTCGGGCTCGCCGATCACCACGCGCAAGGTGGCATAGAGGTCGCCTGCCGACATTCCGCCATGGGCAGGCACGCCACGGCCACGCAGCCGGAGCTGGCGTCCGGTATCGGAATTGGCCGGGATGGTCATCGCGACCGAACCCGCCGGCGTCGGCACGGAGATCCGTCCTCCCAGCACCGCCTCCTGCACCGTCACGGGCAGGTCGAGATGGACATCGCTGCCCTCGCGGCGGAAGAACGGATGCGCCGCCACCTTGATCTCGATCAGCGCATCGCCGGCGGGGCCGCCATTGACGCCGGGACCGCCCTGCTGGCGCAGGCGCAGGATCTGGCCGTCGTCGAGGCCGATCGGGATCTTGACGTCGAGGGTGCGTCCATCCGGCAGGGTCAGCCGCCGGGTCGCGCCATTGACCACGTCGAGCAGATCCACGGTCAGGCCGTAATTCTCGTCGCGCCCCTTGCGGGGTCCTCCGGATGGCCCGGCTCCACCGGAGCCCCCCTCTCGGCCGAAACCAGCCTGGCTGCTGAAGATCGTGCTGAAGATGTCGCCGAGCTCGTCCTCGTTGACGCCCCAGCCGCCCGCGGGATGGCCCGAGGCCGCACCCTCCGGACGATAGCGCCGGCCGGGCGCGCCCTCCGCGAAGTCGCGGTATTGCGGACGCGGCCGGGCCTGGCCGTCGGGGCCGATCTCGCCGCGGTCATAGGCCGCACGTTTCTCGGCATCGGACAGCAGGTCGTTGGCCGCCGAGACTGCCTTGAACGTCTCCTCCGCGGCCTTGTCGCCGGGGTTCAGGTCGGGATGATGCTTCCTGGCCTTGGCGCGGTAGGCCTTGCGTATGGCCGCCTGATCGGCGTCGGGTGGAACCCCCAGCACATCGTACGGATTATCAGCCATGGGCGTTCTTCAACTCTGTTCCATGACAAGTCTAGCATGATGGCGATGCTCCCGGAACCGCTACCGGATCTCGCGACGGTGTCCCGCCTGCTACAAGGCTTGGGCCATCATGCCGTCGACCCACTCGCGGGCCTGCGCCTCGGGGACGGGTCCATAGACGAGCATCCAGCAGGAAGCGCAATACCAGCGGACGAACCAGGAGTTACCGTCGCTCAACAGCCTGTAACGGATCAAGGGCAGCATGACGGCTCCCAGAACAACGCAATATCGATACTGTAACATAATTACGTTGCGGGGATCAAGCATTTGGAGCTTTGCCGGGTCCGGGCCGGCTCTGGTCGAGGCCCTGGATCCCGGCGCCGGTAGTTCACGGGCAGGAGTATCTGGCCCGGTAGCGTTCGAGATGCCGGCCCACCCCGAACCGGCTTGCGGCGGCGCCTTCGATCAGGGTCTCCCACGAGGCGGCATCAGCGACCCCCGCACCCTGCAGGCGGGCATCCTGCGAACGGGCCAGCTCGCGGATGTCCTTTGCCTCCTTCCAGGCCTGCAGCAACCCCTCATCGGACAGCGCCATGAGGGTTCTCCATTGATCGACATCCGTCGTGCGTCGTTCGTTCACCTGGCATCCTCCCGCGGCAGGCGCGACCAGACATCCGCGTCACACATTATCCAATGGCGGCAGCAGCACGGAGGGGATGGTCCACGCAATGATCTTCAGGTCCCGCAACAATGACGAGTTCCGGATATAGTCGAAATCGAACTCGACCCGCTTGCGCAGCTTCTCTTCGGTATCGGTGCTGCCGCGCCAGCCATTGACCTGCGCCAGACCGGTCATGCCGGGCTTGACACGGTATCGTAACATATAATCGGTCATGACCTCGGCAAAAATTCGGCCATCCGCCTTGGAGCGGGGCGCATGCGGTCGTGGACCGACCAGTGACATCTCGCCAAGCAGCACGTTGATGATCTGGGGCAGCTCGTCGATCGAATACTTACGCAGGTAACGGCCGACCCGCGTCACCCGGATGTCGCCGTGCCGGACCGATGTCTCGGCCCCCACGTCGGCGCTGGCCGCATGCAGGGTACGGAACTTGAAGATATTGAAGCTGCGGCCGTACTGACCGAAGCGGGATTGCCGGAAAAACACGTGGCCGGGACTGTCGATCCGGATCGCGGCAGCCACCATGAGGAACAGCAGGCCGACCGGGACCAGCAGCAGGGCACAGCCCAGGAGGTCGAGCCCGCGCTTCGCCGCGGCGCCACCCGGCGACGACGGCGGCAGCATCAGGGTGGGCATCACCACCCCTTCCAGTTGATGCGCGTCGCGTTGCCGCAGCGCCGGAGTCGCCTGATCTGGGATCAGGCGAACCGTCAAGGGAAGGAAGCGCAGACGATCGACCAGCGCCGAGATGCGTTCCCCGGCCGACCAGGGCAACGCCACGAACACGTCGCGCAGTTCATGATCGTGGATATAGCCGACCAGCTGATCGATCGTGCCAAGATAGGGCAGCTTGTCATGCAGCGGTCCGATGCGCCCGCTGCGATCGTCGAAGAAGCCGACCGGTTGCAGCCGTGCATGGGGATCGGCCTGGATCTGCAGCAACAGCCGTGCCGCGGCGTCGCTGTTGCCGATGAACGCCATCGGCCGGGAAGGCGGCATGATTGCCGGCATCACGAGGGCCAGCCGCATCGCGAGCCGGCGCCAGCAGACGATGCCGCACGCCGCCGCCACGAACCAGACGGCAAGTGCCGGAACAGCGTGCATCACCTTGCCGTCGACCAGGAGCCCGACGACGAACACAGTCAGCAACACCCGCAAGGCGGCATTCTCCCGTCTGCGCCGCGGTGGCCGTGCGATGGCGCCATTGGCAACCACCAGCAGCAGATAGGCCACTGCCAGAGCGGCCGGCCCTGGAAGGATGATGGAGAAGCCCGCAGCCTGCAGCCCGACCGTGACGGCCAAGCCAGCCCCCAGCACCAATATGGCCTCGACGCCGACGATCATCGCCTCGAACGACAGCATGCCGAGCCAGGCAACCCGAGAGCCGCGGCCGTGCTTGCGCTCCATTTTCATCGCCGCGAAATCCTGAACCCGCGCATGATCGGCGAAGGCCGTATTCTGGAAGCCGTCCCGTGGAATGCGATCATGACCATACAGACTAGCAGCAAACCGTTAACAAAAGCTTTAACTGCGGCGGATGATTTTCATCTTTCTCCGGCCCGCTGCTGAGCGTGCTGGGTTCGCTGTCTATGCCATGGGATCAATGTCCCGGTCTGCGGCTCTGCCACCAGTTCGGATCAACGCTGCCGATAGCCGTCTTGCGGTTGGTTTTGTGGCTGCGGCAGAGACTGGCTGATCGCCCTGGCGCGCCTGATCGATGTCGGTTGCGATGCTTGGAACGCCCGCCCGTCGACGGCGATGATCTGGTCGCCGACCTGGAAACCGGCCTGCGCACCGGCTGATCCTGGCCCCGCCGTCTTCACGCGCATGATGTCGAAGGTCATCCCGTTGTCGGTGATCCGCTGCGCCCGCTCGACAACCAGACCGAGGCAGCTTCCATTATTTGGAGGGTGGCGACCTCCTGAGACGACAGCAGCTGTTAACCCATCCGCTTCTCGGCTCGAGCCGGTTGCGGCAGCCATTGCAGAATCAGGAAGGATGCCGCCACGACCGGAGAGATGCGGACGACCATGTCATGGCTCCCAAGTTGGACCAGCGCCGTCCACTGGTTGAAATGGACGGCGCCGGCTCCACCCCTCAGCTTGTGACCAGACTATCCGGGATCGGTGTTCAGCAATGCCTTGCGATCCGCCGAAGACCGGCGGGATCTGATCAGACCGAGCCGGCGCCTTCGTCCGGAAGCTGACCATTCGGCGTCATGCCGTGCACGGCATGCGGCAGGTGCTGGCTGAGCTGGGACAGGAAGTCGTTAGGCTCCATCCCGGCTTGACCGGCCATGCTCTGCACCTGATCCTGGCCGAGCACGTTCCGCAACTGTCCTGGCGAAACCGGCTGGTTCGGTCCGTTGCCGACCCAGGACTCCGCGATATGGCCCAACCCAGACTGCTGAAAGCTGGAGACAAGTCCTCCGAGACCGCCAGCCATGCCCGGAGCGCCACCCGTACCTTGGCCCCGGCCCGTCTGCCCGCCGCCGCCAAGCATGTTCATCAGGATGCCGCCCGGGTTGGTTCCGGCCGCTATGTCGCGATCGACGCTTCTGTGCCTTGTCCTACAGGCGCTGGCTCAGATCGGACGAACCGGATCCTTGGTGGCCGCGGTCTGCACGCCGGCATCCTCGGTGATCCCTACGTCCTCGCGACGCACCGTCTCATGGATGGTCTCGACGCGATCGGTCTGATCCTTGCGCACGACCACCTCTTCCCGCACATGCGCCGTCTTGCCGACAACGGCCTCCTCGTCGGTCTCCTAGATCCAGACGGAGACCTGATGCCGCAAGAGGTAACAGCGAGATCGGACTTCCGTCAGCAACACTACGGAACCAACAGTCCGCATTCACCTGGTGGCACATCCCGTACGGCCATACCTGCCAGGATGAGGGGCATATTATAGCCGGTCCGGAGCTTGGTCCGATCCTGTACAATGAGAGCAATCACACCATCCATGTCATGCCGCTCATGACGAGTTCAGTGGCCTGCCTTCCACCATCGAACCAAACTATCGATCGTTGCGGCAAGCACGTCGATGGCTGGGCGAGGCATAGTCGGCATGTGCTACATTAGCGTCTGCCAATCAATCGCCCGATAGACCTGAGCGGCCGTGTCAAACGCCATGAAGTGGATCGATAAACAGCTTCCAGTTCGTGAAGAACGGACTCTGACGAGCGGCCGTGGCCGGCATCATCTAGCGGCTGCGGAGGCAGGTTGTCAGGTGGACCATTCATATTGTCCGCCAAGGCCTCATCTACGGGACGTTCCGGGGTCGATTGCAGTCCAGCGGTTGCCGGCTCCATTTCATCCAGTCTCCGAAGCTCCCAGACCGACGCCCACGGCACAGTCGCGCAATGGTGCTTCGTGCCGTGCCAACCGGTCAACGCCAATGCTTCCAGAAAATAGCCTTCGTCGAACCCTAGCTCAAGCCAACCGAAATTTCGGATCGCCCAGAGTGCCTCGCCGTCCACGCGGACGCCCCATGGGATTCCGTAGTCCGGAATAATCGGCTCTGAAGCAAGATATACTCGGCCACCCGGCATGATCGCCTGATGCAAGCCGCGTAGGAGGCGCATATGGTCGTCGCAATGATGAAAGCACTCGAAGAACAAGGCGGCATCATATGGCCGCTCGATCCTCTCCGTCAGGAAGAACTCCCCCTCGATAACGGTCAACGGGAGATCGAGCTGTCGCGCGCGCGCCCGCATGACATCGCAAAAACCGGGATCGATGTCCACTGCGGTGACGTCGAAGCCAGTCTGCGCAAGTTGAAGCGTGCTGTTTCCCCAACCTGCGCCGAACTCTATTATCCTTCCTCCGGGCGGGATACTCAGTTTACTGAGCATGAACCCGATCGCTAGCAGATGATGCCCTGCGGTAGAGGCGCTCCGCAAATAATAGGGGAACGGGCAGCGTGCCTTTTCCGCCGTGGCGAAGCCACTTATTTCGTTCTCAATAAGATACGGACTTCCCGTGAGGGTCTTATATATCTCCATCTGGAAATCCCGGTATACTTCGCTGAACGGGTCCGTGGGACAGTCTTTGGAGAAGTCGAGCTGGAACGTGCCAAATAATCGCCTCATCGCATCGTCCGACCCATAGGTCAGGGCATGGTTGCATTCAGCGATCTTGGCTTCGAGCTCGACCAGGTTGGAGATTATCTGCATACTTTGTCTCTAATCGTCCGGAAGCGATGCGGGACCGCGGGGCGGCAAGGCCGCATGGGCCGGCGCCGACATCGCTTCGGAGATTTCATCCGAATTCACATCTCCGGCGAAGAAGACATCCGTGCCTCACATCCCAAGCGCACGCCGGTAGACGTCGAGGAGCGTTTCCTGCTCTTCCACTTCCGCAGGCTCTTTCTTGCGTATGCTTATCAGCTGCCGCAACACCTTGACGTCGAAGCCCGCACTCTTGGCTTCCGAGAATATGTCCTTTATGTCCGAGCCCAGGGCCTTGCGTTCTTCCTCCAGCCGCTCGATGCGCTCGATGAGCGACCGCAGCCGGTCGGCCGCGATCCCGCCCACTGTCGGGTCGGGATCCGCCGCCTGCCTCTCGCGGCTGCTCGCCGCGTCGCTGAAAGACTCTACCGTCACATCCGCCATCTAAGCTCCTCACCTGCGCATCCGTCCCGCTGCATCCGCTGGACAGCGCCCTCTTTCCGCTCAAGCCGTTCCGGTTCGATGCGTCCACCCCGGGGGTGGCGGGCTTACCAAGTCCCTACGTGGCGGGTCAATCTGCATCGCCCAACCCCTTGCGGCCCTGCGAGCAAAGCCTGATCCTGCCCAGCCGAAGCTGCAGCCAGACCCCGTCCGAAGGATGACCGCGATGTCCACGCCGAACAGTCCCGTCGAGCCGTTCGACTATGTCGTCTTCGGAGCGACTGGCGACCTGACGATGCGCAAGCTGCTGCCCGCCCTCTATTACCGCTTCTGCGAGGGCCAGATGCCCGAGGATGCGCGTATCATCGGGGCCGCACGCTCGGGGCTGTCCGACGACGACTTCCGCGAGCGGGCGGAACAGGCGCTGAGGAAGTTCGTCAAGCAGCCGGACCTCAAGGAGGACGTCATGCGGCACTTCCTCGGGCAGGTGTTCTACGCCAGCGTCAATGGCGCCGAGAGCGAGAGCAGCTGGGACAACCTGACCAGACTGTTCGGTCCGGAGTTCGGCGATCGCACCCGGGTGTTCTACCTGGCCACCTCGCCGGGCCTGTACGGCAAGATCTGCCACAACCTCGCGGGCAAGGAGCTGGTCACGCCGAAATCCCGCGTCGTGCTCGAGAAGCCGATCGGGCACGACCTCGCCTCCGCGCGCCAGATCAACGACGAGGTGGGCCAGGTCTTCGACGAGACGCAGATCTTCCGCATCGACCATTATCTCGGCAAGGAGACGGTGCAGAACCTGATCGCGCTCCGCTTCGCCAACCCGGTGTTCGAGCGGCTGTGGTCGGCCGACGCCATCGACCATGTGCAGATCACCGCCGCCGAGACCGTCGGCGTCGAGGGCCGCGGCGATTACTACGACCATTCCGGCGCGCTGCGGGACATGATCCAGAACCACCTGCTGCAGGTGATGTGCCTGGTGGCGATGGAGCCGCCCGGCTCGCTCGACGCCGACAGCCTGCGCAACGAGAAGCTCAAGGTGCTGCGCGCCCTCAAGCCGATCCGCCCCGAGGATGTCGAGCGCGTGGCGATCCGCGGCCAATATGGTCGCGGCCGCATCAACGACGCGATCGTGCCGGGCTATCTGGAGGAGCTCGGCGAGGGCCGGCAGAGCGAGACCGAGACCTTCGTGGCGCTGCGGGCCGAGGTGCATAGCTGGCGCTGGGGCAAGGTGCCGTTCTACCTGCGCTCGGGCAAGCGGCTGCCGAACAAGTTCAGCGAGATCGTGGTGCAGTTCAAGGAGACGCCCTGGTCGATCTTCCAGACCAAGCTGTCGGCCAACCGCCTGACCATCCGCCTGCAGCCCGAGGAGGGCATCCAGCTCTCGATCATGAGCAAGGATCCCAGTCCGGACGGCATGATCCTGCGTCCCGCCAACATCGACATCTCGTTCGAGAAGGCGTTCGCGACGCGCTATCCGGATGCCTACGAGCGGCTGCTGATGGACACCGTGCGCGGCGACCCGGTGCTGTTCATGCGACGCGACGAGGTCGAGGCGGCGTGGACCTGGGTCGAGCCGATCCTGGAGGCATGGAAGGCCAAGCCCGACACGCTGCATCATTACAGCGCGGGCAGCCGTGGTCCGGAGGCGGCGAGGCGCCTGCTCCACGCGGACGGCAATGAGTGGCATGAGGACATGAAATAATTGGCGCTTTCAAGGCCGGGTCCAGGATCGCGTCCAGGATCGCCCTCACGATCGGGCGGCGCGAAGACGCGGCCCCCACCCCGCCCATGGACGCCGCGCCAGCTCGGCGCGCGGATCGCGGCGATCATGCTGTGCGGCGTGCTGGTGGTGGTGCTGCATTTCACCGGCACGCTGGACCGCCTGCAGCAGCGTTTCCTGCCACGGCCGGTCAATTGGAGCAACGATTACGCCGTGGTCGAGCATCTCCGCGACGAGGTGGTCCGGGACGGGCTGACGCATGACGCGAAGGAGTGCCTGCTGTTCATCATCAACGGCAACGACCCGATGGAGGCGCAGCGTATCCAGGTCATGGAGAAACACAGCGGCACCTGCCCGGGCGCACGCGGTCAGCTTCCCAAGTTGTTCACGCTGAAAATCGACCGCGTGAAGGGCGAGGTGGAAAGTGACCAGGGCACCCCGGGCATCTTCCATCCCCTGGCAGCCCCTTGATGACACTCCCTGATTGAACGGAGCCTGAAGCCCTTGGCTCTGGCTTGTCCGTGCTTGCGCCATTGCCTCGTTTTTTTCGTCGACAAGGGCTTGCCCCGGCCGTCTCCGCGAGGCAAACCCGCGCCTGGCTGGACTGCTGGGCGGAGCATGAGCGGGTGGTCACGCTCTGGGGAGACATCATGGCGACGCTTACAGAACCTCCGGAGGGTGACGCCCATGAAGGCCATGGCACCACCGGCACCAGGCGGGACTTCCTGACGCTTCTGACCGGTGCGGCGGCGGTGCTCGGGGCCGGCGCGTTCGTCTGGCCGTTCCTCGACAGCCTGTCGCCGAGCGGCGGCAACGACAGCGCCAACGCCAACGTGGACGTGGACCTGTCGAAGGTCGCCCCTGGACAGCAGATCGTGGTGGTCTGGCGCGGCAAGCCGGTGTTCGTGGTGCATCGCACGCCGGAAGCGCTGATCAAGCTGCAGGATACCAACCTCACCAACCGCCTGCGCGACTGGGCTTCGAAAGAGCGTCAGCAGCCGGATTACGTGGTCAACTGGCATCGCTCGATCGCCCCGGAATACGGGGTGATGGTCGGGATCTGCACCCATCTCGGCTGCGTGCCCGGCTATGTCCCGAACCCCTCGCCGACCGAGCCGGTTGCCGACTGGCCGGGTGGCTATGCCTGTCCCTGCCACGGCTCGAAGTTCGATCTGGCGGGGCGCGTGTTCGCCGGTTCGCCGGCATTCTACAATCTGCCGGTGCCCCCCTACTCGATGCCGAGCAAGGCGAGCCTGCGCATCGGCAGCAGTCCCGACGATCTCGAATTCGATTTCGAAAGCATCCGTCAGCTCTGAACCACTCGGACAGGTTGTGCGTTTTACGTTGACGCCCTGATCAGATTCAGTAGAAGAACGTCAATATGGCGTTACAGCGTCGTGCGCCAAACGCTATGACCTCGTGTTAATCGTTTTGATATCGTAACTAGTTTCGGAGTACGGCGCGCGCATGTCCGACACCTTCAGCGACACCGACAAGCAGACCACCGGCATCTATGCCAACGACTATCTCTGGTCGGATCTGAAGAACTGGTCCACGGGCAAGCTGCCGGTCAGCACCACCGCCGTCACGGTCAACTCCACCGTGGCGGCGCCGTCGGTCGCGGATGTGGCACTCACGGTCGCATCGCTCACCCTCGGCAGCAGCAGCTCGCTGATCGTCGCCAACGCGCTGACGACCGGCTCGCTAGGCAGTGCCGCTGGCGGGACAGCCCTTGCCATCGACAGCGGAGGCACCCTCGAAGTCACCTCATCGCTCAAGAGTCTGGAGACATTCACCCTCGATGGCGGCACCCTCGACCTCGACGCCAGCGTCGCCCTCATATCGGGGTCGAGTTTCACGTTCGGATCGACCGCAACCTACGGCACCAGCGCGCTGAACCTTGCCGACCCTGCCAATTTCAACATGTACAATTCGTTCGCCACTCCGTTCAACTCGTTCGATGTCGGCGACAGCGTGCAGTTCGGCACCCTCAACTTCGTCAGCGCCAGAGCGAGCGGCAACACGGTATTCCTGACTGGAGCTGCTGGTGCTCCGTCATATACCCTCAGCAACTTCAAGACCACCGTTGCAAGCCCGACCTTCAGCCTGAGCACGGCGCCCAATGGCGGCACCATCATGACGCTGAACTGCTTCCTCGCCGGCACCCGGATCGAGACACAGTCCGGCCCGGTGGCCATCGAGACGCTATCGGTCGGGGACATCGTGGTGACGATCGAGCACGGCGCGCGCGTGCTCAAGCCGGTGCGATGGATCGGCGCCCGCGCGGTCGATCCCGGCGCCATGGACGAGGCCGTGGCGCAGGAGGCGGCGCCGGTCCGGATCCGGGCGCATGCGTTCGCCGAGAATGTTCCGCTGCGCGATCTTCTGGTCACGCCGGATCATTGCATCTTCGAGGCAGGCGGCCTGATCCCGGCACGCATGCTGGTCAACGGCGCCAGCATCGTCCGCGAGACGGACGGCTCGCCTTATCGCGTGTATCACATGAAATGCGAAACACACTCGATCCTGATTTCTGAAGGCCTGACCACGGAAAGCTATCTCGATACCGGCGCACGCGGCGGCTTCGGGCTGCCGGACGCCGGCCCCCGTCACGATGCCTGCTGGCTGAAGGATGCGGCGGCCCCTCTGGTCACGGCGCGGGCGAAAGTGGAACCGGTCTGGCGCCGGCTGGCCGCCCGTGCCGAAGCGCTTGGCATGGGCCGGACATGCGAGAACCGCATCACCCGCACGACGCCTGATCCAGCGCTGCGCCTTGTGTTCGACGACGGCACGTCGCTGCGCGCCCGCCGGTGCCGCGGCGACCGGCATTTCTTCGTGCTGCCCATCGGCACCATGCGCGCGACGCTGCGGTCGCGCAGTGCCGTCCCGGCCGATGTCGAAGGGGTGTTCGTCGATGACCGGCGCCGGCTGGGAGTGCTCGTGCGTCGTCTTACCCTGTGGACCGAACTACGCGGCACGGTCCTCGAGGCCGGCGGCGGAGGCGTTGCCGGCTGGCATGAACCCGAGGCGCCGGCTGACAGCCGCTGGACCGATGGGCAAGCCGGACTCGAGTGGCCGATGCTGCTGCAACCGACGATGCTGGAAATCGAGTTGGCCGGCACCTTACGATATCCCGCTCCCGAGGAAGTGCCACAACGCCTGCAGGCGTAACGAACACGGTGATCCCGGCAAGCCTGGCCGATCCTCCCCAGCTTGACGCAGGCCGGCTTGACGCCCCGCCTTGACGCCCCCGCCTTGACGCCCCGCCTTGACGCATGACCGATCCGGCGTCAGTTTCCGCTCGCCAGACGGCCGGACGGTCGCTGCCGCAAGATCCGCGCCGCATCTGCGGTTCGGGTGATGTGGTGGAGGAAAGTCCGGGCTCCACGAAGGAACGGTGCCGGTTAATGGCCGGCGGGGGCGACCCCAGGGAAAGTGCCACAGAAAACAGACCGCCCGCACGCGCTTCCGGGCAACCGGAGCCGCCTGCGGGCAAGGGTGAAACGGTGCGGTAAGAGCGCACCGCGCTTCCGGCAACGGCGGCGGCAGGGCAAACCCCACCGGGAGCAAGACCGAATAGGGGCGGCGGGTCGTGTCTCGCGGGGTCATTCCCGAGGGATGCGCCAGAGGTCTTTCGCCTCGCCGCCCGGGTTGGTCGCGCGAGGCACGCAGCAATGCGTGTCCCAGAGGAATGACCGTCCCTTGAAGGTCAGGGCTTGCCTTGATCGGCATGGACAGAACCCGGCTTACAGGCCGTCTGGCACCTTCACACCCGGCTTCATTCCCCCTCTTCGTGCGCATTTATCATGAGCAAGTATCGAACAAAACAAGAACAATTATTTCGATAAAGTCTCGATTTCGAATTCCTGCCCAATCTTTTCGCGCAACTTTGGATTGCTTTGCAGGCTGACGCCAAGCCGGCGCCAATTCAATTGGGCACCCGGAAAATCCTGCTTTCGTGTTTGACCGCCCATGTTTTCCCATGATATCCCAAGGCAGCCCACGACACCGACTCGTGGAAAATTTGGCACGATCCACGCGCAAGGCTGGCGCACCAGAGTCAGGGAGCGACGCGACGAATGAGCGTGTTCCTCGGCACGCACCAGAACCGGCTCGATGCAAAGGGTCGGGTTTCGATACCAGCCATGTTTCGCGCAAGTTTGCGCGCACGGCTTCAGGGGACGGAAGGCCTAGCGAATGCTCCCGGAACGGTGCAGCCCTCGGGAACATTACAGCCCCCTGGAGCAATACAAATCGTGTTGCGCCCATCGCATAAATATCCCTGCATCGAAGCGTGGCCGCTTGACGAGTTTGCGTCGCTGGCAAGGCCTCTCGACCGGCTCGACATGTTCTCGGAGGATCATGACGACCTTTCCGCCGCACTTTATGCCGACGCCTATCCCGTCGATGCGGACAAGGAGGGGCGGATCATGCTTCCAGAGATGTTGACCGCACACGCTGGACTTTCCGAATCTGTAGCATTCATGGGGCTCGGCCATATCTTCCAGATCTGGGAACCACAGGCGGCGGCACGCCGCACTATCGAGGCCCGCCTGCGCGCACGCGGCGTGACGCTGCCCGGTGCGGCGAAGGCCGCATCATGAACGCCCATGCCATACCCGGGCGCCGGCTGAGTAACGACCTATCCGCCGATGGCGACCGTGATTCGAGCGGGCCTTCGGACGGCGCGTCCGGCCGCCATCTTCCTGTCATGCTCTCGGAAGTTCTCGCAGGCCTCGAGCCACGCGAGGGCGGCATCTATCTCGACGGCACCTTCGGCGGCGGCGGCTATACGCGGGCCATCCTGGAGCGGGCAGCCTGCACGGTATGGGCGATCGACCGCGACCCCGACGCCATCGCCCGCGGCCACGAGCTGGCAAGCTCGATCATCCAAAATGAGGGCATCCAAACTAAGGGCAGCCAAGGTGGCGGCCAGGATGGACTGCAACTGATCGAAGGCGGGTTCGGCGACATGGTGGCCCTGCTTGCGGCCCGCGGCGTCGAGCAGCTCGATGGCGTGGTGCTGGATCTCGGCGTTTCGTCGTTCCAGATCGACGATGCCGGGCGCGGCTTCTCGTTCCGCCATGACGGTCCGCTCGACATGCGCATGAGCCGCCATGGCGAGAGTGCGGCAGACCTCGTCCGGACACTCGGCGAGGCGGAATTGGCTGACATCATCTATCGATATGGCGAGGAGCGGCTGTCGCGGCGGATCGCGCGCGCCATCGTGGCGGCGCGGGCAGAGCAGCCGATCGAGACCACGCTGCAGCTCGCCACGATCATCCGCAGCGTGATGCCGCCGGACCGCACCGGACGTATCGATCCCGCCACCCGCTCGTTCCAGGCCCTGCGCATCCACGTCAATGACGAGCTCGGCGAAATCCAGCGCGGTCTCGAGGCGGCGGCGTTCCTGCTGGCACCCGGAGGCCGGCTGGTGGTGGTGTCGTTCCATTCCCTCGAAGACCGCATCGTCAAGCGCTTCATGATCGAGGCGGCAGGACTTACCCCCTCGCCTTCCCGGCATGATCCACGTGGTCTCGACTTCGGCCGTTCCGCGCGCGCGCGATTCCGGCTGCTGCACAACAAGGCGCTGCGTCCCGGCGTTTCCGAGACCCATGTCAACTCCCGCGCGCGCAGCGCCAGGCTGCGGGCGCTGGAACGTCTCCCTGATCCCCCCGAGATGCCGTCGGCAGGAAGCCTCGCATGATCCGTCCCTTCACCACGCTCTGCGTCCTGCTTGCCGGAGCTTCCGGTCTCTACCTCTACACCGAGAAGCATCGGACGACTGTACTCGACGCGCAGATCTCGAAGATCGTGCAGGACACGCAGCATATCCGCGAGCGCACCGCCATGCTGCGTGCCGAATGGGCGTTGCTGAACCAGCCCGACCGCCTGCATACGCTGAGCACGCGCTTCCTGCCGAGCCTGCAGCCGATGGCGCCGAACCAGTTCGTGCAGATGGCGGCATTGTCCCGGCGGCTGCCGGAGATCGCGGCACCGGTGACGGTCCCGGCCTCGACAGCGCCGGCCGTATCCGCGACCGGCATCCCGGCCGCGATGTCGGTCCCCGCACCGGTCGGTCCGACAATACTGGCGCCAGTCCAGATCATGGCCAGCCGCAGGGCTCCGGTCACCGGCCTGCCCGCGGATCTACCGGCGGCGTCCAGGCGGACTTCGCCGGCCATGCAGCTCGCCACCTCGGCACTAGCCACCGGCGGCGCGCGTTACCCCGCGGTCGGGCGTGGCCATGTCACGTTCCGGAAGGCGCCCTTCAAGATGGCGGCCCTATCGCGACCGGTCCCGTCCCGCCCGACGCCGCCGCCTACCATGCAGGCCAGCCGGACGGTGGCGTATGAAGGCAGTCCAGCCCGCAGCCTGATCTCGACGGAAGGAGCCTATCCGCACCCGTTCCCGATGCAGCCGAACGCCTGGCACATGACGACACATGCGGCGATGCCGGCTTCGGCCACCGGCAGCCGCTCCCTGCTCGGCTTCGCGCAAGCGGCGCTCCCGGCACCTGTGCCGCTCGCCGGAAACTAGTTCCGGACGTGACCCGCGCCACCCAGATCCAGAACGAACCTGGCAGCCTGCTCGCCGGCGAGACGCCCGTCCACGTGACCAGCCACGACCTGGTCCGGCGCGCGCTGATGGAGCGCATGCGGATGCGCCTGCTCTGCGTCGCCGGCGGGTTCGGCGCGCTGTTCGGGGCAGTCTCGGTCAAGCTGGCGATCGCCACGGTGTTCTCCCCGATGGCGCCGGTGGCTCGCGAGGTCGGGCCGCAGGTGCCGCGCATGCCGACCACCGGCGCCGACCCCAAGGGGATGCTGGCCGACGACCTCGGCCTCGCGCATGTCCATCGTGCCAGCATCATCGACCGCAACGGCCAGATCCTGGCGATCTCGTTGCCGCTATCCGCGGTCTATGCCAATCCGCTGGAGCTGATGGACCCGAAGGAGGCGACGCGGAAGCTGAAGACCATCCTGCCGGACATCGACGCCAGGGATGTCGAGGCGAGGCTTTCGGCCAAGAAGCAGTTCGTCTACATCGCCCGCGACATCACGCCGGACAAGGAGATCGCGATCAACGACCTCGGCATCCCGGGGATCTATTTCGAACCGGGTGAGAAACGGCGTTATCCGCTCGGCCGCATCGCCGCGCAGATCATGGGCGCGGTCGATATCGACGACCACGGCGTGGCCGGCGTCGAGCGCTATTTCGACAAGCGCCTGGACAGCGATCCGAAACCAATACGGCTGTCGCTCGACGTGCGCGTCCAGGCCGTCGTGCGCGACGAGCTCGCCGCCGCCAAGAGCGAGTTCCGCGCGATCGGGGCGTGCGCCATCGTCATGGACGTGCGCACCGGCGAGATCATCGCCATGGTCAGCCTGCCGGACTATGATCCGAACCTGTTCAACAAGGCGACCGACAACCAGCGCTTCAACCGCGCCGTGACCGGCATGTACGAGCCCGGCTCGACCTTCAAGCTGCAGACCGCCGCGATGGCGCTGCAGGACGATGTGGCGCATGTCTGGGACCGCTTCTCGACCATCCCGATCCACGTCGGCCGCTTTACCATCTCCGACATGAAGACCGACCATTTCCCGACCTGGATGTCGATGCCGGACGTGATGGCGCGCTCGTCCAACCCGGCCGCCGCGCACATCGCCATGGACGTCGGCGCCAGGCGGCAGCAGGAGTGGCTCCGCAACATGGGCTTCTTCGCCAGGGTGCCGGTGGAGCTGCCGGAGGCCAGCTTCCCGATCGTCCCGTCGCTGCGCAACTGGGGCCTCGCGACGGTGATGACGGTGGCATTCGGCCACGGTGTCGCGGAGAGCCCGCTGGCGATCGTGCGCGGCACCGCCGCGGCAGCGAACGGCGGCGTGCTGGTCAAGCCGACATTGCTGGCAAGGGCGCTCCCGGAGGACGACGTCCAGCAGGTCGGCAGCAGCCTGCCGCTGGCGGCCATGGGCGACACCGAAGCCGACAGCGACGCGGCGATCGTCCCGCAGGGGCCGAAACTGCTCTCGGACCATAACTCGCGGCTGCTGCGACAGATGCTCCGGCTGGTGGTGACCAAGGGGATCGGCCAGAGCGCCGACGTCCCGGGCTATTTCGTCGGCGGCAAGACCGGCACGGCGGAGAAGATCGGCCCGCGCGGCGGCTACCTCAAGCATGTCAACGTGGCCGCCTTCACCGGCATCTTTCCCATGAACGCGCCGCGCTACGCGGTCTACGTCATGCTCGACAGCCCGGTCGGCAACAAAGCGACGCATGGCTGGACCACCGCCGGTTGGGTGACGGCGCCGGCGGTGGCGAAGATCGTCGCACGGGTCGCCCCGATGCTCGGCCTGTTTCCCAACACGACCACCGCCGACGCGGTCGAGGCGGAACTGGCGATCCCCTTGCAGCCGGTGGCTCCCGCAGGGGCACGGGTCCTGGGTCCGGGCTATGACCCGGGCGAGCCGCGCCGCCAAGCGCCCGCGATACGCCCGTCGCCGCACCGTGAGCCCGATCATCTGCGTCAGGATGTCAGCTACCGCGACATGGGTCCGGAGACGCCCGATGCGTCTCGGTGAGCTTGCCGCCGCCATCGGGCTGACAGCGCCCGCCGGAAGTGCGGACCTCTCCATCGAGGCATTGGCCCTGGACAGCCGCGCGGTGCGTCCTGGGATGCTGTTCGCCGCCCTCCCCGGCAGCCGGATCGATGGCCGGCGCTTCATCGCCGACGCCGCCGCCGCCGGTGCGTCCGCCGTATTGGCCGCGAGCGGCACGGCGTGGCCGGAGGGCGTGCCGCCGCTGCCGTTGCTGCTGCACGGTGAGCCAGGACGCGCCCTCGCCCTCGCCGCCGCCGTGCTGGCAGGCCCGCAGCCGAGACAGGTCGTGGCGGTCACCGGCACCAACGGCAAGACCAGCACGGTGGAGTTCCTGCGCCAGTTCTGGCAGTTGGCGGGCATCCCG
>CAXSEE010000010.1:2122-13577 GCA_964235615.1 uncultured Acetobacteraceae bacterium | reverse complement strand
TGACCACGCCCGACAGCATCGCGCTCGCCGCCATGCTGGCGGAGCTGGCCCGTGCAGGCATCGAGGCGGTGGCGATCGAGGCCTCGTCGCACGGCCTCACGCAATACCGGCTCGACGGGGTGCGTCCGCAGGCGGCCGGCTTTTCCAACCTGACACGCGACCATCTCGATTATCACGGCATCCTGGCCGACTACCGCCGCGCCAAGCTGCGCCTGTTCGAGGCCTTGCTGCCCGAAGAGGCGGTCGCTTGCGCGAACGCCGACATGGATCCGGACACGCTTGCGGCACTCGCCGAGATCACCACCAGGCGGCGTCAGACGCTCCGCCTGGTCGGCGAGAAAGGCGACGCGATCCGGCTGCTGCGGACCCGTCCTCTGCCGGACGGACAAATAATGGAGCTCGAAGCGCTCGGCCGCAGGCGCGAGATCCGGCTCGCCCTGCCCGGGAGGTTCCAGGCGGACAATGTCCTTCTTGCGGCCGTCCTCGCCTACCCTGAGCTGGATGCGCTGGACCAGACCCTGGAATTGGCTTCGCGCCTCGCCGGCGTGCGCGGACGCATGGAACGGGCGGCCCGGCTGGACAACGGCACGGCCGCCTATGTCGATTACGCCCATACGCCGGACGCGCTGGCACGCCTGCTGGAGAGCCTGCGTCCACATGCCTCGGGCCGGCTGGTGGTGGTGTTCGGCGCCGGCGGCGACCGCGATCGCGGCAAGCGTCCGCTCATGGGGGACGTGGCGCGGCGGCTGGCCGACCTCGCCATCGTCACCGACGACAATCCCCGTTCCGAGGCGCCGGCCACGATCCGCGCCCAGATATTGGCCGCCTGCCCGGACGGCGTCGAGATCGGCGACCGGGCCAGCGCGATCGCGGCCGGGCTGGAGGCCCTGCATCCGGGCGACGTCCTGGTGGTGGCCGGCAAGGGCCACGAGCAGGGCCAGACCATCGCCGGCCAGACCGTTCCGTTCGATGACCGCACGGTGATCCGGCAACTCGCCGGCCTTGCCGAGGTGGCGGCATGAACCCGCTCTGGACGACCGCGTCGCTGCAGGCCGCGACCGGTGGCCATGCCGACGGCATGATCGCCGCCAACGGCGTGTCGATCGACACCCGCAGCCTGGTTCCGGGCGATTTGTTCGTGGCCCTGGTCGGGGAGAGCGACGGCCACGCCCATGTCGCCGCCGCCCTGGCGAAGGGCGCGGCCGGCGCAGTCGTGCGTAGGCACGGGCTTGGCGTAATGGTGCATGGAACAGGCGGCCCGGGACGGCTCGCGGTCGGCGATACCCAGGCGGCGCTGACCGGTCTCGGCCGCTTCGCCCGCAGCCGCTTCAACGGCCGAACGGTCGCCGTCACCGGCAGCGTCGGCAAGACCACCACCAAGGAGATGCTGCGGGTCGCCCTCTCGGCGCTCGGGACGACCCATGCCGCCAGCGCCTCGCACAACAACCACTGGGGCGTGCCGCTGACCCTGGCGCGGCTGGACCCCGACGCGGCGTTCTGCGTCTGCGAGATCGGCATGAACCACCCGGGCGAGATCGCGCCGCTGGCCGCCCTGGTCCGGCCGGATGTCGCCGTCATCACCAGCATCGCCGCCGCCCACATCGGCCATATGGGCAGCCTGGACGCGATCGCCCGCGAGAAAGGCGCGCTCGTCGAGAGCCTGAGCCGCGGTGGAACGGCGGTCATCCCGGCCGATGCCGAGGGGGTGGCCGCCATTGCCGCACGCACCCGCGAACGCGTGATCCGCTTCGGCGGCCTCGGCAGCGACGCCGAGGCGCGCATCACCAGCCTGTCCCTCGAAGCGGCCGAAACCCGCCTCACGGCATCCCTGGAGGGCCGGTCGGTAGATGTCCGCCTGCTGGCCCCCGGGCGGCACATGGCGATGAACGCGCTGGCCTGCCTGGCGGCGGTCCATGCCCTCGGCGGCGATGTGCGGCAGGCCGCCGCGGCCCTGTCCGACTTCCGTCCCGGCGATGGCCGCGGTGCGATGCGCCCGCTGCTGGAAGGCCGCGCCTGGCTGCTGGACGAGAGCTACAACGCCTCGGCCGTATCGGTCCGCGCAGCATTGGAGGTCCTGCGGCTGATGCCGGCGGGCCGCCATGTGGCGGTGCTCGGCGACATGCTGGAACTGGGCGCGTTCGCCCGTGGCGAACACGAGTCGCTGACGGCGTCCGTACGCGACGCGGCGGACATTGTCTATTGCTGCGGCGACATGATGGATTTCCTCTACCAGGCGCTGCCAAACCATCTGCGGGGCGCGTCCGAGCCTGACGCCCGCGCCCTCGCCCCGATCGTCGCGGCAGCACTTCGTCCCGGCGACGTCGTGCTGGTCAAGGGCAGCCATGGCAGCCGCATGCGCGATGTCGTTGCCGCCCTGACGGACAGGGCCGCCTGATGCTCTACAACCTGGCACGCCCCTTCTCCGAACATTTCGCGCTGTTCAACCTGTTCCGCTACCTGACCTTCCGTTCCGGCGCCGCCTGCCTGACCGCCCTGTTCGTCAGCCTGTGGCTCGGTCCCATGGTGATCGCGCGCCTGCGGCGCATCCAGCGCGGCGGCCAGCCGATACGAGCCCTCGGTCCGGAACGGCATCTGATCGAGAAGGCCGGCACGCCGACGATGGGCGGCGTGCTGATCCTGATGTCGCTGTTCATCTCCACCCTGCTGTGGGCGGACCTGTCGGACGGCTTCGTCTGGGCGGTGCTGGCGATCACCGCGGCATTCGGCGCGATCGGTTTCGCCGACGACTATCTCAAGCTGTCACGTCGTTCCAGCGACGGCGTGTCCATGCGCATGCGTCTCGGCTGCGAATTCGCGACCTCGCTGATCGGCGGCTACTGGCTGGACAGCATGATGCCGGCGCCACTGGCCGGGACGGTCGCCTTTCCGTTCGTCAAGGAGGCCCTGCTGCCGCTGGGATATGCCTTCCCGATCTTCGCCATGCTGGTGATCACCGGCTTCGGCAACGCGGTGAACTTCACCGACGGGCTCGACGGACTGGCGATCGTGCCGGTGATCATCGCCGCCCTGGTCTACGCGCTGATCGCCTGTCTGGTCGGCAACCGCGTGTTCGCCGACTACTTGCAACTGCACCCGGTTCCGCACACCGGGGAGCTCGGCGTGTTCTGCGCCGCCCTGATCGGTGCCGGGCTCGGCTTCCTCTGGTTCAACGCCCCGCCGGCGGCCGTGTTCATGGGCGACACCGGCAGCCTCGCCCTGGGCGGCGCGCTGGGCGCCGTCGCCGTCGCGGTCAAGCATGAGCTGGTGCTGTGCATCGTCGGCGGGTTGTTCGTGGTCGAGACGCTGTCGGTCATCATCCAGGTGTTCTGGTACAAGCGCACCAAGCGGCGTGTGTTCCTGATGGCGCCGCTGCACCACCACTTCGAGAAGAAGGGCTGGTCCGAGCCGAAGATCGTGATCCGTTTCTGGATCGTCTCCATGGTGCTGGGCCTGATCGGCCTGGCGACGTTGAAAATTAGATGAGCGGGTTCCCTCCCGACCTGTTCGCCGGACGCCGCTATGCGGTGCTCGGCCTCGGACGGAATGGTGCTGCGGCCGCGCGTGCCCTGGCCGCGATGGGAGCCGAGGTCGTGGCCTGGGACGATGACGAGGCCGGCCGCCTGGCCCTGGGCGACCGACCGGCCGGCCTGACCATGGCGCCGCTCGACGACCTCGCCGGATTTACCGCACTCGTGCTCTCGCCTGGTATTCCGCATCGCCTTCCGGCGCCACACCTCGTCGCCGCCCGTGCGATCGCGGCCGGTATCCCGATCCTGTCGGATGCCGAGCTGCTGTTCGAGGCGGTGCGCCTGTCCGGCTCGGCGGCGCGCTTTGCCGGGATTACCGGCACCAACGGCAAATCCACCACCACGGCCCTGCTCGCGCATCTGCTCGCCACCGCCGGGATCGAGAACGCGGCAGGAGGCAATCTGGGTCCGGCCGCCCTCTCCCTGCCCTGGCTGCCCGACCGCGGGGTCTACGTGCTGGAGATGTCGTCCTACATGCTCGAACGCCTGGACACGCTCCATTTCGACGCCGCCTGCCTGCTCAATCTCTCGCCCGATCACCTCGACCGGCACGGCGATCTCGCCAGCTACGGAAGCGCGAAGCTTGCCATCTTCGACCGCCAGACCAGCGCCGATCTCGCCGTGCTCGGCGTCGATGATCCCTGGTCCTGCGCGCAGGAGGCCGTCCTGCGGCAGGCGCCGGCCCGGCTGGCAACCATCTCCGGGCAGCACGGCATTGCCAGCTCGGCGCCAAACCTGCCCGGCGCGCACAACGCCCAGAATGCCGCCGCCGCCTCGGCGATGGCGCTGCATCTCGGCGCCTCGCCCGATGCCATAACGGCGGGCCTGGCCAGCTTTCCCGGCTTGGCCCACCGCCAGCGCCGGATCGCCACCGTCAGCGGCGTCGCCTTCATCGACGACAGCAAGGCGACCAACGCGGATGCCGCCGCCCGTGCCCTCGGCTGCTACGAGCGGCTGATCTGGATCGCCGGCGGCGTGGCCAAAGCCGGCGGCATCGAGGCGCTGGCGCCGCTGTTCCCCCATGTCGCCGAAGCCGTGCTGATCGGACGCGACGGACCGATGCTGGCGGAGACCCTCGGCCGCCACGGCGTAAAGCACCGCGTCGTGCAGGATCTCGATCACGCGGTGCCGGCCGCCCTGGCGCTCGCCCGCCTGCACGCCGCCCCGATCGTGCTGCTGTCCCCGGCCTGCGCCAGCTTCGACCAGTTTGCCAACTTCGAGGCGAGAGGGCTTCATTTTGCGGAACTTGTCGACCAACTGACACCTCAGCCAGGAGGAAGGTCAGGCTGATGCGAAGCGCCTCGCGCATCGACAATTCGATACTCGGCCGCTGGTGGTCGACCGTGGACCGCTGGACGCTGGCCTGCGTCGGCCTGCTGATCGGCTTCGGCTACGTGCTGATGCTGGCGGCGAGCCCGGCGGTGGCGGCCCGCATCGGCGCCTCGCGCGACATGTTCATCCTCAAGCAGGTTGTCTTCCTGAGCGTCGCCGGCGTCATCGTCATCGGCGTCTCGCTGCTGTCGCCGAAGGGGGTGCGCCGCCTCGCCCTGGCCGGATGCGCGGTCGCCCTCTGCGCCACCGCGCTGACACTCGTGCATGGCATCGAGATCAAGGGCGCGAGGCGCTGGATCGCGCTGCCGATGATGTCGGTGCAGCCGAGCGAGTTCCTGAAGCCGTGCTTCGCGGTGGTGACCGCCTGGCTGCTCACCCAGCGCCGCCGGTCCAGGCACTTCCCCGGGATGCTGCTCGCCTTTTGCGTGTTCGGCGGCATCCTGATGCTGCTCAAGTCGCAGCCGGACATCGGCATGCTCACGGTGATCACCACGGTGTTCATGGCCCAGCTGTTCATCGACGGCATGAACCTGTTCCTGGTCGGCATCGGCATCGGCTCGATGGCCGCGGCCTTCGCCGGTGCCTTTCTCGCCTTTCCGCACGTGCGCAGCCGCGTCGAGCGCTTCATGCATCCCAACCTCGGCGACCATTACCAGGTGGACACGGCGCTGCAGGCGTTCGGCAATGGCGGTCTGCTCGGGCGCGGTCCCGGCGAGGGCCGGGTCAAGGACCTGCTGCCGGACGCCCATGCCGACTTCGTCTTCGCCGTTGCCGGCGAGGAGTTCGGCCTGCTGGTCTGCCTGTTCATCATCGGCGTGTTCCTGTTCATCGTCGCGCGCACCCTGCTCAAGCTGCTCGCCGAGGACGACCCGTTCGTGGTGCTGGCCAGTTGCGGCCTCGTCACAGGTTTTGGCCTGCAGGCCTTTGTTAATATGGGATCTACCCTGCATCTCATCCCGACCAAGGGCATGACCCTGCCGTTCATCTCCTATGGCGGCTCGTCGGCGATCTCGGTGGCGCTGACCATTGGCATGATCCTGGCCCTGACGCGCAGGCGAGCCCTCTCCAGGCAGCTCGGAGCGGTCGCATGAACCGGCCGATCGTGATCGCCGCGGGTGGCACGGCTGGGCATTTCTTCCCCGCCGAGGCGCTTGGCATACAGCTTGCCGCGCGCGGACACCGGCTGGTGCTGATGACCGACCGCCGGGCCGGGCGTCGCGAGGGCGGCATCTTCGCCCAGGGCGTGCAACACGTGCTCGCCGGTGCCGGCGTGGCAGGCCGTGGCATGCCCTCCAAGCTGCGCGGCCTTGCCTCGGTGGCCGTGGGGACGCTGGCAGCCCGGAATATTCTGGCGACACTCGATGCCGCTGCCGTCGTCGGCTTCGGCGGCTACCCGTCGGTGCCGCCGTTGCTCGGGGCACGCCTGCTCGGACGCCGGCGGCCGGCGATCCTGCTGCACGAGGGCAACGCGGTACTCGGACAGGCCAACGCCCAGCTTGCCCGCTTCGCCGACCGGATCGCGATCAGCTTCGCCCATACCGCCAGGCTGCCCGCCGCCTCGGTGGATCGCGCCAGCCTGACCGGAATGCCGGTGCGCCCGGAAATCGCCGCCCTCGCCGCAAGCCCCTATGCACCCCCAGGCGACACGATCGAGCTGCTGGTCTGGGGCGGCTCGCTCGGCGCCCACGTCTTCAGCGACATCGTGCCATCGGTGCTGGCCGGCCTCGATCCGGGCACGCGCGCTCGCCTGAGCGTCACCCAGCAGGCACGGGCCGAGGATGCGGGCGGCGTCCGTGCCGCCTATGCCGACGCCGGCATCCGCGCCGAGGTGGCTCCGTTTCTCGACCAGGTGGCGCGGCGGTTGCTCGCGGCCCATCTGGTCATCGGCCGCGCCGGCGGATCCAGCGTCGCCGAGCTCACCACCATCGGCCGTCCCTCTATATTAGTACCGTTGCCGATCGCCGCCAGCGACGAGCAGTCCGCCAACGCCCGCGCCCTGGTTGCCGCGGGTGGGGCCTGGATGTTCCGCCAGCCCGATTTTTCCCATGCGGCACTCGCCGCCCTGCTCTCCAGCCTGCTCGCCGCTCCCGATCGCCTGGCCCATGCCGCCGCCGCTGCCGCATCGCTCGGACGCAGCGATGCCGCGGTCCGTCTCGCCGATCTGGTCGAAGCCTGCTTGCGCAAGCAAACGGTCTCCGCCACTGGGATGCGCGCAAAGATGGAGATGCACGCGTGAGAGCCCTGCCCCTGACCATCGGCACCATCCACTTCGTCGGCATCGGCGGCATCGGCATGTCCGGCATCGCCGAGGTGCTGCACACGCTCGGCTACTCCGTGCAGGGCAGCGACATCGCCGAGAGCGGCAACGTGCTGCGTCTGCGCGCTGCCGGCATCCCGGTGATGATCGGCCATGACGCCGCCAATCTCGGGAGCGCCCAGGTGGTGGTGATCTCGACCGCGGTGAAACGCGACAACCCCGAGGTCGCCGCGGCCCGCTCCCGCTTGATCCCGGTCGTGCGGCGGGCCGAGATGCTGGCCGAGCTGATGCGCCTGCGCTGGTCGATCGCGGTCGGCGGCACCCACGGCAAGACCACCACCACCAGCCTGATCGCCGCCGTGCTGGAAGCGGCCCGGCTCGATCCGACGGTGATCAACGGCGGCATCATCGAGGCCTATGGCACCAACACGCGCATGGGCGCCGGCGACTGGATGGTGGTCGAGGCCGACGAGAGCGACGGCTCGTTCCTGCGCCTGCCGGCGACCATCGCCGTGGTCACCAACATGGACCCCGAGCATCTCGACCATTGGGGCACCACCGAGGCGATGCAGGCAGCCTACGACCAGTTCGTCTCGAACATCCCGTTCTATGGCTTCGCCGTGCTGTGCGTCGACCATCCCGCCGTGCAGCAGATGATCCCGCGCCTGTCCGACCATCGCGTCATCACCTACGGCTTCTCGCCGCAGGCCGACGTGCGCGCCGAGCGGATGATCACCGACAAGCGCGGCGCCACCTTCGAGGTCGCGTTCACCGACCGCGCGCGCAACCGCAGCCGCCGGCTCGGCCCGTTCCGGCTGCCGATGCTGGGCAGCCATAACGTGTCGAACGCGCTGGCCGCGATCGCCGTCGCGGTCGAGATGGAGATCGACGACGACAGCCTCCGCTCCGCCTTTGCCGGCTTCAAGGGGGTCAAGCGGCGCTTCACCCGCGTCGGCGACACCGGCGGCATCAGCATCGTCGACGACTATGGCCATCATCCGGTCGAGATCGCCGCCGTGCTCAAGGCGGCACGGCAGGCCGGCGCCCGCGACGTGGTGGCCGTGGTGCAGCCGCATCGCTACACGCGCCTGGCCACGTTGTTCGAGGAGTTCTGCACCTGCATGAACGACGCCGGCACCGTCATCATCGCCGATGTCTATGCCGCCGGGGAGGCCCCGATCGACGGCTTCGACCGTGATGCGCTGGTCGACGGCCTGCGCGCGCGCGGCCATCGCAGCGTGGTGCCGCTGCCCGGCCCGGAGCATCTCGCCGAGATGGTCCACGCCATCGCCCGCCCCGGAGACTTCGTGATCTGCCTTGGCGCGGGCAGCATCACCGGCTGGGCCCACGCCTTGCCCGGCCAGCTCGCCTCCCTGCAGAAACAGCGCGGCGGGCACGCCGCATGAACCACGCGCGCGTCAGCACCGGTTCAACTAGCTTGGCGGCGTTGCTGCCGAAGCTGCGCGGCCGGATCACGCCCGACGCGCCGCTCGGCACGCAGAGCTGGTTCCGCGTCGGCGGCCCGGCGGAGTGGCTGGTCCGCCCCGAGGATACCGAGGACCTCGCCGCCTTCCTGGCCGGGCTGCCGCCGGAACTGCCGGTCACGACGATCGGCAGCGCCTCGAACCTGATCATCCGCGACGGCGGCCTGCCCGGCATCGCCATACGGCTCACGCGCGGCTTCGGCGCGGTCGAGGTCGAGGCGGACGGCATCGTCGCCGGTGCCGCCTGCCTCGACATGACCATCGCCGAGCATGCCGCCAGTGCGGGTCTGCGCGGGCTGGAGTTCCTCGCCGGCATCCCCGGCTCGATCGGCGGCGCGGTGGCGATGAACGCAGGGGCCTACGGCGCCGAGATCACCGACGTGCTGGACTGGGCCGAGATCGTCACGCGTGCCGGCGACCTGCTGCGGCTGCCCGTCCAGGCGCTCGGCTTCGGCTATCGCCGCTCGTCGCTCCCGGACGGCGCCGTCGTGGTGCGCGCCCGGCTGCGCGCCGAGCCCGGTGACGTCGCCCTGATCGCCGCGCGGATCGCCGAGATACGCGCGGCCCGCGAAGCCTCGCAGCCGACCCGCGCGCGCACCGGCGGCTCGACCTTCCGCAACCCGGACGCCGCGGAGACCGACCGCAAGGCGTGGGAGCTGATCGAGGCCGCCGGCTGCCGCGGGCTTACCCTCGGCGGCGCGCAGGTCAGCGAGAAGCACTGCAACTTTTTACTCAATACCGGCAACGCCCTGGCTGCCGACCTCGAAGCTTTGGGCGAACAGGTCCGCGCCCGCGTGAAAGCCAGCTGCGGCATCAGCCTCGCCTGGGAAATCAAGCGAATCGGCCTGCCCGGAGGGACCGCATGACCATGCGCCGGAGCAAGGTCACGGTATTGATGGGCGGCCTCTCGGCGGAGCGCGAGGTCAGCCTGTCCAGCGGCGCCCAGGTGCTGCACGCCCTGCAACAGGCCGGCTACGATGCGAGCGGTCTCGACGCCGGACCCGACTTGCGCGCGATGCTCGATATCCTGCACGCGGGCAGGCCGGATGTGGTGTTCAACGCCCTGCACGGCCGCTTCGGCGAGGATGGCGCCATCCAGGGCGTGCTCGACTGGCTCGGCATCCCCTATACCCATTCCGGCCTGCGCGCCTCGGCGATGGCGATGGACAAGGAGGCCGCGCGGGCGGTGTTCGCGGCGGCCGGACTGCCGATCGCGAGAGGTGGCCTGGTCGACATCGCACTTCTGGCCGAACATGATCCGTTGCCGCTGCCCTACGTGATCAAGCCGGTCAACGAGGGCTCGTCGGTCGGCGTCGAGATCATCCGGAGCGGGTCCAACCACCGTGCCGCCGTCGCCGCCGGCTGGAGCTTCGGACCGCACGCCCTGGTCGAGGAGTTCATCCCCGGGCGCGAGCTCACCGTCGCCGTGGTCGGCGAGCGGGCGCTGACCGTCACCGACATCACGCCCAACCCGGACATGAGCCACGGCTTCTACGACTACGAGGCGAAATATGCCGCTGGCGGATCGCGGCATGTGCTGCCGGCGGAGATCCACCCGGACGCCTTCGCCCAGGCCCTCGACATCGCACTCGCGGCGCATCGCGCGCTGGGCTGCCGCGGCGCGTCGCGCACCGATTTCCGTTATGACGACACGCGGTCCCAGGGTGGTCCCGGCCGGCTGGTGATCCTCGAGCTCAACACCCAGCCCGGCCTGACACCGACCTCCCTGCTGCCCGAACAGGCAGCCTATTGCGGCATGGACTTCCCGTCGCTGTGCGCCTGGATGGTGGAGCATGCCGCATGCCGCGCATGAGACGCCCGCTGCGGCCGGTGGCCCCGATCGACCGGCCCTCGCGGCTGCTGATCTTCGTGCGTCAGAAGCGGCGCATGATCCCGCCGCTGCTGTACGGCATGATGCTGCTCGGGCTCGCCGGCTTCGGGCTGCATGTGGCGCTGGCGATGCGCACCGAGGCGAGCTTCGCTCCGATGCGTGCCGAGATCGGACGCGCCGCCGGCCTGCGTGTGACCGACATCGTCGTCGAGGGCCGCAACATGACCCCCGAGGACCAGCTTCTGGCGGCACTCGGCGTGTCCAGGGGCGAGCCGCTGCTCGGCTTCTCGGTCGAGGCCGCGCGCGTCCGTATCGACCAGCTCGCCTTCGTCGAGCATTCCAGCATCGAGCGCCGGCTGCCCGGGACCGTCCTGGTGCGACTGGCCGAGCGGCGTCCGTTCGCGGTCTGGCAGAACCAGGGCCGTTTCGTGCTGATCGACCGCAACGGCGAGGTGGTCGTCCAGCACGGCATGAACGGCAAGGATGCCGAAGCCTTCGCCGAGCTGCCCCTGGTGGTCGGGGCGGGTGCGCCGCGCGCCGCCACCGCCCTGATCGACGCGCTGGGGACCGAGCCGATGGTGCGCAAGCAGGTCGTCGCCTCGATACGGGTCGGCCAGCGCCGCTGGAACCTGACCCTGCATAGCGGCGCCGACGTGCTGCTGCCGGAAGGGGCCGAGCTGCCGGCGCTGCACCGGCTGGCGCTGCTGGAGACGGACATGCATCTGCTCGAACGGCCGCTGGTCAACATCGACATGCGCCTGCCCGACCGCCTGGTCGTGCGTCCACGCCCGACGCCGGTCATTGCTCCGGGGACACCGGATGCGGAATCCAGCCGGGATCCATCGCCTGCCCCGCCCGCTGCGTCGCGGAGGCCGGCATGAACGAGCTGTTCGGCCGGCTGCCGCCTCCCGATGGACCGGGTCAGGAGCTTGCGCCGCCGGTGCGCAAGCGGGCGGCGCGCCGGTCACGCAAGGCGGCGGCACCGACGGCGCTGCTGTCCGACGAGACAGACCGCGCTGGCGAC
>CAXSEE010000010.1:0-2022 GCA_964235615.1 uncultured Acetobacteraceae bacterium | reverse complement strand
GCCGGCCTTGGGGATGGACAGCGCCCTGCGCGGGCTTCCGGTCTGCACATCCTGGCCCTGCCGCCGCCGGAAGAACTGCGGCGTGGCGGCGGCTGGCGTCCCGGCGTGTTCGGCGTGCTCGACATCGGCACCAGCAAGATCACCTGCCTGATCGGCCGCGGCGAACCCGACGGCACGCTGCGGGTGCTGGGCTGTGGCTGGCAGCGCAGCCGCGGCGTCCGGCTCGGCGGCATCACCGACCTGCGCGAGGCCGAGCGGGCCATACGCGCGGCCGTCGGACAGGCCGAGGAGGCCGCCGACCAGCACCTGCGTACGGTTACCGTCGGGCTCACCTGCGGCCAGCCCGAAAGCCGGCTGTTCAACGTGCGCTGGCCGGTCGGCGGACGTGTGGTCGGCGACCATGACATCCGCCGCCTGGTCAACGAGGGCCGCGCCCGTGCCTCCACCGAGGGCCGCGAGGTGATCCACGCCCTGCCGCTGAACTTCTCCGTCGACGACGTCGACGGCGTCGAGGACCCGCGCGGCCATCATTGCGACCAGCTCGCGGCCCGGCTGCACGTGGTCGATGCCACCTCGATGGCGCTGCGCAACCTGACCTCGGTGATCACCCGCTGCGACCTCAGCATCAGCGAGATGGTCGCGGCACCCTTCGCATCGGGGCTTTCCGTGCTGGTCAACGACGAGCGCGACCTCGGCGTCACGGTGATCGACATGGGCGGCGGCACCACCCAGATCGCGGTGTTCGCCGACAGCCAGCTGCTCCATACCAGCCAGCTCCCGGTCGGCGGCCTGCACGTCACCAAGGATATCGCCGGCGTGCTGTCGACCCCGCTGAACAGCGCCGAGCGGCTCAAGGTGATCCACGGCAACACCGAGATCACCAACGACGACGAGCGCGAGATGCTGCAGGTCCAGCAGATCGGCGAGGACGAGCACCGCTTCGTGCGGATGCCGCGGGCAAAGGTGGTCGCGGTCATCCGGCCGCGCCTGGAGGAGACCTTCGAGCTGGTGCGCGACCGGCTCGATAACGCCGGGCTGGGCCACGCCATGGGCAGCCGGGTGGTGCTGACCGGCGGCGCCAGCCAGCTCGACGGCGTGCAGCGCCTGGCCGCGCGCATCCTGGACCGGCAGGTGCGGCTGGGCCGGCCCACCGGCATACGCGGCCTGCCCAGCGATGCGGCCGGACCGGCCTTCGCCACCGCGACCGGCCTGCTGGCCTGGGCGGCGGGGGCCGGACGCAGCCTGCGCGACATCGACCTCGCGGAGCCGCGACCGTCCGGCTTCATGCGACGCCTGATCGATTTTTTGCGTGAGCGGGTCTGATGGGTCTCGATCACGCAATAACATTATCACAACAAAACGGACCGAATCGGGTGACCGCGCATGGTCGCCTCCGTACATTGCCCCTTCTGGGGGCCTCAAGCCCGGGGAGACGCCTCACATGACGCTCAATCTTACACTGCCGCAGCAGACCTATGCGGACTTCACGCCCCGGATCACCGTCATCGGTGTCGGCGGCGGCGGCACCAACGCCGTCGACAACATGATCCAGTTGCAGTTGCAGGGCGTCGAGTTCGTCGTCGCCAACACCGACGCGCAGCAGCTCACCCATAGCCGTGCCGACCGCCGTATCCAGCTCGGACCGCATCTGACCCAGGGTCTCGGCGCCGGCGCCAAGCCGGAGATCGGACGCGCCGCGGCAGAGGAAGCCGCAGACGAGCTGGCCCGTCACCTCGACGGCGCGCATATGGTGTTCATCACCGCCGGCATGGGCGGCGGCACCGGCACCGGGGCGGCACCGGTGATCGCCCGCATGGCGCGCGAGCGCGGCATCCTGACCGTGGGCGTGGTCACCAAGCCGTTCACCTTCGAGGGCATCCGCCGCGCCAAGGCCGCCGACGCCGGCATCGCCGAGCTGCAGCAGTTCGTCGACACGCTGATCGTCATCCCGAACCAGAATCTCTTCCGCCTGGCCAACGAGCGCACCGGCTGGAAGGAGGCGTTCAAGATGGCCGACCACGT
>CAXSEE010000009.1:37847-41990 GCA_964235615.1 uncultured Acetobacteraceae bacterium | reverse complement strand
CCCCCGGCGAAGCCTTGAGAATCCGATCGTCTTAATAGATCGGTTTCCAAAGGCCAAGGCCTTTGGCGGGTCTGGGCAGAGCCCACCCTTACCTCTTAACGATCAGTCTTTAAGCGCATTGGTATTGGATCGCCCGGGCTGGATCGCACGCACCGGGATCCGGTAGATTGCCCGCATGTATGTCCCTCCGGCTTTTCGCATGGACCAGGACCGGGCGCTCGGGCTCCTCCAGGAGCGGGCGTTCGGAACCTTCGTCGTCGGCGACGCCTCTGGTCTTCCCATGGCCGTCCACCTACCGTTCCTGGCGAGCCGCGGCGGTGATGGCTTTCGTGTCGAGCTGCATGTCGCGCGCGCCAACCCGCTGCATCGCCTGATCGGGGACGGGTCACGGCCGGCGTTGCTGACCTGCCTGGCAGCGGACGCCTATATCTCGCCGGACTGGTATGATCTGCCGGACCAGGTGCCGACCTGGAGCTATGCCGCGGTCCATCTGTCGGGAGTGGCCGTTTGCCTGCCTGCCAGCGAGACGCGAGCCCATCTGGACCGGCTTTCGGCAGAGTTCGAGCGGCGGCTCGCACCCAAGCCGCCGTGGAGTGCCGGCAAGATGGACCCGGCACGTCTCGAGGCGATGATGCGTGCCATCGTCACGATCGAGCTGCTGGTGCCGGCCGACGGCATCGAGGCGCAGGCCAAGCTGATCCAGCACAAGGCGGCGACGGCACGCCAGGGTGCCATCGCCGGGCTTCAGGCACGCAAGGATGCGCGCTCCATCGAGGTCGCCGGGCTGATGCAGGCGGCACTCGACGCCGGATAGCGCAGCACGCTTACGACGTGGACGTCGAGGAAGGTGTCGTGCCGGCCGGCAGCCGGCAGGTCGAGTTCGGCATCGCCGTCAGTCCAGCGAATGCCCTGTTCGAGCGCGTGCCAGCCGGGAAGGGCAAGTGCCGCCGCTTCGATCGTGCTGTCGTCCAGCCCGTTCCACAGCACCAGCCTGGCCACGCCGATGCCGAGTTCGCGGCGGTCATCGACGAAGGACCCGATGACCTCCGCCGGTCGCGCACGGCGCGAGAGCAGGCGAATGGGTCGCGCGCCCGGCGGGATCTGGAAGAATTGCCGGTTCGCCTGGCTCCAGCATGGCTGCAGCTCCCGCCCGTCGCACAGTCGCAGGCGCAGCTGCGGATCGTCCGAAAGCGCCGGCGGCACACGAACGAGCTGGAACCCGAGCGACGTGGCGCGACGGTCGAGCCTCTCCCAGATCGGCTGCACCGTCTCCCGGTCGACCGCGAGCGGGGCGCATGCGTCATGGTTCCAGCTCTTGGGGCTACCTTGCGTCTCGAAATCGGGACGGAGGGCGACCACGGTCGCGTTGGCGAAGCAGGAACGGTTGCCGGTGTCGAGGTAGCTCTCGGTGGCCAGGCCTTCGGCCAGCAGGATCGCGTGGCTGGCGAGTTCGACATGATGGAAGCTGTAGCCGCCGATGGTCCGGTCCTCGATGATCGAGCGATGGTTGACCAGCATCCGTGCCGGGATCAGCCGGCCGTCGACGAAGATGCAATGCTCCGGCGTCACCAGCAGGTCGCGGTGCGGCACGTTCCCCGCGAATGCGCCCTGTCGGATGCGTATCGGGCTGGCGTCCCGTGCCGCGGCGGCGCTGACATGGCGGCAGCCGACCCAGATGATCTCGCGGCAGACGATCCGCCCATCCTCCAGCGTCGCCACCTGGTCTCCCGCCTGCAGCGCTTCCACCATGATCTCGCCGCGGTCGGTGAGGATATGGCTGCCGGCGAGGAAGCAGGTGTCGGTCGTGGTCATCGCTTGGGACGACTTGGCGGGGGTGGTGCCGCTGGAGCCGTTCGAGATCGATTGCGCGATGTTGGTCACCACGGTCTGGCCAGAGGCCACCTGCTTTGCAACTGGCGTGAAGACGAGGCCCTGCAGGTCGCTGTTGAAGACACTGACGCCCGTGGCGGTGAGCGTGTAGATGCCCTTCGTTGCAGTTTCGGTCAGGCCGGTCCCGGATAGAAGCCCGTTCGCATCGGTTACCGTCCCGGCGCTGTTGGTAAGGGTTATCGTATCGGTGAAGGTCGGGTTGCTATGCGCGTCGGCGATCTGGGCGTTGGAGAAAAGCCGGATCGGCGCGGTGTCGATCGTCGAGCCTGTCGTGTTGGCACCGGAAAGATACGGGTTCGGCGAGCCGAGCGCCAACCCGACCACGCCGGCGGAGGGCGTCACGAAGGAGAAGCCGGTACCCGGCGTGGCGGTGATGGTGTGGCTGACGTTGCCGGTGGCGGCAGTGGAGCTGATGGTGCCGGAGACGGTCACCGTCGCGCTGTCGCCGCTCGCGAGGTTGATGTTGCTGAGGTTGATGTTGCCGGTGCCGGTCTCGAGGCTCCCCGCTGGATGCAGATCGTCCTGCAGCGTCCAGCTCACGCTGGATGCAGTGACCGTCGACGGCAGGGCGTCCTGCAGCGTGATTTCCGACGAGCCGTTCGGGCCGCCGTTGATGAGCTGGTAGCTGTAGCTGAAATGGTCGCCGGGCAGCAGGGTGAGGTTGCTGGCGTCGGTGCTGTTCGGGTAGGTGATCACCGGTGCGGAGACCGTGAGCGCAACCGGCACCGTGACAGAGAGATTCTCGATCTGGTGGGTGTCGGTCGAGCCGCCGGTGCTGGCCGCGAAGCCGAGATAGAAGTTGCTCGGCAGCGTCTGGGCGACCGCGTAGTTGGTGATCACCTCCTGGTAGGTGGCGCCGCCGTCGGCACTCAGGAACACCGACACGCTCTCGTGCGTGGCGTCGGTCTTGATGAGGTTGATCTTCACCGTGCGCGTGCCGTCGATCCCCGAGGCATAGACCGCGTTGGTGAGCAGGGCGTAGCCGGTGGTGCCAGTGCCGGAACCTCGTATGGCGACCTCGTTCGCCTTCTGGCCGGTACCGGTCTGGCCGCGGTCGACGGCGCTGTAGTTGCCATAGGTGTCGAAGCCCAGGCCGAGGAAGCCGTCGGTGATGCCCGCCTGTCCGTCGTCGGAGTAGCCGAGGCCGCCGCCATAGCCGCCGGCCACCACCGAGGAGGCGCCCGCACTGCCGACCGCATCGGCGTTCAGCAGGAAGAACGAGATGCCGTCAGCTCCGTTGCCGCCACCGGAGTAATAGGTGAACTGCACCGAGATGCCGGTCGATGACGGGAACGCCTGGTTGTAGACGGCGAGGCTGGCCTGGTTGGCGGTCGCACTCGTCAGCTGCAGGTAGCCGGCGCTGGTCACCGAGGGCGTGGGGCTCTTGACGCCGCTCACGGTGCCGCCGCTGAGGGAGAAGTTGCCTGTGTTGCCGGTGAAGGTGGTGAAGGTGATGGGCAGACCGGCAGGCGGATCATTGATGATAAGCGGATGCGCATAGGCATCGATCGCCTCGGTGCTGAGCACCATCGGAGCCGTGATCGACGAGGCGGTACTGGTGACGTCGAGGTTCCAGCCTTCGCCTGCGGCGACATCGCCGACGATGTGCGAGGCTGCCGCCACGTTCGCGCCGGTCGTTGCCGCCAGGGCGTTCACGAAGCTCTGGCCCGCGCTGCCCTCGCCGACGTCGCAGCCATAGACCAGCAGGTCTCCGCCCGGTGCGATGGCGGCGCCGATGGTGTGCAGGTCGGTGGCCGATGCTGCAAGGGTCGCCTGGGTGACGATGGTGGAGCCAAGCTCGACTTCGCCGGCATTGCCATGCGCGATGATCGAGACGTCGGCGACATCGTGACGGCTCGCCAGGATCGCCGCGATCTGCGCAAGGCCGCCTTCATCGGGGTTGAGAATATAGACCTGCGTGCCGGCTGCCAGACCTTTCAGGAGATCCCTGTAGTTGCTGACACGGGAGTCGATGAACAGGATCTGATCGGATCCTGTAGCCTGTTGATCGTCAATCGCACTCGCGACGGTCGATGCTGCAACTGGATCGGTGTCAGCCTCACCGAGCTTCAGCGACTTCACTCCCGGATCTTGTTGGCTGATCATGATCTTCCCCACCTGTGCAAGACAATTTTTGGCTTGATTATACGAACTAATACAACGTAGTAACTAAGTTTGTTATTATTTCTGTAACATCTTCTATAGCACCGTTCCTTCGCCATGTATCCATAATTATTACGTAATCGTAACTGC
>CAXSEE010000009.1:0-37747 GCA_964235615.1 uncultured Acetobacteraceae bacterium | reverse complement strand
CGAGGCCCGGGCCTGCGGGAAATCACTTTGCAAATCCGGCCTCGTCCGGTCAGGCTGATGCCAGGTCTTGGGCTTCGGGTTTCCGCGGAGGCATGTTGTGGACGGACGCTACCGTTTTGGGATCGAGGAAGAGTATTTCCTGGCCGACGCGGGCAGTCGCGGCACGCCTTCGTCCGCTGCGGCCAAGGCGTTCCATGTCGCGGCCGACGATCGCCTGCCGGGCACCGGACGCGAAGTCCTGCAGAGCCAGGTGGAGGTCTCGACCCCGCCCGGTACCGACTTCGCCGAGGCGCGCGACCGGCTGGCATACCTGCGTCGCGAACTGGCCGGGATCGGTCGGGAGCATGGGCTGCTGGTGTTCGCCTCCGGCACCCATCCCATCGCCTGCTGGCCCGAGCAGAGTCCCAGCGAGGGCGAGCGCTACGAACGCATGGTCAAGGAATATGGCATCCTGGCAACGCGCAACATGGTCTGCGCGCTGCATGTCCATGTCGAGGTGCCGGAGCCGGACCGGCGCGCCGACCTGATGCGCCGCATGGTGCCATACGTGCCGATGTTCCTGGCCCTGTCGGCATCGTCGCCCTTCTGGGAGAGGCGGCCGACCGGGCTCAGCGCCTACCGGATGGCGGCCTATCGGGAGTGGCCGCGGTCCGGGCTGCCGGACCTGATGGATGGCGCCGCGGACTACGAGCATTACCTGCGGGTGATGACACGGTCCGGCGCGATCCCGGATGCCAGCTATCTGTGGTGGACGCTGCGGCCGTCGGTGCATTACCCGACGCTGGAGCTGCGCGTCTGCGACAGTTGCGTGGTCGTGGAGGATGCCGTCGCGATCGCGGCCTTGTATCGCTGCGTGGTGCGGTTGCTGGACCGGCGGCCGGATGTCCATGCCGGCCTCACCGGTGCCTCGCGGGCGATTGCGAGCGAGAATTTCTGGCGCGTGCAGCGCGACGGGGTGCATGCCTCGCTGATCGACGAGGAGGCGTGCATGACCGTCCCGATGGCGCAAGGGATGGAGCGGCTGATCGGGCTGGTAGGGGAGGATGCGGCCGCCCTGGGCTGCGGGCGTGAACTCGACGCGGTGCGGCAGATCGTCGCGGCCGGGACCGGTGCGGACCGGCAGATCGAGCTGTATCGGCACGGGCTGAAGGCCGGCCTCGACAACGACGCGGCCCTGTGCGGCGTGGTGGACTGGTTGGCGGACCAGAGCGCGCTCCAGCGGGAGACGTAGTGTAGCCAGAGCGCGCTCCGGCGCGAGACATAGTGTATAATGATCTGTGTCCGATCAACTCGTCATCACCGAGAAGACCAGCCAGGCCAAGGACATCCGTGCCGCGGTCGGCTCGCGCTACGGGATCATTCTCCCCGCGGAAGGCCATCTGTTCGACCTGCTCGAACCCGAGGAGGTCGAGCCGGGCTGGAAGCGATGGAGCCCGATACTACTGCGGCCGGACGGGCTGTATGGCACCCGCCCGGCTACCGGAGGCAACAAGGCGGCCAAGCTCCTCGCGATCCGCGAGGCGCTGCGGACGGCCGAACGGGTATGGCTCGCCACCGACTGCGACCGTGAAGGCCAGTTGATCGGCCAGGAAATCCTCGAGCATTATGGCTATCGCGGCGAGGTGCGGCGGGTGATGTTCACCGCCCAGGACGAGCAGACCATACGCGACGCCTTCGCCCACGCGCGCCCGAACGACGAGTTCAAGGCGCTGTACCAGGCCGCCGTCGCACGTCGCCAGGCCGACCAGATCTACAACCTCTCGCTGACCCGCACCGCGACGGTGACGCTCGGCCGCGGCGACCGCAGCGTCATCGGGGTCGGCCGGGTGAAGACCCCGACCCTGGCCATCGTCTGCCGGCGCGAGCTGGAGATCCGCGACTTCGTCCCCCAGCGTTATTTCGAGGTGGTGGCAACAGCCGCCGTCGCGGCCGGCCGGTTCCGGATGCGCCACGCGCCGAAGGAGCGGATCACCAAGCGGCCGGACGCCGAGGCGGTCGCGGTCCTGGCGGAGGGATCTGCCGGCCCCTTGTCGGTCAAGGTGGAAGACAAGCGGCAGGGACCGCCGCGGCTGCACGACCTGCCGAGCCTGCAGAAACTATGCGGCTCGCGCTTCGGCTGGTCCGCGGCACGCACGCTGGAGGTGGCCCAGGAGCTGTATGACGGGCAGGGCAAGAAGATCATCACCTACCCGCGCGCCGAGACGCGCTATCTGCCGGAGAGCCTGATCCCCGACGCGCCGGCCATCGTGGCCGGGTTGCGCGCCGGCCGCAGCTTCGCCACCGTCCCGGTGCCGGACCCGCCGATGATCCGGCGCGGCGCGTCTGGCAGTTTCCACGACAAGGGGCTGGCCGGCGCCAGCCATCATGCGGTGATCCCGAACCGCAACATGGCCGGCAGGCTGGGCGAGGTCTGGCCGAAGCTGAGCGTGGACGAGCGCCGTCTATTCGACGTGATCGCGCGCTCGTACCTCGCCGCCCTGATGCCGGACTTCCGCTATCGCCAGACCACGGCACTGCTCGACGTGCGCGGCCATCCGTTCAGGGCGGCCGGGCGCCAGCCGATCGAGCTGGGCTGGCGCGCCGCCTTCCCCGACTGGCAGCCGGCGGAGGAGAAGGGCGACGAGGCGCAGTTGCTGCCGGCCCTGCGCGACGGCGAGACCGCGACGCTCGACGAGGCTGCGGTCGAGGACAAGGAGACCCGGCCGCCGCCGCGCTACAACGAGGGCAGCCTGGTCGACGCGATGCAGAATGCCTGGCGCTTCGTGGCCGACGAAGTCCTGCGCGAGCGGCTGAAGGAGGCGAAGGGGATCGGCACGCCGGCGACCCGGGCAGAGATCATCCGTGGCCTCAAGCTGCAGGAGTTTCTTGCAGCACAGGGCAAGAACATCGTGCCGACCGAGCGCGGCCTCGCGATATTCGACCGGCTGCAGAAGGCGGATCCGGCGCTGGTCGATCCCGGCGTGACGGCCCAGCTCGAGACCCTGCTCGACGATGTGCTGGTGGGGCGGACGGAGATGATGAGTGCCATCGACGCGGTTTGCGCCCAGGCTTCGCGCATCATCGGGCGGCTGACCCAAGGAGCGGCGACTGGAGCTCCCGGCGCGGACACCCGGTTGCCGACACCGGCCATGAAGAATTATGTCGAGAGCCTGGCACGGCAGAAGGGGATATCGCCGCCGGCCGGCTATGCAGCTTCGAGCGCGGTCTGCCGGTCGTTCCTCGATCAGCACGCGCCGCCGAAGGCTGCGGCTGTTGTCGCCCCGGTGGCGGTAAAGCCCAAGCCGGCACGATCGGCAAAGCCCAAATCGACACCGCGTAAACTGCCTGCCTCTGCGAAGGCACCGCCAAGAGCGAGAGCGCCTGCTGCGGAGAAAGCAGCAGATGAGACCAAGCTGCGTATCCCGTTCGGAAACAAGGAGGTCGCGCAGCGACTCGGCGCCCGCTACCGGGACGGCGCCTGGTATGCTCCGTCCGGAGCCAAGCTATCGGTATTCCGCGAACGCGGCTGGCTCTAAGCCGGCTAAGGCTGCTCGCCTCGGAGATGTTCTTCCAGGTTTTCCTTTGCCGCCGCTGCCTCTTCGTCCATGGGAAGCGGCTCCGATACGGCAAGACCGGGCGGCACGGCGTCTCCTGGATCAATCTCCGATTTCCGTCGCCGGGTCCGCTTTGGCGTCGCTTGACTGCCAGCGGATACAGGTTTTGCAGAATCGCCTTTCCTGACAGCAGCCTTTGCCGGAGCTTTAGCAGCAGCCGCCGCCTGTTCGAACTGTTCCACCTGCGCTTCCAGCTCGGCCACGCGCGCGGCGGCGGCTTTGGCGCTCTGGCCGGCTTGCTTGCTCTTGGCGCGAAGGGTTGCGTTGGCGCGTTCCAGCTTTTCCACCTGGGCGCGCAACTCCTCCTTGCCAAGTTTCGGAGCGGAAGCCGCCGCGGCCGGTGCCCGTTTGGCAGCCGGGACGGACCTTGTGGACGGCGCCTTCGAGACCGGCTTGGTGGTTCTCGTTGCTTTGACCGCACGCGCCATGATGTTCGAAACTCCCTTGGCAGGATGAGCGTCAGAAAGAACGCAAGACGAGTGCGTCCATAGGGGAAGAGCATCAGTCCGGTCAGAGTTCCCGCCGGTTTATCGGCGCTACAAGATCGAGATGCGGCGCGCATCCTTTTCCATTGTTCGCTCGTTGCAGCCTCCATGACCTTGCTGCATCGCCTTCTCGAAAGCCAGTCCGCTGGCTATCCGCCGCTCGATACCGTGAAGCCGGTGGTGAGCGATATATTCATCGTCGACAGCGTGATGCCCGGCCTGCTGGGCAGGATCCTGCCGGTGCGGATGACGGTGATCCGTCTTGCGAACGGCAGTCTGCTGCTGCATTCGCCGACGATGTTCAGCCAGGCGCTGAAAAAGGAGCTCGAGACGCTCGGCCGCATCCGTCATCTGGTCGCGCCGAACGTGGCACACTGGACCTTCCTCAAGGCCTGGCAGGAAGCCTGTCCGGATGTCACGACCTGGGCCGCACGCGGTCTGCGCGATCGCCGGCAGGTCAGGAAAAGCGGTGTCCGGCTCGATCGCGACCTCGGCGATAGCGCTCCGGGCGAATGGGGCTACGGGATCTCGTTGTCGACCGTATCGGGAGGTTTCGGATTTCAAGAAACCGCCTTGTTCCACGCGCCGACGCGGACGCTGATCCTCACCGACCTGGTGCTGAACCTGGAGCTGCAGAAGCTGCCGCCGCTCATGCATCCGGTGGCGCGGCTGTTCGGCGTGGTGGCGCCGGACGGCATGCCGCCGCCCTATCTGCGCGCGGTGATCAAGCTGCAAGGCAGCAGGGCGGCACAGGCCGCGGCTCGCCTGCTCGCGTTGCAGCCGGAACGCGTCATCTTCGCCCATGGACGCTGGTTCTCGCAGAACGGCACTGCCCAATTGCGGCGTTCGCTGCGCTGGCTGGTGAAGTAGGGATTGATGAGCCCAACCCGTCATGACCGGGCTGCCAGCCGCCGCACGCAGGCACGGTAGCGCAGGCCGATCTCTCCCGCCGCGACGTGACGCCCGCCGGTCACGACATGCCGGCCATCGCACCAGACGTCGGTGACGTCGCTGCGGTCGCCGGCAAAGATCCAGTTGTCCAGCAGGGCAGCCGGATCATCCGCCGCGAAGCAGGAGGAATTTGCCGATAGGGCAACGATGTCCGCCGGCGCGCCAACACCGAGCGATGCCGGCGGCGCGTCGAGGGCGATGGTTGCATTTGCCAGTGCGGCGGCAAAAATTGCCGCACCGGTCGACGCCTCTCCCGCTTCGGCCATGACATTGCGTCGCCGCGTGCTCAGCCGCTGGGCATATTCGAGCTGGCGCAGTTCCTCGGCCACGCCGATGAGGATGTTGGAGTCCGTGCCGATCCCGAACCTGCCGCCTTCGCGATGCCAGGCCTCGGCCGCGAGGATGCCGTCGCCGAGCGAGGCTTCGGTCAGCGGACAGAGCCCGACGACGGCGCCGGTGCGGGCGAGTTCCACGCTCTCCGTCCCGGTCATGTGGGTCGCGTGGATCAGGCACCAGCGCGGACCGACCGGCGCATGGCGAAGCAGCCACTCGACCGGGCGCAATCCGCTCCAGGCGACGCAGGCCTCGACTTCCCGGGTCTGCTCGGCCGCGTGGATATGGATGGGGCGGCCTGCCGCCAGCGCGACCAGATGGCCCAGCTCGTCCGGTGTCACCGCGCGCAGGCTGTGCGGCGCCACCCCGAGCGTTGCTCCCGGCCACGCGGCAATCAGGCCCTCGCAGCCCTGCAGCAGCCGCGCATAGCTGTCGAGGCTGTTCAGGAAGCGACGCTGGCCGGGCAGGGGAGCGGCGCCCGCGAAGTCGCCATGGGCATAGAAGCACGGCAGCAATGTCAGCCGGATCCCGGCCTGTTGGGCGGCGGCGGCGATACGGCCGGCCAGCTCGACCGGATCGGCATAGGGGTGGCCGTCGATGTCGTTATGCAGATAGTGGAACTCGCCGACACGCGTGAAGCCGCCTTCGAGCATCTCGACATAGGCCTGTGCGCCGATCGCTTCGACATCGTCCGGGTTCATGCGGTCGAGGAAGCGGTACATGATCTCCCGCCAGCTCCAGAAACTGTCGTCGGGCCGGGTTCGCCGCTCGGACAGTCCGGCCATGCCCCTCTGGAAGGCGTGGCTGTGCAGGTTGGGCATGCCCGGCAGCGCGTAGCCGGACCGGAAATCCTCAGGTTGCGGCGGGCAGTCCGGCTCGATGCGCTCGATGAAGCCGCGGCTTACGATGATGCGGACATGGTCGCGCCAACCGCCCTGGACCAGGGCGCGTTCGAAATGCAACGACGGCACCGGGCCTCCGGGCAGATTGATTAGAACTGGACATAAGCCTGCGAGCCCAACAACGTATAGACCATAAGGCGGGAGGGCCGATGCGCGTCGATACGATCTGGCGACGGGCGCGGCTGGCGACCATGGCGGAGGCGGCTCCCGGTCTCGGCATCCCGGACCTGGGCATTATCGAGCAGGGCGCTATCGCGGCACTGGATGGCCGCATCGTCTACTGCGGGCCGGAGGCGGAAATGCCGGCCTGCGAGGCTGCCGCGACCATCGATTGCGACGGACGCTGGATCACCCCGGGCCTGATCGACTGCCACACGCATCTGGTGTTCGGCGGCAACCGGGTGGACGAGTTCCGGCTCCGTCTGGCCGGTGCGCGCTACGAGGAACTGGCGCAGGTCGGCGGCATACGCGCGACCGTCGCGGCCACCCGCGCGGCCTCCACGCAATCGCTGGTCGATGCGGCCCTGGTCCGTCTCGACGCCCTGATCGCCGAGGGCGTCACCACGATCGAGGTAAAATCGGGCTACGGCCTGGACGAGGAGACCGAGCTTCGCCAGCTCGTCGCGGCAAGATCCCTGGCGCAGCACCGGCCGATCCATGTCTCGCCGAGCTACCTCGGCGCCCATGCCGTGCCGGCCGAGTTCGCGGGGCGCGCGGACGCCTATATCGACTGGATCTGCACGCGCATGATCCCGATGATCGCCGCCGAGCGTCTTGCCGACAGCGTCGATGGTTTCTGCGAGGGCATCGCCTTTTCGCCGATGCAGATCGACCGCGTGTTCCAGGCAGCCCGCTCGCATGGCCTGGCAGTCAGACTGCATGCCGACCAGCTTTCCGATCTCGGCGGTGCCGCGCTGGCCGCCTCGCACGGCGCCTTGTCCGCCGACCATCTCGAATACACGAGCGAGCCCGGCGCCTGGGCCATGGCGCGAGCCGGAACCGTGGCGGTGCTGCTGCCAGGCGCGTTCTACACGTTGCAGGAGAAGCAGCGCCCGCCGGTCGAGGCGTTCCGGAGGCACGGCACGCGCATGGCGGTGGCGACCGACCTCAACCCCGGTTCCTCTCCGCTGGCCTCGCCTCTGCTGGCGATGAACATGGCCGCCACCCTGTTCGGCCTGACCATCGAGGAATGCCTGCTGGGCATGACGCGGGAGGCCGCCAGGGCGCTTGGCCGGTCCGACCGCATCGGCAGCCTGGCAGCCGGCAAGGATTGCGATCTCGCGATCTGGTCGATCGAGCAGCCGGCGGAGCTGGTCTACTGGCTCGGCCTCAACCCGCTTCACCGACGGGTCTGGCACGGGCAATGACAGCCTCCCGGACCATCATCGAGATCGTTCCGGGCGAGGTGCCGCTCGACGTCTGGCGCGCCATCTATCGCGGCGCCGTGCCCGTCCTGCACGAGAGCAGCCGCGCGCTCATCGAGGCGAGCGCCGCCTGCGTCCGCAGTATCCTGGCGCGCGGCGAGCCGGTGTATGGCATCAACACAGGCTTCGGCCGCCTGGCCTCGATCCGCATCGACGATGCCGACCTCGTGCAGCTCCAGCGCAACATCGTGGTGTCGCACGCGGCCGGCGTCGGAGAGCCGATGCGGCCGGCCGTCTGCCGCCTGATGCTGGCGCTCAAGCTGGCGTCGCTCGCGCAGGGCGCCTCCGGCGTCGAGAACGCGACGATCGACCTGCTCCAGGCGATGCTGCTGCACGATTTGCTTCCGGTGGTGCCGGCACAGGGCTCGGTCGGCGCGTCGGGCGACCTCGCACCACTGGCTCACATGGCGGCGGCGATGATCGGCATCGGCGGCATCATGCGCCAGGGCGTCGTCGAAGCGGCGACGGAGGCGCTGGCGGCATGCGGATTGACGCCGCTGGTGCTGGGACCGAAGGAGGGCCTCGCCCTGCTGAACGGCACCCAGTTCTCCACGGCCTACGCACTGGCGGCCTTGTTCGAGGCCGAGCGGCTTCTTGCCAGTGCGATCGTGACCGGAGCGCTCTCCACCGATGCGGCGCGCGGGTCCGACACCCCGTTCGATCCGCGCATCCACGCGCTGCGCCGGCATCAGGGCCAGATCGACGTCGCCGCCACGTTGCGTGAAGTGATGGCGGGAAGTGCGATCCGCGCCTCGCATCTGCTGGGCGACGAACGGGTGCAGGACCCGTACTGCCTGCGCTGCCAGCCGCAGGTGATGGGTGCGGCACTCGACCTGCTGCGGCAGGCAGCCACGACGCTCGCGACCGAAGCAAATGGCGTGACCGATAATCCGCTGATCCTGGTCGACACCGGAGAGGCGTTGTCCGGCGGCAACTTCCACGCCGAGCCGGTCGCGTTCGCCGCCGACATGGTCGCACTCGCCTTGTGCGAGATCGGGTCGATCGCCGAGCGGCGGGTGGCGATGCTGATCGACCCCGCGCTGTCCGGACTGCCCGCCTTCCTGACGCCGCGGCCGGGCCTCAACTCCGGCTTCATGATCCCGCAGGTCACCGCCGCCGCCCTGGTGTCGGAGAACAAGCAGCGCGCCACCCCGGCCAGCGTCGACAGCATCCCGACGTCGGCCAACCAGGAAGACCATGTCTCGATGGCGGCGCACGGCGCGCGGCGTCTGTTGCCGATGGCCGAAAACCTCACCGCCATTCTCGGCATCGAGCTGCTCGCGGCGGCGCAGGGCTGCGACTTCCACGCGCCGGTGCGTTCGAGCGATGCGCTGGAACGGGTGAAATCGCGGCTCCGCGCCGTGGTGCCGGCCCTGGACCAGGATCGTTTTTTTGCCCCGGACATGGAGCTCGCCGCGAACCTGATCCGCAGCGGCGCGATCATCGACGCCGCTGGCCCGATGCCCCGCGCCGGGCTTATCCGAAACCTGGGTTGATCCGGCAGGAGGCCGCATGAACCGTATCGACAACAGCCGGGTGATCCGCGCGGCCCGCGGCGGCACGCTCTCGGCAAGATCCTGGCAGACCGAAGCGCCGCTGCGGCTGCTGATGAACAACCTCGATCCCGATGTCGCCGAGCGGCCCGAGGAGCTCGTCGTCTATGGCGGCATCGGCCGCGCCGCGCGCGACTGGCCGAGCTTCGATGCCATCGTCGCCTCGCTGCGCCGGCTGGAAAACGACCAGACCCTGCTGGTGCAGTCGGGCAAGCCGGTGGGCATCTTCCGCACCCACGAGAATGCGCCGCGCGTGCTGATCGCCAACTCCAACCTGGTGCCGCACTGGGCCAACTGGGAGCATTTCAACGAGCTCGACCGCCTCGGGCTGATGATGTACGGCCAAATGACCGCCGGTTCCTGGATCTATATCGGCAGCCAGGGCATCGTGCAGGGCACCTACGAGACCTTCGTCGAGGCCGGCCGGCAGCATTACGGTGGCGACCTGAACGGACGCTGGATCCTCACCGGGGGGCTCGGCGGCATGGGCGGCGCGCAGCCTCTGGCGGCGGTCATGGCGGGTGCGTCGTGTCTCGCGGTCGAATGCCAGAGCTCGCGCATCGAGATGCGTCTGCGCACCGGCTATCTCGACGTCCAGGCGCGCGATCTCGACGAGGCGCTGGTAATGCTCGAACGCGCCGGCGCCGGCAACCGCCCGGTGTCGATCGGTCTCGAGGGCAACGCCGCCGACGTGTTCCAGGAACTCGTGCGGCGCGGCGTGCGCCCGGACATGGTGACCGACCAGACCTCGGCGCACGACCCCCTGCACGGCTATCTGCCGCAGGGCTGGAACGTCGGCGAATGGCAGCCGCGTCGCGAGCGCGATCCGGCGGCGCTGGTGGCGGCCGCGAAACAGACGATGGCGCGTCAGGTCGAGGCGATGCTGGCGTTCCACCGCATGGGCGTGCCGACCTTCGACTATGGCAACAACATCCGCCAGATGGCGAAAGAGGCAGGGATCGCCGACGCGTTCGACTTCCCGGGTTTCGTGCCGGCCTACATCCGGCCGCTGTTCTGCCGCGGCGTAGGGCCGTTCCGCTGGGTGGCCTTGTCCGGCGATCCCGAAGACATCTACCGCACCGACGCCCGCGTCCGCGAGCTGATGCCGGACGATCACGCCCTGCATCGCTGGCTCGACATGGCGCGGGCCAGGATCCCATTCCAGGGACTGCCGGCGCGGATCTGCTGGGTGGGCTTAGGCGACCGGCACCGTCTCGGTCTGGCCTTCAACGAGATGGTGGCGAGCGGCGAGCTGAGCGCGCCCGTCGTCATCGGCCGCGACCATCTGGACAGCGGCTCGGTGGCGAGCCCGAACCGGGAGACCGAGGCGATGCGCGACGGTTCCGACGCGGTCTCGGACTGGCCTCTGCTGAACGCGCTGCTCAACACCGCGTCCGGGGCGACCTGGGTCTCATTGCATCATGGCGGCGGCGTGGGCATGGGTTTCTCGCAGCATGCCGGCATGGTCATCGTCGCCGACGGCACCCGGGCGGCGGCGGAGAAGATCGGGCGCGTGCTGTGGAACGACCCGGCCACCGGCGTGATGCGCCATGCCGATGCGGGCTACGAGACGGCGATCGACTGCGCCCGCCAGCATGGGCTCGACCTGCCGGGGATCCTCGGATGATGGATCAGTGACGCCGGTGGGCGCGTAGCCACGCGGCGAAAGCGGCTTCGTCCAGCTCGCCCTGGGCCAGCCTGAGCATCTGCTCCACAACGTCGGCCGCCGGAACCGCCAGATCGGTGCCGTTGACTTTTAGGAACAACACGCAACAACCCCAGGCGGTGCGCTTGTTGGCGTCGTTGAAGGCGTGGCAGGCAAGCCCGAAGGCATAGGCGGCAGCCAGGTCGAACAGGTCCAGCGTGTCGCCGGCATAGCCGAACCGGTTTGCCGGTCGGCCGAGCGCGCTACCGATTACTCCTTTTTCCTTCAGGCCCTGGGCACCACCATATTCCCGCAATGCTTGGTCATGCAGGAAAAGCACGGCATCGCTCTCCAGCCATTCCGGCTCGATCAACGCTTGGCGAGTTCCTGCAGGGCATCGGCCTGCTCGCGGAGCAGGTCGCGCGCCATCTGCATCTGACGCTCGAGCTTGAGGTTGCGCTTCACCAGCTTCACCCCGTCGGCAAGCTCCACCAGGGTGAGATCCTGACCGATCTCGAAGCCCATCCGGATGCGGGTCTCAGCCGGGAAGGTCACACCTACCGAGTTGCCTTGCTTGCGCAGGGTGATGACGCCCATGAGCTTCGTCCTGTCTTACCATTCGTAAGATACAGGCTCCCGAACCCGCATCAATCTCGATATCTTGCCGCTACACTCGGCGATCGCGCAGCGCGCCTGCTCGATCCCACGCAGGCCATATTTGGCGGACAGCCGTCAGGACGTCCTGCTCCTGCAACCGCAGCCGCCGCTCGTGCCACTGGCCCTTCTCATAGACGACGACAGGGGTTCCATAATCATACGCTCGATCCGGATCGAGCGCGCCTTCGCCCATGAAACCGAGAGATGCATGATGCCGATCGTGCAGATGGTGGTATAGGCAGCGGTGCGCGACTGGTCCGCGCCGAGCACCGACGTGATGGCGGAACCTCCGAACAGGAACAGCATGATCAGGTCGAACGGGGCCATCTGGCTGGCGGTCTTGCGTCCGATCAGGCGCAAGGCGAACAGCAGGATCCAGTAGGCCACGGCCGCGCGAAGAACGATATTCATGTCATGGCACGCCTGCCCGGTTGCCGGACGGCGCGGCTCACCTTGTCGCGGGAAGGCCGCCTCATCGCTTCGGCGCACCGCCCATGCTGGCAAAGACCTGGCGGTCGCGGTTGTCCTGCATGAGCATGGAGAAGCTCGGGATCTTCTCGAAGCCGAGGCCCTGGGGCCGCTCGCCGTCAGGGTCCATCCTGACCTTGCCGTAGCTCTCCCCGGCGATCTTCTCCCATTTTCCGGCGGGCTTCTTGACCTCGAGATTGACCACCGTCGCCTTGAACACCATCCGGACGATGGCCTCCTTCGGCGATGACGGCTTGGTCAGGCTCAAGGTGCCGGCGATGAGCTGCCAGCCATTCGCCAGCGCCCAGTGCGTGAGTTCGTCCTTGTCCATATGGCCATGCTTCCCATGTGAGATGTTCGTCCGGACAGTGTATGGCAGGAGCCGCGCCATGACCTTGGCATTTTCGATCCGCCCCCTTCTCGTGCTCGCGATCCCGCTCGGGTTAGGCCTGTGGCTCGCTCCGGTCCCAGTGCGCGCGCAGACCTTCGATAGCGGGGCCGGGTCTGCGCCCAGCCAGGCGGTCTCGACACCGCTCAATGTCGCGCCGATCAACCAGCCTGGCGCCATGCGACGCGCCTACTCGCATCCGCGGGCGACCAGCACCCGGCAAAGGATCACCAAGCCGGCGCTTCCGAAGCCATCTCCGTCGACGCATTAGACTACACATCTACCGTTCAGCCCGGTCCCGTCCGATCAGCGCCAGGCCCTCCGCCACGGAGACGAACTCGCCGCCGCCGGAGACGCGTCGGGTCCCGAACCTCCGCTCGAACAAGGCGCGTACCGCGGGCACGAAGGACGTGCCGCCGGTCAGGAACACCCGGTCGATCTCGTCGCGTCTCACCCCTGCACGCTCCAGCGCCTGGTCGATGGTGACACCCATCCGCTTCAGGTCGTCGGCGATCCATCCCTCGAACTCGTGCCGGTCGATACGCTGCTCGATCGCCAGACCAGCATGCTCGAACCGCAGCATGGCGCTCTCGTTGTTCGAGAGCTCGGCCTTTACGGCACTGACGGTCTGGTAGAGCTGATAGCCGAGCTCGTCCTCGATGAGCCGGATCAGCGTGCGCAGCCGTTGCGGATGGGCACTGGCGGCGGCCACTTCCTCGATCTCGCGCAGGGTGCGTGGCGAGCGCATCAGCGACAGCCGGTGCCAGCGGGCGAAGCCGTTGAAATACTCCGGCGGCACCGGCAGCTCCTTGCCCATCACCGAATACACGTCGCCCTTGCCCAGCAGGGGGGAGACCACGTTGTCGATGATGCGGTAGTCGAAGCTGTCCCCGGCGATGGCGATACCGGCATAGCCCAGCGGGATCACCTGCCGCGGGCCGCGCGGATCGAATCGCATGACCGAGAAGTCGCTCGTGCCGCCGCCGAAGTCGCCGACCAGCACCGTGGTCGGCGCGTCCAGCGTGCGGGTGAAGCGGTAGCCGGCCGCTTCGGGCTCCAGCGCGATGTCGACCGCGTCGAGGCCGGCCTCGGCGAACGAGGCACGCAGCCGGCTCTCGCCGAGCGCATCATCGGCGAACTCGCCGGCGAAACGCACCGGGCGACCGGCGATCACCCTGGCATCGTCATAGCCGTTGCCCAACAGGCTGGTGAGAAACAGCGCGACCATCTTCTCCAGGGTGAAGATCCGACCGAATATGTTGGTCTGGACGAAGCTTTTCTGCGCCAGATAGGTCTTCATCGACATGATGAGGCGGCTATCCATCGGGTCGTCGAGATAGGCCTGCACCGCCATCGGACCGGCGGCGTGGTGCAGGATGCTGCGGCCACGCGCCTCATGGTTCCAGAAGCATAGCACGGTGCGGAACACGTCGAGCTCGGCCTGGCCGACGGCATGGCGTGCCGTGCGCGTGCTGCCGTCCGGCTCCAGGATCGCGACCACGCTGTTGGTGGTGCCGAAGTCGATGCCGATCAGCCGTGTCATCCACCTACCCCTCAGAAGGAGGAGGGTTCAACCCGAGTATCTCCACAAACGCAAGGCTGGGGATGCAAGGGTCATACGTCATTTGACGCATACGCCGGCGATCTCCCCGGCTTCTAGGCTGGATGCTGGTTCTGTTTGTCCTGAAGGGGAACGGCATGTCTGAGATCATGACGGAGAAGCGGCAACGGCGCTCCTTCAACAAGCTGGTCAACAACCCGGTGCTGGAGGACTACTCGCTCCGCTACGCGCCGAAAAGCTTCCGCACCTGGTCCGAATACGCGGTCGCCACCACCGCACTCGGCGGCATCGCCTACATGGCCGACCAGGCCATCGGCGGCTCGCTCGCCGTCCAGTATGGCTTCAGCAATGCCTTCTTCGGCATTCTCGCAGCTGCCATCGTGATCTTCCTGACCGGCATCCCGATCGCGATCTACTGCGCGCGCTACAATGTCGATGTCGACCTGCTCACCCGCGGCGCCGGCTTCGGCTATCTCGGCTCGACCCTGACCTCGGTGATCTACGCCTCGTTCACCTTCATCTTCTTCGCGCTGGAAGGGTCGATCATGGCCCAGGCGTTCCAGCTCTATTTCGGCATCCCGCTGCCGATCGGCTACGCGCTCGGCTCGCTCATCATCATCCCGCTGGTGGTGTTCGGCATGACCCTGCTGGCCAAGCTGCAGGTCTGGACGCAGCCGCTCTGGCTGCTGATGCTGTTCGCGCCGCCGATCGCCGTGCTGGTGGCCGATCCGAACGCGATCCCGCAATGGACCAATTTCGCCGGCGTCTCACCCTCCGGCGCCAAGTTCGACTGGCTACTGTTCGGCAGCGCCGCCGGCATTGCTCTTTCCCTGATCGCGCAGATCGGCGAGCAGGCGGATTATCTCCGCTTCATGCCCGACGAGGTGAAATCCAACCGCAAGCGCTGGTGGATCGCGGTGATCCTTGCCGGCCCGGGCTGGGTGATCCTCGGCGCGGCCAAGCAGTTGATGGGTTCGCTGTTCGCCTCGGTCGCGGTCGCGCACGGCACTCCCGCGACGCAGGCCAACGAGCCGATCCAGATGTACATCGTCAGCTACCACTACATGTTCCCGATGGCGGCGACGCTCGCGGTCGCGACCTTCTTCGTCATCCTGTCGCAGATCAAGATCAACGTCACCAACGCCTATTCCGGCTCGCTGTCCTGGTCGAACTTCTTCTCGCGCCTGCTGCACGCCCATCCCGGCCGTGTGGTCTACATCTTCCTCAATGTCGGCATCTCGCTGACCATGATGGAGCTGAACATGTTCGGCTTCCTGGGCAAGATCCTCGGCTTCTACAGCAACGTCGCCGTCGCCTGGATCGGTGCTGTGACCGCCGACCTGGTCATCATCAAGCCGCTGCTCAAGCTCAGCCCGGAGTATATCGAGTTCAAGCGCGGCCATCTGTACAACTTCAATCCGGTCGGCTTCGGTTCCATGCTGTTCGCGTCGGCCATCTCGATCATTGCCTTCTTCGGCCTGCTCGGTCCGGTATGCCAGGCATTTTCCGCCTTCATCGCCCTTGTCCTGGCGTTCATCGCCGCACCGATCGTCGCGATCATCACCAAGGGCCGTTACTATCTGGCCCGACCCCCCTTCGACGACAGCGCACTGGGCGAGACATTGGGTTGCACCGTCTGCGGCTTCTCCTACGAGAAGCGCGACATGACGAGCTGCCCGTTCCATCATGGCACGATCTGCTCGCTATGCTGCTCACTGGAAAGTTCATGTGGCGATATATGCAAGCCGGGTCATGGCACGGTTGCCGCAACGGCACCTGGTCACGTCTAGCTTCAGTGGCTGATCATCCACGGGCGCGCGCCGGGAAATGACTTGGCTGCGCCGGCGGTGGCAGTCGGCTTGCAGCAACCGCAACCCGGCCCGTGCGCGCCCGTGCGTTTCGGCGCATGGGCGCTACGCTCGTTGGTGGCGTGAGCCTGGCGAACGGTCGCGGGCATCGCCGAAAAGGAGGGCGCGGCGAGGCTGCGCGCGGCCTCCGCTCCGCAACCGGGACAGCGCGAGGGCCGCGCGAAATCCGCGATCGGCCGCACGGCCTCGAACGGGCCGCAGCAGCCGCAGCAATACTGGTAGCTCGGCATGGCGGTCCTCAGAGGTCAGGAGCGAGCGGCATGTCGATGCTGCCGTCGAGGAAACGTCTCGGACCATCCGCTCCGGGAGAGATGTCGAACTCGAAGATCCCGGTCGGCAGCCATAGCGTGGCGCAGGCGTTCGGCACGTCGACCACGCCGCTGACATGCCCCTGCACCGGGGCGGTGCCGAGGATCGAATAGGCCTGGGCGCCGGAATAGCCGAATTTCTTGAGATACTCGATGGCATTCAGGCAGGCCTGCCGATAGGCGACGCCGACGTCGAGATAATGCTGCGTGCCGCTCTCGTCGACGGAGATGCCCTCGAAGATGAGGTGGTCCTGGTAGCGCGGCGTGATCGGGCTCGGCTTGAAGATCGGGCTGCGTATGCCGTATTTCGACATGCCGTCCTTGATCAGGCTGTGCACGCGCATGTGGATCCAGCCCGGCATCTCGATGGCGCCGCAGAAGGTGATCTCGCCGTCGCCCTGGGAGAAATGCAGGTCGCCCACCGACAGCCCGGCGCCGTCGACATAGACCGGGAAATAGACCCGCGCGCCGCGTGACAGATCCTTGATGTCGCAGTTGCCGCCATGCTCGCGCGGCGGGACGGTGCGCGCGCCTTCGAGCGCCGCCGCGGCCCGTGCGTCGCCGCGGAGGCGTCCCATGTGCGCGGTGGGTCCGAACGGCGGGTTGGCAAGGCCCGGGACCCGGTGGGGGTCGGTGGCGATCAGCCCGCGCTCGCGCGTGTTCCAGGTCTCGAGCAGGGGCTTCGACGGCAGGCAGCCGATCAGCCCGGGATGGATCAGCCCGGCATACTCGACGCCGGGCACATGCCGCGAGCGCGTGAACATCCCGTTCAGGTCCCAGATCGACTTCTGGGCGTAAGGAAAATGTTCCGTAAGGAAACCGCCGCCGTTCTTTTTCGAGAAGAAGCCGTTGAACCCCCAGGAATTATGCGGAAAGGCGCCGATATCGAGGAAATCGACCACCAGCAGGTCACCGGGCTGCGCACCCTCCACCCGGATCGGGCCGCTCAGGAAATGCACGATCGAGAGGTCGATGTCGCGCACATCCGAGGCGTCGTCGTTGTTCTTGATGAAGCCGCCGGTCCAGTCATAGCATTCGATGATGAAATCGTCGCCCGGCTTCACCGTCGCCACCATCGGGATGTCCGGGTGCCACCGGTTATGCACCATGTCGTTCTCGTAGGCCGACTGGCTCAGGTCGATCTTGATCAGCGTATCCGCCATTGACCACTCTCCGATGGCAAAAGCCGGAATGTCGCACCGGCGTCGGCACCGGTGCCATACGTCATTCGCCGTACTCATGCTCTGGCACCAAACTTGCGTAGCAGGGACGAAACGACGTGATGCCCCATGGCAGGAAGACAGCGCCTCATCCCCTCGCGCCGGGAATATAACCGCTGGGTCGCGGATGAGACGCTCGAGGATTTCGCGCTGCGCTACACTCCCGCCTCGGCAAGGCGCTGGCGCGGCCGCTCGATCGCCAACACGGCTCTCGGCTCATCTTCCTTCATGGCACTGGAGGCGATCGGTGGCCTGATCACGTTGCGCTATGGCTTTGCCATCGCCTCGCTGGCCATCGTCGCCGTCAGCCTCATCATATTCTGCACGGCCCTGCCGATCGCCCTGGCAGCTGCCAGACGCGGCATCGACCTCGACCTGCTCACGCGCGGCGCCGGCTTCGGCTATATCGGCTCGACGATCACCTCGCTGATCTACGCAGCCTTCACCTTCATCTTCTTTGCCCTGGAGGCGACGATCCTCGCCTCCGCCCTCGCGGCCTGCTTCGGGCTGCCCATGCAGATCGGCTGCCTGCTGTCCGCCATCGCCGTCGTGCCGATGGTGACTCTGGGCATCTCCTTCATCACCCGCTTCCAGCGCGCGACCCAGCCGGTCTGGCTCGTGCTCACGTTGCTGCCACTCGCGGCCGCGCTGTCGCCCGGTCTTGCAGGTGCAGCACCACTGTCCGCCTGGCGGCACTTCCATGGCCTCGAACGCAGCAACAGCGCGCTGCTCGACTTTGGTGCGGCCGCCTCGATCATTGCCGCCTTGCTGGCCCAGGTGGGCGAGCAGGTGGATTACCTGCGCTTCCTGCCGGCACCCACACCAAACCGGCACGGGCGCTGGTGGGCGGCGGTGCTGGTGGGTGGACCGGGGTGGATCCTGCCAGGGGCGATCAAGCTCTTTCTCGGCTCGCTGCTGGCCAGCCTGGCATTCGGCGCCGGCGCATCGGAGGTCGATGCGGCCCAGCCGGTCGCGATGTACCAGCATGCCTTCGGGTTGCTGACGCGGCATCATGCCGCCGCACTGGCGCTGACCACGTTGCTGATCGTCGTGGCCCAGCTCAAGATCAACGTCACCAACGCCTATGCAGGCTCGATCGCCTGGTCGAACTTCTTCTCGCGCCTGACCGGAAGCCATCCGGGACGGGTCGTCTGGGTGGTGTTCAACGTGGCGATCGCGGTGCTGCTGATGGAGCTTGGCATCTATCCAGCTCTCGCCGCCGTGCTGGCCGGCTTCTCCGTGATCGTTTGCGCCTGGGTTGGCGCCCTGGTGTCGGATCTCGTGCTGGTCCGTCCGCTCGGGCTCGCGCCGCGCCTGACTGATTTCAAGCGGGCGCATCTCTACGACGTGAACCCGGTCGGCGTCGGCGCCATGCTGGCCTCGGCGACACTCGGCCTGGCAGCACTCGCCGGCGGACTGGGTGCGACGGCTCAGGCGTTCGCACCGTTCGTCGCCATGCTCGCGAGCCTGCTGGCCTGTCCGCTGCTGGCGGCCCTGACCGGCGGAAGATTCTATCTCGCCCGCAAGCCGAGGCGGGCCTGGGCGATCACCGGCGCCCCGGCCTGCCGGGTCTGCGGCATCGGTTTCGCCGCCGCCGATACCGCCTACTGTCCTGCCTATGGCGGCGCCATCTGCTCGCTATGCTGCACGCTCGATGTGCGCTGCAACGATGTCTGCAAGCCGCATGCGCGCGCCGCCGCCCAGTTCTCGACCATGCTGCGCGCGCTGGTGCCGCACGGCCTGCACGGACGACTCGGCCATATGCTGCCACGTTTCCTGGCGCAGTTCATGGCCGCGTGCGCCCTGGTGGCGCTGCTGCTGGGCTCGATATACCTGCAGGCGACCGGCTATCTACAGGCGACTGGGGCCAGCACCGGCCTCCGCCTGCCGATGGCCCAGGCGCTGTGGCGGGCCTTCCTGGTGCTGTCCATCGTGGCCGGCGTGGTGGTGTGGCTGCTGACCCTGGCCCAGGAAAGCCGGGGTGCTGCCCTAGACGAGACGCGCCGGCAGACCGCTCTGCTGGAAGATGAAATCAAGGCGCACCGCCGCACCGATGCCGACCTGCACCGCGCGAAAGCCGTCGCGGAGTCCGCCAACCTGGCGAAAAGCCGTTTCGTGGTCGGCGTCGCGCACGAGTTGCGCACGCCGCTCAACGCCGTGCTCGGCTATGCGCAACTGCTGGAGTTCGATGCGTCGATCCCGCCGGGGCGGCGCGAGGCGGTGCGTACCATCCGGCGCGGCGGCGAGCATCTCGCACGGCTGATCGAAGGGCTTCTCGACATCTCGAAGATCGAGGCGGGACGGATCAAGCTCGATTTGCGTCCGGTACGGCTGGATGAGTTCGTCAGCCAGATCGTCGACATGTTCCGGCTGCAGGCGGAGGTGAAGAACATCGATTTCCATTTCGAGCGGCCTGCCGTGCTGCCGGCCGTGGTGCGCATGGACGAGACCAGGCTGCGTCAGGTGCTCATCAACCTGCTGTCCAACGCGATTAAGTTTACCAGCCGCGGCAAGGTCGGTCTCAGGCTGGTGGTGCGCGGCGAAGTCGCGGAGTTCATCGTCACCGACACCGGACCCGGTATTGCCGCGGAAAATCTGGAGCGGATTTTCGAGCCGTTCGAGCGGCTCTCGCCAGCAGTCGACCTCGCGATCCCGGGCATCGGGCTCGGCCTGACCATATCGAGGCTGCTCGCCACGATCATGGGCGGCGAGATCCAGGTCAGCAGCCGCATCGGTGAAGGCACCGCGTTCCGGCTGCGGCTGCTGCTCTCGACCGTGGCCGGTATTGGCCAAGCGCCCCCCTCGCCACGCCTGCTGCGGGGCTATAAGGGGCGTCGGCGCATCCTGGTGGCGGCCGATGACGATGCCGTGCAGCGTGCCCTGCTCGACGAGGCGCTGCGTCCGCTCGGCTTCACCCTGCATGCCGTGCCGGACGCCGCCGGCTGCCTGCGGCTCGCGGCAGAGGCCCGGTCGTCCGGTACGATCGACGCCTTTATTCTGGATGTGTCGCTGCGCGCTCAGGATGGCTTGCAGGCGGACGGCACGTTGATGGACGGATGGGAGATCGCGCGGCGGCTGCGACAGGACGGCTGGAAACTGCCGATCGTCATGATGTCCGCCCATCCGGAGGAGCGGTCCGCGGACGCGCCGCACGACGCCTTTCTGCCCAAGCCGATGAATATCCCGGCCCTGCATGAGACGTTGGGCCGGTTGCTCGATCTCGAATGGATCGAGGATGCGCCGGCCCCGAGCCGGCCGCACAGCCCGCAACCCGCCTCCGCGTCGCCGGCCTCGGCATCCCCCGCCTTTGCATCATTGGCGCCGCAACTCGCCGAACTGCGTCACCTCGTGCGCATCGGCCACGTGCGCGCCCTGTCGGGGCGGCTGGAGGCGCTTTGTGCCGCGTCTCCCGATGATGCGCGGCTCTCGCGGCTTGCGGTGTCGGTGCGGTCCTTCCGCCTCGACCTGGCGGAGGAAATTCTGCTGGAACTCGGTGCTCAGGAGTGAGCGGCACCATCCTCATCGTCGACGACAGCCCGGACACGCTCGGCCTGCTGACGACCGCGCTGGAGGCTTCCGGCTTTACCGTGCTGGTCTCGCTTTCCGGCGAGCGGGCGCTCGAGATCGTGCATGCGATGCGGCCCGACCTCGTGCTGATGGATGCGATCATGCCGGAACTCGATGGCTTCGAGACCTGCCGCCGGCTGCGTCGCATACCCGGGGCAACCTTGCCGGTGATCTTCATGACCGGGCTGGCGGATACCGATCACGTCATCCGCGGCCTGCAGGCGGGCGCGGTCGACTATGTCGGCAAGCCGGTGGCGATCCGCGAGCTGGTCGCGCGGATCGAGGTGCATCTGGCCGGTGCGCGGCTGATGCAGAGTGCCCGAATGGCGATGGAGTTATCCGGCCACGCGCTGTTCGCGGTGACGAATGCCGGAACATTGCGCTGGGCGACGCCTCGGGCCGAGGAGTTGCTGGTCCGGACAGGCTTGTCGGGAACCGGATTGCGGCAGGCGTTGCTGCCCCTGCTTGCGGCGGAGTGCGGGGTCGATCCGGTACGCCGCATGGTCGAGACCGGAGAGACTGTCGATGTCGGCCGGGTAGGCGAGATCGGATCCGACGAGATCCTGCTTCGCATCGAGGAGGTTCACGCCTCGCGTGATGAACAGAGGCTGCGCGCGCGTCTGCCGGTGACGCCGCGCGAGGCCGAGGTCCTGCTCTGGCTGACGCGCGGCAAGACCAATCGCGACATCGCGGATATCCTGGGATTGCGGCCGCGCACGGTCAACAAGCATCTCGAGCAGGCCTATGCCAAGCTCGGTGTCGAGAACCGTGCGTCGGCGGTGGCTCTCACCTTGGGCTCGCTGCGAAGCTGAGCTGACGCGAAACCGGTTGCAAAGCCATTCCGATGTGAGAAAAGAGACGGTGTTTCGCATTTATCGATTACTGGAAGCGGGCATCCAAAGTGGGGGAAATTCGGCAGATGGCTTTCGATGAGACATGACGACGTCCTCCAGCCGGACCGGCGCCTGGAACATCGGGCTGCTCTACTCGGAGACCGGCGTTACCGCGGAGATCGAGAAGACCCAGCTCAAGGCCAGCATCCTGGCCATCGAGGAGATCAATGAGGCCGGAGGCATCCTGGGTCGGCCGCTGCGAGGCATCGCCTATGATCCCGGATCGATACCAAAACGATATGCGGCTCTTGCATCGCATCTGCTCGACATCGACAAGGTCCGCCTGATCTTCGGCTGCTACATGTCCAGTACGCGCAAGGCTGTGCTACCGGTGGTGGAAGCTTTCCGGGGGTTGTTGTTCTATCCTACTTTGTATGAAGGGTTCGAATACTCCCGCCACTGTATCTACACCGGTAGCGCTCCGAACCAGAACTCCAAGCCGCTTGCCCGCTTCCTGCTCGAGCAATATGGGCGGCGGATGATGTTCGTCGGATCGAACTATGTCTATCCCTACGAGTCCAACCGCATCATGGCCGAGTTGGTCAGGCATGCGGGCGGCAGCGTGCTCGACGAGATGTATGTGCCGATCGACGCCAGCAGCCGCGACTTCGACAAGGTCATAGAGCGCATCGCCAAGGCCAGCCCCGACGTCGTCTTCTCCACGGTCGTAGGGCGCGCGACCTGCGTCTTCTACGAGGCTTTCGCCAAGGCCGGGTTCGATGGGCGCGTCATGCCGATTGCCAGCCTGACGACGAGCGAGGCCGAAATAGCGCGGATGTCCCATCAGGCGGCGAGGGGCCACATCACCGCGGCACCATTCTTCGAAGTCGTATCCTCACCCGCTGCGGTCTCGTTTGTTGGGCGATACAAGGCGCGTTTCGGCCAGCAGGAGCCGGTCACCGCGGTCGCCGAGGCCGCCTACTTCCAGATCATGCTGGCAGCCAAGGGTATCGAACGTGCCGGCTCAGATGAACCGGAACGGGTGATAGAGGCGTTGGCCCACATCGAGTTCGAGGCGCCCCAGGGCCGGGTCCGGATCGATCCGCGGACCAACCATACCTATCTCTGGCCAAGGATCGCCCGTGTCAATGACGCCGGCCGTTTCGAAGTCGTTTGGGAATCGACCAGCCGGATCGAGCCTGATCCTTATCAGGTTGCGGATGATCATGACGATCATGACGATCATGCTGGCGGGCTGACGCACGGCGCTGCGGCCGCTTCGTCCCGCTCCATCAACGTCGAGAATGCCTGAGGGGTTCGTAGGTGGCCTTCGAGATCCTGCGTGATTTACGAGGCTTGCGGATCGAGGTGATCCATTCTCCCGATGTGGATGGGCTGAGCCTGATCGAGCATCTGGACCGGATCGGCTGCAAGGTCACCACGGTCTGGCCAGTCCCCGAGAGCATCAGCGCCGGAGTCGATATCGCGCTGCTGGCGATCGACCACGACAGCCGCGACAATCTGCGCCAGGTCATCCGTAATCAAGTGCAAGAACGCCCCACGATTCTTGCAATTGTCGGGTACGAGGATCCATCCACTTTGCAGCTTGTATTGGAGATCGGCGTCCATGCCGTGATCGAGCGGCCAATCCGGCCGTTCGGATTGCTGACGCAGCTTGCGGTCGCGCGTCGGATATGGCTGAACCAGCAGCTTGCAGCCCAGAAACAGGCAAAACTCGAACGAAGGCTTGGCGGCGTTCAGAAAATCCACCGCGCCCGGCTCATCCTGATGTCGACCCAGGGCATGAGCGAGGAGCAGGCCTACCAGACGATCCGCCGGCAGGCGATGGGCAAGCGGATCAGCATGGAAGAGACGGCATCAGCCATCATCAAAGCAAATGAACTCTTGAACTCGAAGCGCAGTACAGATTAACCTTGGACTACGGCGTTATAGATCGCCATAGCTCGCCGCGGCACCAAGGTTGTTGCCCGGCAGCCTTTAGTCTCGCCAGTTTCAGGCGAAAACGTACAAGAACTTCCATCCTTCGACATAGACGGGTCATTCCATGTCTGGAGCGTCGTCCGCGTATGGAGAGGCATGAGACCAAATCTCCAACTTGAATCCAAAATGCGGCGTGCGCCGATCCTACACGGAAGAGGACAAAGATGATGTCACTGCTTACCAGAAGCTCGGCAGCAGCCCGACGCCTTGCCAGGCCGGTCGGCGCCGTCACGCTGATGACCGGTCTCGCCACGGCCGCCCATGCGCAAAACCCGGCGCGTCCCCCGGCAGAGCCCGGTTTCATGGACGGCTTCTCGAACGGCCACCCTTTCATCGGTATTGCCGGCGGCCCGAGCCTTCTGCAGGATGTAGGGGTTGACCCGGGTGATGGGCCGTTCGGTCCGGGACCGGCAAAGGAACGCTACAATCTCGGTTTCATCAGCGCGGGCGCGGCCGGCTATGCCTTCTCCAACGGCCTTCAGGTCGACGTGCTCGGAGCCTACGAGTATAACTCCCTCAATAATCTGGTGCCCGTCACGCCGCTGACCGGGAGACAGACCGGCCACCAGGAAAGCTATGGCGGGTTCCTGGAGGCAGCCTACGCGTTCAAGCTGCCGGACTACGGCATGAACATCACCGCCTTCAGTCCCTATCTCGGCGTCGGTGCCGGTGCCTTGTGGACCCATCAGACTTCCCCGGAATTCCTCTCGAACGGCGATCTGAACCACATCGGCGGCACATCAGGCCCCAACTTTGCCTACGAGGGCATTGCCGGCGTGGCCGTGCCGATCAAGGCCATACCTGGCCTCGCCCTCACCGCTGACTACCGGCTGGTGGGCATCCATAACGCCGGTGACTTGAACAGCGTCTTTTACAACAAGGTCGACAACGTCATCGTCAGGGGCGGCATCGGCTTGCAGAGGGACATCTTCGTCCATGTCCTGACCTTTGGCCTCGCCTATGCTTTCGGCGTCACTCCCCCGCCGCCGCCCGAAGCTCCCGCGCCGGTTGCACCTCCCGCGCCGATGGCTGCCCGCACCTATCTGGTGTTTTTCGATTGGGATCGTGCCGATCTCACGGAGCGCGCACGCGAGATCGTCGCCGAGGCAGCCACGGCCAGCAGCCACGTGCAGACGACCAGTATCGAGGTCAACGGCTACACCGACCTCTCCGGAACGGCGAAGTATAATCTCGGCTTGTCGATACGCCGGGCGAAGACCGTCGAGGCGGAGCTGGTTCGCGATGGCGTGCAGCCTTCCGAGATCGCGATCCACGGCTATGGCGAGAGCAACCCGCTGGTCATGACGGCGGCGGGCGTGCGCGAGGCGCAGAACCGCCGCGTGGAGATTATCCTGAAGTAGCATGCACTATTATAGGATTGATAAAGAGCCACGTCCTGAAAGTGGCTTGTATAAAAACCCTTGACTAACCGTGCCATTCCTATCCAGAATTAAAAGACGCGGACCACCAACGATGTTGGCCCATGCAGCTTCACGGTCCTGTGACCGTGAAGCTGATACTGGAACATAATTCCAAATAGCAGCGGACGCCTGTGGCGCTTGTCTTATTCAAGACGGGCCTTTCGTCCAGCATACGGAATGCTCCAGCCAATCTGAAATCCAAATATTCGGACAAAAGGGAGTGCCTTCGCAAGATGAGCCTGTCGATGGACGAGAGACTGAAGCGTCGCAAGCTCGATGCGCTCAAGCGTGGCGTGCATCGTGTCGGCAGCGACGAGACAATCTCGGTCTCTACCCACGTGGTAGGGATTGGCAAGGCCGGCGCCGGCGTGATCGGCGAGATGCTGCGCCGTCTCGAGCCGGATGCTTCGAAGGTGACAGTGCTCGCCATTGATATCGGTGAGCAGGACCTGTCAGAGCTGCGTGCTCTGGCCGATACCATTCCATCGGACCGTGCCGACATCACGATCATCTCGCTCGACGTGCCGCAGCGGGAGGATCTGTTCGAGGCGCTAGGCCAATATCGGGAATTCCTGACGCTCGAATATCCGCAACATCCCTGGAACCCCGCATACCGGCCCTGGCTCGCACCAACCGTCGCGTTGCCGGCAGCAGGAGGTCATTTCGAGCGGGCCGTCGCCAAGGCGATCTATGGGCAGGCCTATTATAGCGGATCACGCGCGCTTCGACAGGCACTGCGTGAGTTCGCGGCGGCCGTCGATGCCACACGGTCGCAGGCCGTGGTCACGGTTGTATTCGGACTGGGCGGCGGCACCGGGAGCGGCATTGCGGTAGACCTCGCCAGGCATCTCTCGAATGGGATCTTCGGTCGCCGCGCTTTGGTGACCGGCGTCGGGATCGCGCCTTGCGATGGGGATACCCCGGCGCATGCAGGCGGCAACCTGTTCGCCGTGCTCAACGAACTCGATTGCCTGGGCGACGAGGACAAGAATGCCGGTGTCGTGCAATCATGCGGGACCATGTTCAAGAACCCGTTCACTGCCGGTTTCATCATGATACCGCAACAGGCAGCGTGGGAGGCGTGCAGAAGCCTCGAAGGGACGCACTCCCGCGTCAACCAGGAGGTCGCGTCGCTGTTGACGCTCCGGGGCGGCTTCAACCTGTGGGAGATGCTGCGCCTGCTGAACTGGGTAGCCGCGCCCTCCACGCAGCACTCAGCCGCCAGAACGCCTTATGGCGCGAAGTGGATCCACATGCTTGGGTATGCGGACTTGGTGGGAGAGCCGATCGCGATCGACGCCGGACTGCCGAAGCGGTTCGGGCTCTTGCCGAGTTACGTGCCAGAATACATCGAGATGCGCGTGCATGACGTCGCCGACGCAAGCACCGCCGAGGCCGCCGCTGGTCTAGCGTCAGCCTTCAACCCGGATGTGCCGCCGCAGGTCGTGGACGGTGGCCGCCAGGGATCAGTCCAGTTCATCCTGCCATCCATCAGCAAGATGGACATCGGCCTGTTCTATCAGGCCCGCGCCGCCTACGACGCCGAGGAGCAGGAACAGCGGCTGCTCGATCACTCCCTGCTTCTGGACCATGGCGTATTGCTGAGTGAACCATCCACGCGGCTCGAGGGAATGGCCGGAGCCAGCCTGTGGGGCGGCAGCAGCTGGATCGCCGTATCGCTCGCAGCACTGCGCGGCAGCGAACCGGCGGGCGACATGAGTTTGCAAGTTCCTGCGCAATGAGAACGTGCCATGCCCCTTGATTGGCCCACAGTCATCGAGAAATACGGAAGCGGCGCGCAGGTGCCGACAGTTACGGGAGGCAAGTTCCTCCGTGTCAGCCATGTCGACGAGGAAGCGATCTATATCGAGTCGCCGATATGGCAGGCAAAGCTCGACCGCTCCAACCTCGAGAAAGGTGTCCAGCTGATCGAGGACGGAATAATCTCGAGCGATCCCGGTCTGTTCGTCGAGGACTACATGCTCTACGTGGCGAACCAGCGCGCGACGTCCGTTGCACACATCTTGAGGGATCTCGGATTTCTTGACGAGACCGAGACATTCTCCATTCGATGCTGAACGACGGCGGCTTCCGGATCTACACCAACTCCAACTTGACTTCAACCATTACAACAGGAAACAAAAATGTCAGCATCCCTCTACCATAGCTCGACCGGAGTCCAGGCTCCGCACTGCATGCATGTGGTCGGCATCGGACGTACCGGTGCCGTCTATGTCGAGGCCCTGATGCGCACCGGCGAGATCGAGGACCATCTCGCCGATCCTCGCGCGCGCTTTGCGGCCCTGGTGGTCGACATCGGCGATCAGGACCTGGACATCGTCAAGGACTACGCCGCGTCCTTCGTCAAGCGCCTGGAGTCCAGGGGCATCCCGGCGGACCGCTTCCAGTTCCAGGCCGTGGCCCTCCCGGTACCGCCGAAGGACGAGTTCTTCGAAGGCATGAACCGCACCCGCGAGTTCCTGAAGCTCGAGTATCCGCGCTACTACTGGAACCCGAACTTCGAGTCCTACGTGCCGCATAAATACGTCATGCCGAAGGCTGGCGAGCATTTCCCGAGGGCGGTCGCCAAGGGCATCTATGCCAACGCCTATTATGCCGGCGAGCGTCCGATGGATGTGGCCCTGCGCAATTTCGTCAACCACATCGATGGTGCCGGCCTGCCCTCCCTGGTCACGATCTGCTTCAGCCTGGCCGGCGGCACCGGCAGCGGCATGGTGGTCGATCTCGCCCGTCATCTATCCACCGTCAAGCTCGGCCGCCGTATCCCGGTGATCGGCGTCGGGCAGCTGCCCTCTTCCGGTGATCCGGAGTCGGTGCAGAACAACCCGACGCTGTACACGACCCTCAACGATCTCGACTGCATGCTCGACGATGAGAAGAATGCCGGCGTCACCGCGGTCTGGGGCGATCTTTATCGCAGCCCGTTCACCGGCGGCTTCTTCGTGGTCAACCCGGAGCAGAGCTGGCAGCGCCTCACCGCCTACACGACGACCGGCGAGAAGGAAGTGCGCCAGAACTTCAAGCAGATGGTGACGAACCGGTTCGTCGCCGACAGCTTCATGCGCTTTGCCGTGATCGACAACGGCCGTGATTTGTTCAGGGCGCTGCGTCCCTCGGGATTGACCGGCGCACCGCACGAGACGATCAGCGGCAAGTCCCGCAACTGGACGCTGTTCGACGTGGCCAAGCTGACGCATCCGGGCGTGCAGGTGCTTCCCGGCGAAGGTGCTGCGAAGTGGGAGTCTGTCATCACGCAGTGGATCGACTTCATGCCGCAGTACAGCGGACTGAAGGAAGGGTTCAAGACCGACTACGCCGAGGTGTTCATCCATGGGTCGCGCAACATGGGTCACGACATCATGAACCAGGCGTTCAAGAAGATGATCAAGGAGAATTATCTGCTGGACTCGGAGTCCACCCTGCAGGTGTTCAACCACGAGTTCTTCGACGCGCTCACCGCCTACGCGAACGTCATCCTGCCTGGTGTCGCCAAGACCGACCTGATCGCCTTCTGGGAGAGCCAGAAGAATTACGACAAGCTGTCTTGGGAAGACAAGCTGAACGAGCATGCCTGGCTCATCGACATCGGGCCGATGCTGTCCGAACCGGCAATCCGGTTCGAAGGCATGGCTGGCGAGTGCATCTGGGGCTGTGCCTGCTGGGTGGTCGTGCCTTATGACCAGCTCCGTGGCGACAAGCTGCCGCCGCCGAACCGTAAGGTCATCATGGAGGAAGGCATCGCCATGATGGCCAAGACTGTCGTGAAAACGCCGGGCGGCGAAGCGGTTCTGGAGAAGCGTGCCTACGCCGAGATGGGCTGACACGAATAATACAGCGGGACCCATCTTCGGATGGGTCCTGCCTCCTTCATGTTCATGGAAGGCGATCCCATGTCTACCGCGCAGTCCGAAGCAACGAGAGTCGACCGTCGTATCCCCGCGACCGTGGTGACGGGCTTTCTCGGGTCGGGAAAGACAACGCTCATCAACCGCATCCTGCGCGAGCAGCATGGCCGCAAGCTTGCCGTCATCGTCAACGAGTTCGGTGAGATTAGCATCGACGGCCAGCTCGTGATCCACGACGACCAGGCTCAGCTGGTCGAATTCAACAACGGCTGCCTATGCTGCACGGTGCGGGGCGATCTTATCGAGACGCTCGGACGGCTCCAGGAACGTGCCGGAGAGCTCGACGGCATACTGATCGAGACCACCGGCCTCGCCGATCCCGCACCGGTCGCGTCGACCTTCTTCGCCGCCGACGAGGTCAAGTCCGCCATCCGCCTCGATGCGTTTGTGACCGTTGTGGATGCGGTCAACCTGGAACGCAATCTGGCTCAGAGCGAGGAGGCGATGGAGCAGGTCGCGTTCAGCGACATCATTCTCATCAACAAGATGGATCTGGTCTCGTCCGAGCAGATGAAGGCCGTATCGGACAATGTGCGCCGCTTCAACCCGATGGCGAAGATCTATTTCACCGCTAACGCCGAGATCGAGTTGGCCAACATACTGGATGTCGGGGCGTTCGACCTCGTGCAGAAGCTCGAGGTGGATCCGGAATTCCTCGGTGATCACGAGCATGAACATGATGCGGCGATCCGCTCGTTCGTGCTGGAGGAGCAGCGCCCGATCGACGTCAACCGCCTGATGATCTGGATGAACGAGATGGCGCAGAGCCGCGGCGACGAGCTGTACCGCACCAAGGGCATCTTCCACGCCAACGGCTTCGACGAGCGGCTGGTGTTCCAGAGCGTGCGCATGCTGACGACGTTGCGCCGTGATCGGCCCTGGGCGGATGGCGAGAGCAGAATGACGCAGTTCGTCGTCATCGGGAAGAATGTCGATCGGGAAGAATTTGCCGCCGGCCTGGCAAGCTGCGTTTTCAAGTAGACCGGACAACATCAACTTAGGATAAAGGATCAGCTCAGATGGGTATCGAAGTAGGAGAAGCGGTTCCGGCGGCGACGTTGAAGCAGATGACCGCCGACGGGATCAAGGACCTTGATCTCAAGGAGCTTCTCAGCGGCAAGAAGGTCATCCTGTTCGGAGTTCCCGGCGCCTATACGCCGGTCTGCTCGACCAAGCATCTCCCGGGCTATGTCGAGGAAGCCGAAAAGCTGAAGGCCGAAGGGGTCGCGGCCATCGCCTGCATCGCCGTAAACGATCCGTTCGTGATGAGTGCCTGGGGAGAGCAGTATGGCGTCGAGGACAAGGTGATGATGTTGTCCGACGTCGGGGCTGAATTCACCCGCAAGCTTGGACTGGAGCTCGATCTTTCGGCGTTCGGCCTCGGTGAGCGCTCGCAGCGCTACGCGATGGTCGTGGAGGACGGGATCGTCTCCAAGCTCAACGTCGAGAAGAGCATTTTCGACGCCGACAACAGCGGGGCGTCGAGCCTGCTCGCTTCAGTGTCTGCGTAAGGGTTGACGCAATCCGGCGCCACTGACGATGGGTCCGACCCACTTTATCGGGTGCATGTGTTCTGTTGCACGCATGTCCGGCCGGACACGCACCGCCGTGGGTCCTGCGGTCAGAAGGGCAGCAAGGCCTTGTGCGACTATATGTGCCGCCGGGCCATGGTGCTCGGCGTCCGTCGCATCCGCATCAACCATGCCGGCTGTCTCAATGTGTGCGAGCATGGGCCGACCATGGTGATCTATCCCGACGGTATCTGGTATCGCTATGAAACCGATGCCGACATCGAGGAGATCCTGCGCTGCCATGTCATCGGCGGCAGGCAGGTGGAGCGGCTGAAACTCGAGATCGACCCGAGCACGTTACATGGATGATCCAATGGGAGGGCAAGATGCTTCACGGTGACATATCGAGCAGCAAGGACACCGTCGGCGTCGCCGTTGTCAACTACAAGATGCCGCGGCTGCATACGCGTACGGAAGTCCTGGCGAACGCCCGCCGTATCGCGGAGATGGTCGTCGGCATGAAGTCGGGACTGCCGGGGATGGATCTGGTGGTGTTCCCGGAATACTCGACGCACGGCATCATGTACGACAGCGCCGAGATGTACGAGACCGCCTCGACCTGTCCGGGAGAGGAGACCGAGATCTTCGCCGAGGCGTGCCGGAAGGCCAAGACCTGGGGCGTATTCTCCCTGACCGGCGAACGCCACGAGGAGCATCCGAGGAAGGCGCCCTACAACACGCTGATCCTGATGAACGACCAGGGCGAGATCGTACAGAAGTACCGCAAGATCATTCCCTGGGTGCCGATAGAGGGCTGGTATCCTGGAAACTGCACCTACGTGTCGGAAGGCCCCAAGGGGCTGAAGATCAGCCTGATCATCTGCGATGACGGCAATTATCCCGAGATCTGGCGTGACTGCGCGATGAAGGGCGCGGAATTGATCGTTCGCTGCCAGGGCTACATGTATCCGGCGAAGGAGCAGCAGATCGTCATGGCCAAGTCGATGGCCTGGGCGAATAATGTCTATGTCGCGGTGGCCAATGCGACTGGCTTCGATGGCGTCTATTCCTATTTCGGCCACTCCTCGGTTATCGGTTTCGATGGACGCACGCTCGGAGAGTGCGGCACCGAGGAGATGGGCATCCAGTATGCGCAGTTGTCGGTGTCGCTGATCCGCGACGCGCGGCGCAATGGGCAGTCCGAGAACCATCTGTTCAAGCTGCTGCACCGTGGCTATACCGGAACGATCAACAGCGGCGACGGCGACCGCGGCGTCGCGGAGTGCCCGTTCGATTTCTACAAGAAATGGGCCGCCGATCCGGAGGCCACGCGGGAAATGGTCGAAGCGATGACCAGGCCGACGGTGGGTACCGACGAATGCCCGATGGAAGGCATCCCGAACCGCAAACTGGCCGCTCACCGCTGAACGGACCTCGAAGCTCATGGCTCTATCGGCGTGAGAGCCTGAAGTAAAGGCTGGCCAACCGCGCCGGCAGGTCCGCGAGCCGGGTCACGGAAATACTGTTGGCGCGTCCGAATATCTCGGTCCCGCTGCCCACGGCGCCTGGGTCCAGGAGCACACCAAAAACGTCGATGCCTTTGGCGCGCAACGCCAAGACGGCACGGCGGGCATCGATGACGAGGTCGCGCGGATCCGTGACGTCGATGTCGGATGGTTCACCGTCGGTGAGCACGAGCAACAGGCGTCGATAGGCGCGGGTGCTCCCGAGCTCGGCGCCGGCGTGACGCAGTGCGGTGCCAAGACGGGTAGACAGGGCGGGGCTCAGCCCTGCGAGCCTGGCTCGTGCCGGAGTATCGAAACCCTCATCGAATTCCTTGATCCGGATCATGCGCACGTCCTCGCGCCCGTCCGAGGCGAAGGCGCGCAGGGCGCAGGCGTCGCGGCGCTGGTCCATCGCCTCGGCGAGCAGGGCGACTGCGAGCCGTTCGACATCCAGCACCGAGCGGCCATCGGAAAGGCGCGCGCTGGTCGAGGCGGATACGTCGAGTATCAGCATCGTTGCGAGATCGCGGGCGAGGATGCGAACAGTGCGATAGACGCGGGCGTCCGGAGTCTCGCCGGCGCGCAGCGCGATCGCCGCATCGATCACGGCCTGCAGATCGAGCTCCTCGCCGTCGGGCTGGCGACGTAGCCGGGTGGATTGGCCGATCATGGAACCGCGCACCAGGCGGGCGATGCGCGCACGCAGGCCGGCCTCGTTCTCCATCGCGGCGGTAAGCGATCCGGCGTTTCCGAGCACAGCCGGAGTGTCGCGCAGGGTCGTCCAGTCCGGGCGCTCGACGCCAGCCGCCGTATCCCATTCCGGGTAGGTCATGAGAACGGTGCCGCGCCCACCCGCCGGTGCTTCGCGTGCGCTGCCGGAGGACGCCTCCGCGTCGCCAGCATGTTCGCCACCCTTGTCTGGATTCGGGCGTGCCGCTTCGACCAGCAGGTCGGTGCTGTCGGCTGGTGCATCGGGCATGTCCCAGAGCAGCATGCCGTCGTCGCGATAGGCGGGTTCGACGAGGTAGGTTCGCGGGCTGAACTGCACGCGCAACTGACCCAGATCGTTCCCCAGCAGGCGGCCGATGCGAAGGCTGATCGTCGGGTCGTCGAGATGGCCGGTGGCGTCCGCGAACAACGCGCGGCCCTTGGCGACGAAACCATCGGGATCGTCGAAGTCGGGGTCGAACAAGGCCCGGGCGAGGCGTGCCAGCAGGGCAGGGGCGGTGCACGCGCTGTCGGGCCGGGCGGTGTGGAACGGCGCCCATAGTCGTCTCAGGCCGGGAAAACGACGCAGCGCCAGCGTCTCGACCCGCGCATCCTCGATCGCGTTGATCAGCGCCACCTGCAGCGGCTTGAGCTGCCCGAGTGGCGAGCGTGGCCAGGGCGCTGCGAGATGCGCACCGGCGTGGGCGACGGCCGCGCGATACAGGGCTTGTGTCGATGACGCGGCAATGACCGGCCAATGCGCCGGCAGCAGCACGACGCCGTTGCTGATCGAGGCGCGCTGCCTGGGAGGTTCCCCGATCGGGAGCGGCCTGAGGGCAACGCGGCTACCCCACAAGGCGGTCTGGAAGGCCGCGAGGCCGCGCTCGAGCTCCGCGAAGCCCGGGGCGCCGTGGGTGCGTGCGAGCCACTCCCGAGCGAGCGGGTCATCGAGGGCGAAGAAGGCGGTGCGTCGCGTCCTGTCGCTGCCGAACGCCTTCAGGCCGGCGGCGACGAAATCGTCGAACTTGCCGACGGCCAACACATGTTCCGTGCTGGTGGCAGCAGGCAGGATACAATCCGCCGCTTCCCGGGACAGGCGTTGCATGCCGCGCCACCAGGCTTGCAGGCCGACGCCGCTGCCGGCGATGCGCATCACCGCGGGCAGCGCCTGCAGGCAGGCCAGGGTGGCGCGTGCACCGGCCAGGCGGCATACCGATGCCGCGGCAAGGCCGCTCGTGGCGCAGGCGGCGAGATCGCAACCGGTCCCGCTGCTGGCGCTCCAGAACGCGATCAGACAGGCTGGCCCGGCGTTGACGTCGACCAGGGCCAGCACCGCCCCAGCCCAGGAATTCAGGGTGGGTTCATCCGCGTCCGGCAGCGCGTGCCAGCTCTGGTCGAAACTGGCGCGCAGGCTGTCGCGCTGGGCCATGATGCGGTGCAGGCGGGCGATATTCTCAGGCGCCGGGCCGACCATGGACAGGATCGGGCGCGCGCCCGCACCCAGGCCCATGCTAGGCGTCGCAGGCTTCGATGGCGGCGGTGAGCGCTTCGCGTATGTCGGGATCGTCGGTGATCGGCAGCACGATGCTGGCGGCAAGAGCGTCGCGTCGCGACACGCCGGCGGCCATCAACCTTGCCGCGTGGATCAGCATGCGCGTGGAGGCGCCTTCATCGAGCCCGTGTCCGCGCAGGTGGCGCGAGCGCTCGGCGACATCGACGAGCTTGCGGGCGTCGTCCGGTTCGATCCCCGCCTCGCGCGCGACGATGGCGGCTTCGACGGCGGCGGCAGGATAGTTGAAGTCCATGGCGATGAAGCGCTGCTTGGTCGACTCCTTGAGATCCTTGATGGCGCTCTGGTAACCGGGGTTATAGGAGATCACGAGCTGGAAGTCGGGATGGGCGGCGATCATCTCGTTGCGCCGTTCGAGCGGCAGCATGCGCCGCGCGTCGGTGAGCGGGTGGATCACCACGGTGGTGTCCTGTCGCGCTTCGACGATCTCGTCGAGATAGCAGATGGCGCCATGACGTACGGCAAGGGTGAGCGGTCCGTCATGCCAGACGGTGCCGCCGGGCTCGAGCAGGAAACGGCCCGCGAGATCGGATGCGGTCATGTCCTCGTGGCAGGCGACGGTGATCAGGGGACGGCCAAGCCGATGCGCCATGTATTCGACGAAGCGGGTTTTTCCGCAGCCTGTCGGACCTTTCAGCATGACCGGAATGCGTGTCCGCGACGCGGCCTCGAACAACGCCACCTCGTCGCCGACGGGCTGGTAGAATGGCGGGTCGGTCAGTCGGTAGGCGCTCAGCGGCATATGGTATCAATCCTGGCAGGATCCTTTGCCATACTTGAACACCGCGAACAGTTGCGCACAACAGCTGTCTGCTTCAGCGTGCATGCCCATGACGGTGATGCAGGTCCGGATAATGCGGATGCCGGTGCAGCAGGGGCCTGTGACGATGCCGGTGGGTATGCGGTTCACCCAACGTCAGGCCGGGAGCATGCTCATGCTGGTGATGCGTGTCGTGGACGTGCCGGTGCTCGTGCTCCAGCGCGTCATGGGCATGATCATGGTCATGCCGCTCGGACAGATGCAGCCACAGGCCGAACGCCATCAGGCCGCCGGCGATCAGCAGCCTCGTCGACAGTGGCTCATCCAGCAGGACGACGGACAAGGCGGCGCCTACGAAGGGTGCGAGCGAGAAATAGGCTCCGGTGCGCGCGGTGCCCAGAAGTCTCAGCGCCAGCACGAACAAGGCGAGGCTGACACCATAGCCGACAAACCCGACGACACCGGCAGCGAGCACCATGCCGGCCGCAGGCATGGCGGCGCCATGGGCGATCGCCAGGACTAGGTTGACCATGCCGGCGACCAGTCCCTTGAGCATTGCGATCTGCACCGGATCGGCCGAGGAGAGCTTGCGCGTCAGGTTGTTGTCGATGCCCCAGCACAGGCAGGCGCTCGCGATCAGCAGGCTGCTCCACCGAAATGGCACCCCGTCTTGCGAGAGCCCACCTTGCGAGGGCCAGGACAACAGCACCGCTCCGGCGAGGATCGCGAACGCGCCCAGCAGCAATCGCCGGTCGACATTCTCGCCGAACACGACCCAGGCGATGACCATGGTCGCCAGGCCTTCGAGGTTGAGCAGCAGCGACGCCGTCGCGCTTCCGGTATGCGCCAGGCCAAGCATCAGCAGCAGCGGTCCCGCGACCCCGCCGGCCAGGATCACCAGGGCGAGCCAGGGGGCATCCGAACGCCGCAGCGGCGCTTCCACCGCGGGCAGCCGCAGCAGCGCCCGCGACAGATGCACGCCGGCGAGCCCGGTCCCCGCACCGAGATAGAGCAGCCCGGCCATGAGCCAGGGATCGACCGAGCCCAGCAGCAGCTTGGCCAGGGGCGTGCTGGCACCGAACAGGGCGGCGGACAGCAAGGCCAGCAGGATGCCGTTGTTAATCATTGCCATTTTAACCATTCTGGGGTGTTGCTGCCAATCATGACGATGCGAACGCCGGACTGGGATCAGTTGCTGGAGGCCGCCAGCCGTCCATCCGATGTCAGCGGGTGGAGCCCGGACAGGGCGGCAGGGCTTGCTCCGCCATGGGATATCTATGCGCCGCTGATCGGGTTGCCGGCGGACCGGATATTCGTGATCGGCCAGCTCGGACAATCGCTGGATGGCCGGATCGCCACCCCGACCGGACATTCGCGCTATATCAACGGGCCGGACGGTCTTTGCCATCTGCACCGGCTTCGTGCCCTGGTCGATGCCGTGGTGGTCGGGGTCGGCACCGCCATCGCCGACGATCCGCGCCTGACCGTGCGGAACTGCAGCGGTCGCAATCCGGCGCGCGTGGTGATCGATCCGCGGGGACGCCTGCCCGGGGACGCAAAACTGCTCGCTTCCGACGATGCGGCGCGCATCGTGTTCGCAACCTGCGACAGGCCGCTTCCGGAAGGGGTCGTTTCGAGAAGACTGCCGGCCGTGGATGGTCGCTTCAAGCCGTCGGACATCGTGGCGGCACTTGCCGAACACGGCTACCGGCGCATCCTGATCGAGGGGGGCGCCATGACGATCTCGGGGTTCCTCGCCGCCGGAGCGCTCGACCGGCTGCATGTCTGCGTGGCGCCGTTCGTGCTGGGCTCGGGACCCGTCGGCCTGTCCCTGCCGCCGATCGAACGGGTCGATCAGGCAGCGCGTCCGCAGGTGCGTGTGCATGATCTCGGCAGCGACCTGCTGTTCGACATGAAGCTACAGTCGTGACAAGGCGAGCATGACGTCGGCGGCGGCGGTCCTCCAGCTCGGGAGCGATGCCGCCGCGGCCGCCGCCCCTGCACCAAGCCGGTCCCGCCGCTTCTCGTCACTGAGCAGTCGGTCCAGTCCCTGGGCGAGGGCTGCCGCGTCTCCCGCTGGGATCGGGAGCAGGCTGCCCGCGGGCAGTCCCGTCACGATCGCGCAACCGTCGGTGGCGATGACCGCAAGGCCATGCTGCAAGGCTTCGGCGATGGCCATGCCGTATCCCTCGTAATGGCTTGAAGCCACGAACAGGCTGGCCTGGCGGTAGGCGTCCTGCAGCGCCGGGGGAGACATCGTTCCGGTCAGCTCGATGCGGCCGTCCAGACCGAGCCGAATGATCTGCGCTCGCAGATCGGCCGCGGCCGCGGGGTCCTGTTCGAGCGAGCCGACGATCTGACAGTGCCAGGACCGCTGCCGTACCGCCGACAGCGCTTCGGCAAGGATGTCATACGCCTTGCGCCGGCTGACGGCGCCGACGGCCAGTATGCTCGTCGCACCTTGCACGCCATATCGCCGTTGGGGTGCCGGCTCGATCGGATGGATGCCGGGTATCACCACCGTCAGGATGCGTCGTGGCACGCCGTAGTCGCGTTCCAGTATCTCGGCGGTGACGGGGCTGGTCACGA
>CAXSEE010000008.1:11476-42689 GCA_964235615.1 uncultured Acetobacteraceae bacterium | reverse complement strand
GTCGCGGCCGGAGGACTGCACGTGGATCGCGGCGCGCTGCACGACGCGCTGGAAGGCGGCGGTCGGCTTGGGCTCGGTGGACCGGTCCGAAGCGAGGCCGGCCAGGTCCTTGTCGAGGAATTCGGTCAGGTCCGCGCGGATCTTGTCGATATCGACACCGCAGGCGCGCAGGACGGTAGCGGCATCTCCATCATCGACGAGCCCGAGCAGCAGATGTTCGAGTGTCGCATATTCGTGCCGTCGCTCGCCGGCGAGCGACAGGGCACGATGGAGCGTCTGTTCGAGGTTGCGGGACAACATGGATGACGCTCCTTCTGATCAGGCCACCCCGAACTCTATCTCGAACGGCGGAACCTGATTCTAGTTCAGATACCATCTTTGGAGGGTTTTGCGCGGAAGGCCAGAAAAAACGCGCCTCAGAACGAGGGCGCGATCGTCGATATGGGAAGGCGATATCGTCGAGGAAAGGGTAGCCTGCCCTTCTGGATCGTGTTCAGTCCTTCTCGATCGTGCATTGCAACGGATGCTGGTTCTGGCGCGCCAGGTCCATCACCTGCGTCACCTTGGTCTCCGCCACCTCGTAGGTGAACACGCCGCAGACGCCCACACCCCGCTTATGCACGTGCAGCATGATACGGGTCGCCTCGTCGCGGTTCTTCTGGAAGAAGCGTTCCAGCACGTGGACGACGAACTCCATCGGCGTGTAGTCGTCGTTCAGCATCAGGACCTTGTACATGGCCGGCTTGCGTGTCTTCGGGCGTGCCTTGACCACCACGCCGGTATTGGGACCGGTGTTGGAGTCCTGATCCGAGTTGCCGCCTGGCCCGCCAGGGCTGCCGGGTTTTGCAGGGCCGGCGGGGCCGTTTCTGTGGCTGTCATTGGAGATGTCGCGGACATGGAGCATGATATCGCGGACATGGGGTATTGCGGCCAGTTGCGCAAGCGCGACCGCTTGCTCGGACTGCCGAGACAGCGAAAGGCGGTTCAGCATGGGCTACAATTCATAAGGCATCTGGTCCACGAAGCGTCTGGCAGCGCAGGCAGCTTGTCGACCCACCCTATCGGATGCCCGGCGCCGGTTGGAAGCGTCCGCATCGGACGGGAGGGGGCAAGCTGTTTCAAGAAGCTCGCTTCTTGAAACAAAATATCCCGACAACTCCTTAACATTGGACAAGAATCATGTGGACGCGCCCCATCATGACCCATTACGGTCGCTCCATCACGCCAACGCGAGGCGACCGGTTCTTGCCGCAGCGGCCAGCCGAGTGGGGAGAATGCGTATGGCAATCGGTTGGGCTGTGCTGAACAGCCGCGGGTTGCGCCCGTTCACGGTCCTCGCGGCCGCTTGCGTCGCCGCCATGGCCGCAAAGCCGGCTCAGGCCCAGTATGTCGGCCAGGTCAGCTCGTTCGTGATGGACGCCAACACCGGGCAGGTGCTGCAGCAGTACAACCCCGACCTACAGCGTTATCCGGCCAGCCTGACCAAGCTGATGACCCTCTATCTCGCGTTCCAGGCGTTGCGCGACAATCGCATGGCGCTGGACCAGGCGGTCCCGGTATCCGCCCGCTCGGCTTCCATGGAACCCTCCAAGCTCGGGCTGATGCCCGGAAGCTATCTTACCGTGGAGCAGGCCATCCTGGCCCTGGTCACGAAGTCGGCCAATGACGCGGCTTGCGCGCTCGGCGAGCTGATGGCCAGCGGCGACGAGCAGCACTTCGCCCAGCTCATGACCCAGCAGGCGCGTCTGCTCGGCATGACCAACACCACCTTCCGCAATGCCTCCGGCCTGCCAGATCCGGAGCAGGTCTCGACCGCACGCGACTTCGCGCTGCTGGCCCGGCACCTGATCCGCGACTTCCCCGACCAGTATCACTATTTCGCGGTGCCGGCCTTCATGTTCCACGGCCGCTATATCGGCAACCACGACCCGATGCTGCGTTCCTATCCCGGAACCGACGGCCTCAAGACCGGCTATACCGCCGACGCCGGGCACAACATGGTTACCTCGGCGAGCCGCGGCAACATCCGGCTGATCGCCGTGGTGCTCGGCGCCCGCAGCAACCCGCAACGTTCGGCGATGATGTCCAACCTGCTCGATGCCGGCTTCCAGCAGGAAGGCGTGCCGATCATGGCCCGCCCGACGCCACGCGTCGCCGAGCCGCGCGTCATGGCCCACGCCGGAGGCCGACGCGGCCGTGCCGCCATGACCCTGGTGGCGGACGCGCCCCATGTCGCCCGGCCGATCTGGCGGGGCCGTCACCGGTTCCATCATCTGGCCAGTGCCTATCCGAATCGCGCCCACCTGGATCGCACCCACCTGGATCGCACCACGGCTGGCGTTCATCTCGCCATGGTGCGCCTTTCCTCGGACCATGAAGCACATCGTGGCCACCTGACACATATTGTTGGAGCACGCGTGCGCCGCGTCCTGGCGCATGGCCGTCATCTGGCTCGCCTCCGGCTGACCAGCACGGACCCGGGAGGCAGCCTGGGTCGCGATTTGGATGGCTAACGCGCCGCTCGTCCTGCTTCGCGTGGGCTCTTGCTTTGCGGAAGCCGGCCCCTCATTTTCGGAGATGTGACGGATCGGCGACGAGTGGGGGAGGGTGCCATGGACGGTGAGACGGATGGAAGGCACATCATCCTGCACCCTCCCGAACATTTCGAGGGAATGCGGGCGGCCGGCCGGCTTGCCGCGCTGACGCTGGACATGATCGCGCCGCACGTGCGCAGCAGCGTCACCACCGGTGAGCTGGACCGGCTCATCCACGAGTTCACCCTCGATCACGCGGCCATCCCGGCGACGCTGAATTATCGCGGCTATCCGAAATCCTCCTGCATCTCGATCAACCATGTTGTCTGCCACGGCATTCCCGGAGATCGACGGCTGCAGGAAGGCGATATCTTGAATATCGACGTCACCTCGATCCTGGACGGCTGGTATGGCGACAGCAGCCGGATGTACGTGGTGGGGCCGATCCCGCGCCGGGCAGCGGTCCTGATCGACGTGACCTACGAGGCGCTGCAGCGCGGGCTCGCCGTCGTCAAGCCCGGCCGCACGCTCGGCGACGTGGGGTACGCGATCCAGAATTACGTGGAGCAGCAGCGCTTCTCCGTGGTGCGGGATTTCTGCGGCCACGGCATCGGCCAGCGCTTCCACGAGGCGCCCAACATCCTGCATTTCGGCAAGCCGGGGCAGGGTGTCGTGCTGCAGCCGGGCATGTTCTTCACCGTCGAGCCGATGGTGAACGCAGGCCGTCCCGACGTGAAAATCCTCGATGACGGATGGACAGCGGTCACTCGCGACCGCAGCCTGTCCGCTCAGTTCGAGCACATGATCGGTGTCACGGAGGACGGATGCGAGATTTTTACCCTGTCGCCCGCAGGCTTGCACAAGCCTCCCTACCTGCCGGCTGCCTGAACCAGACTCGCCTGAACCGTGGTCGCCTGAACCGCTGGGCGGGTTTGGCAGCGGTCTGGCTGCTGTCCACCGCCTGGATGCCGGCCAACGCCGCCGACCCGCTGGCTTTTGCCGGCGCCACCCAAGCCAGGGATGCGGCTCCGGTCGGGGCGCCGCACGGCATGGTGGTGACGGCCCAGGCGCTTGCCTCCAAGGTGGGGGCGCAGATCCTGGCTGAAGGCGGCAATGCGGTCGATGCCGCGGTGGCGGTGGCCTATGCTCTGGCGGTGGTCTACCCGGCCGCGGGCAACCTCGGCGGCGGCGGATTCATGACGCTGGTGCAGCCGAACGGCCATGCCGTGTTCATCGACTTCCGCGAGCGCGCGCCGCTGGCGGCGACCGAGACCATGTTCCAGGACATCAAGGGCCGCGTCATCCCGGGGCTTTCCCTGCGCGGCTGGAAGGCGGCCGGCGTGCCGGGCACCGTCGCCGGCATGGACAGCGCGCTGCATGACTATGGCAGCCTGCCGCGTGCGCGAGTGATGGCGCCGGCGATCGCCCTGGCGCGGGACGGCTTCGTGCTGGCCGACAACGACGCCGCCCTGCTGCACACCAGCACCGACGGCTTCAAGGCCAATCCGGCCGCGTCGCGTATCTTCCTGCGTCCGGACGGCACGCCGTTCCAGGCTGGCGACCGCCTCGTCCAGACCGACCTGGCGAACAGCCTGGAGGCGATCAGCAAGGACGGCGCGCGCGCCTTCTACGACGGGCCGATCGCCCAGGCGATCGTGGACGCGAGCCGGAAGGGCGACGGAATTTTCACCCTGCGCGATTTCTCCGTCTACAAGGCACGCCAGCTCCGTCCGCTCACATGCGATTATCGCGGCCTGCATGTCGATACCGCGCCGCCACCTTCCGGCGGTGGTGTGGCCTTGTGCGAGATGCTGAACATCCTGTCCGGCTACGACATGCGGGCGCTGGGCTTCCACAGCGCCGCCGCCACGCAGCATGAGATCGAGGCGATGCGCCGTGCCTATGCCGACCGTCAGGGGCTGGGCGATCCGGCCTTCATCAAGGACCCGGTGGCAGCGCTGATCGATCCCGCCTATGCGGCCGGGGTGCGCCGCGCCACCCCATCGGACCATGCCCTGGCGTCAGTGGATGTGGTGCCGTACCGGGCTGCGTTGCAGGCGGCCCAGGAGGGGAAGGTCCAGGCGGAGAAGCAGGAGACCACGCACTACTCTATCATCGACAAGGACGGACGCGCGGTCGCGGTGACCTACACGCTGAACGGCTGGTTCGGGTCCCAGGTGGTGGCCGACGGCACCGGCATCATGATGAATGACGAGATGGATGATTTTGCCACCAAGCCGGGTGTGGCCAACATGTTCGGCCTGCTCGGCAGCAAGGCGAACGCGGTGCAGCCCGGCAAGGCGCCCTTGTCGTCGATGTCGCCGACCATCCTGTCGCGTCACGGCAAGGTGGTGATGGTGATCGGCTCGCCGGGCGGCTCGTTGATCCCGACCATCACTCTGTCCGCGATCCTCGGTGTGGTCGATTATGGCCACAGCATCCAGCAGGCGATCGACGATGGCCGCATCCATGAGCAGTGGATGCCGGAACCCGTCTGGGTCGAGCCCGGAACGCTCTCGGCCGACGTTGCGAAGACCCTGACCGGGGAGGGCTACCGCTTCAAGCCGCATGATCCCTGGGGTTCCGCGCAGGGCATCCTGGTCGGCGGTCCGGCTCTGGGTGTCGCCGCGACAGACGGAAATCACGTGTTCGGCGGCATCGACCGGCGCCATCCGGGAGCGGCTGCGATCGGCGAGTGAGAGTGGGACGCCACCCCAAATCCTGGTCGATTTCGTTAGGCACCATGGGTTAGCCGCCTTGTGCCGCGTCCAGGAATCGCCTGACCGTCAGCAAGTCATCCTAAATCTCGCCTATCACGGGCTCTATCGGGAGCCTGCCGCCAAATACGGTCGCTTGATGCTCATTCCTTAGCCAAGCAACTGCTGCGGCGTTGCTTCCTTCCAAGATACCAAGTGCCATGTGGATGCCGAAAACGGCTGAGATCCGGGTCAGGACGTCGACATCCAAGGTAATCTCCCGATGGTCACGCGCCGATTTTGTCCAACTGTGATATGTCAACCTTGATGGCGAACCGAGGACGCGGCGGCGCTGCCCTCGCCTAGTTGCCAAAGGTTCGCGATGGAGAGGAAAGTTCGGAGACTGGTTCCATGAGTGATGTATGGATCTGGGCATAATCCACATGCCTTTACCGTTGGCCGGATCAGGTAAACGTCCACTCAAAGCCGTTCGGTCCACGCGCGACGTGCCCCGTCGAGGACCCAGGAAAGTGCGAGCTGAACACGAGCGCGCCTGTGTCCGCCATGTGGTTCAGCGCCCAGTTACGCGACCTGAGGCCACGCTCCTTGTCCTCACTGAACACTGAACTCCACTCCGGACGGTAGACCTGGATCGGATGGTGCATGACGTCGCCGGCGAAAAGACCATAAGCCTCTCTCGATCTGAGGCCGATCGACATGTGGTTCGTGCTGTGGCCCGGCGTCGGATAGAAGGTGAAGTCTTCCAGCGGCTGGCCGCCGTCTACGTCGACGTAAACCGCCTGGCCGGCCTCGATCACCGGCAGCACGCTGTCGGCATAGAAGGCGGTCTTGGGCGCGTCGGGTCCATCTTTTTCCATGATGCTTGCCAGGCGTTCCTGTTCCCGCCGGGCCATGACGTAGCGGGCGTTCGGGAAGGTTGGTATCCAGCGTCCATCCACCTGACGCGTGTTCCAGCCGACATGGTCGGAATGCAGGTGGGTGAGAAGCACGAAGTCCACCGCCTCCGGTTTGACACCGGCCGCGGCCAGGCGGTCCAGCCAGGGCTCCTGCAGGTGGTCGAAACCCTTCATGGCGCGCGTCTTGCCGTTGCCAACCGCGGTGTCCACGATCACGGTATGCCGAGGCGTCCGCACCAGCCAACTATGGGTGCTGACCACCACATGCTCGCGCGTGGCATCCAGACAATCCGGCACCATTCCAGCAACATGGCGGTCAGCGGCTACCGCGTCCCATTCGGGGATCAGGTCCGTCGTTTTGAAGCCATGGAGAAGCAGCTCGGGAATGCGGGTTACAAGGGCATCGCCGATTTGATGCGGTTGTTGTGGGATCATCAGTAGCCTCCAAGGGTGAGAGTCATGAGCTGGCCGTTCTGGACGAACATCAACTGTCCTTGGTCGCTGCAGAGGCTGTCGCCAGATCCGCTATCCGGTAACCCCGCCATGCCGCAGCACCTCGTGACTGCCCTTGACGATCAGTTCGAGCGAGACCCCTAGCACCACCAGCAGTCCGAGCCAGGCAATCCAGTGGTAGCGGTCGAGCAGACGGGCGACCAGCGAGGCGGCGGCGCCCATCAGCAGTACCGAGAAGGTGAGGCCGGTGATCAATACCCAGAGATGCTGCCCGGCCGCTCCGGCGACGGCGAGGATGTTGTCGAGGCTCATCGACAGGTCGGCGAGCACGATGCGGAACATGGCCCGTCGCATGTCGCCCGGAGCCGCGCGCTTCTCGAGCCCGGGCGCCGCGTCGCCGTCCAGGGTGCGCTGCTGGCCGCGCAGCTCGCGATACATGCGCCAGCACACCCACAGCAGCAGCAACCCTCCGGCGAGGGTGAGGCCAATGATGGCGAGCAACTGCAAGGCCACAGTCGCTAATGCCACGCGTATCAAGGTAGCGGCGATGATGCCGAACAGGATGGCGATGCGCCGTTCGCGTGCCGGCAGGTTGATCACCGCCAGTCCCACCACGACGGCATTATCTCCCGCAAGGGTGAGATCGATCAGCAGGACCTGCGCCAGGGCAGCAAGCTCGGCCGTAAGATGCGGAGTGATGATCATCGATTAACGGATTTCAAAGGCTTGCCGCCGGTGGGGTCAAGGTGCCAAGCCCGCTGCCTTGAGGAGAGCACCGAATGATCCCGCGCTACACCCGTCCGGCGATGGCCCAAATCTGGTCCCCGGCCAACCGCTACCGGATCTGGTTCGAGATCGAGGCGCTGGCCGCCGAAGGCATGTCGCTGCACGGCGATGTCCCCGCGGAGGCGGCCAAGGCGATCCGCGAGAAAGGCGACGCGGCGATGGCCGGCTTCTCGGACGCGGACCTCGCCAGGATCGACGCGATCGAGGCCGAGACGAGGCATGACGTGATCGCCTTCCTGACCTGGCTCGCCGAGAAGATCGGCCCGGAGAGCCGCTACGTGCATCAGGGCATGACCAGCAGCGACGTGCTCGACACCTGCTTCTCGGTGCAGCTCACCCAGGCGGCCGACCTGCTGATCGAGGATGTCGATGCGGTGCTTGCCGCCCTGAAGCGGCGGGCGTTCGAGCATAAGTTCACGCTGACGATCGGCCGCAGCCACGCGATCCACGCCGAGCCGACCAGTTTCGGCCTGAAGCTCGCCGGCCATTACGCCGAGTTCGCCCGCAACCGCGCACGCCTGGTCACGGCGAGGGCCGAGGTTGCGACCTGCGCGATCAGCGGCGCCGTCGGCACCTTCGCCCATGTCGATCCGCGGGTGGAGGAGTTCGTGGCCGGCAGGCTGGGGCTGGAGCCGGAGCCGGTCTCGACGCAGGTGATCCCGCGCGACCGTCACGCGGCGTTCTTCTGCGCCTTGGCGGTGGTGGCGAGCGGCATCGAGCGGCTGGCGGTCGAGGTGCGCCATCTGCAGCGTTCCGAGGTTCGCGAGGCGGAGGAATTCTTCCATCCCGGCCAGAAGGGCTCGTCGGCGATGCCGCACAAGCGCAACCCGGTGCTCAGCGAGAACCTGACCGGGCTGGCCAGGCTGGTGCGCAGCCACGTGGTGCCGGCGCTGGAGAATGTCGCCCTCTGGCACGAGCGCGACATCAGCCACTCCTCGGTCGAGCGCAACATCGGTCCGGATGCCACGCTGGGGCTGGACTTCGCGCTGTCCCGTCTCGCCGGCATGATCGACAAGCTGGTGATCTATCCCGAGCGGATGCGGGCGAACCTGGAAAGTCTCGGCGGCGTGGTGCATAGCGGCGAGGTGCTGCTGGCGCTGACGAGGGCCGGCATCCTGCGCGAGGACGCCTACCGGATCGTGCAGCGCAACGCGATGGCGAGCTGGACCCGGCTGGGCCGTGCGGATTTTCGCAGCTTCCGCGAGAATCTTGATGCCGATCCCGAGGTTGCCGGGCGCGTGCCGGCGGCGGTCCTGGACCAGGCGATGGACGAGCGTCGGCACCTGCTGGCGCTCGATATCAGCTACCGGCGCGTGTTCGGCGAGCCCGGGCCGGCGGAGGCGTAACGCCCAGGCTGCAAATCTGACGCCCAGGCTGCAAATCTGACGCACTGCCGCAAAATCTTCATCTCGACCCTGCTCGGCCTTTGCCGTCGGGCGCTGCACTCCATATAAGGTCCCTCGTGTGCACCGTCATCGTATCCATCAATCCTGGTCAGCCTTGGCCCCTCCTGATTGCCGCCAATCGCGACGAGCGGCTCGACCGGCCATGGCAGGCGCCTGCCAGGCACTGGTCCGATCATCCACAGGTCGTCGGCGGACGTGACGGGCTGGGTGGCGGAAGCTGGCTCGCGATCAACGACAAGGGTGTTGCCGCCGCCGTCCTGAACCGGGTCGGCAGCCTGGGTCCGGCGCCGGGCAAGCGCTCGCGCGGTGACCTGCCGCTGATCGGACTGGATCATGACAGCGCGGAGGAAGCCGTCGCGGCGATCGCGGCACTCGACGCCGGATCGATGCGATCCTTCAACATGATCGTCGCCGACCGGCACAAGGCCTTCTATCTGTGCGGCCTGGGCTACGGTCACCCCGAGGTCATGCCGCTCGAGCCGGGCATGCACATGATCGCCACCGCCGGTCCCGACGACATGAAGATCCCTCGCATCGCTCGCCATCTGCCGAGATTCAAGGCAGCACCTGATCCCGAGCCGCCCGACTGGAAGACCTGGATCGCCCTGCTGTCGGATCGGTCCTTGCCCGCCGGCAGCGAGCTGAACATCCCGCCGCGCAGTGGATTCGGCACCAGCAACTCGTCGCTGGTCGGTATTCCCGCCAAGGCTGCTGCCACTCCAAGCTGGCTGTTTGCCGCAGGACCGCCGGATCGGGCGCCGTTCGAGGCCGTCATTTTCTGAAGTTACGCCCAGTTCGCGCCGGCTCGCGCTGATCGTTTTCTAAAGCCTGGCGCGCCAATCGCCTTCATCGGCTCCGGATGCTATACCCGCGCGCCCGCTCCACTTGGCGGCGCATACGAGTTAAGGGATCAAGATGGCTCGCCGCCGACAGCTTTACGAGGGCAAGGCCAAGATCCTGTTCGAGGGACCGGAGCCCGGGACCCTCGTCCAGTATTTCAAGGACGACGCGACCGCGGGCGACGGCGCCAAGAAGGGCATCATCACCGGCAAGGGCGTGCTCAACAACCGCATCAGCGAGCATCTGATGCTGCGGCTGCACGACATCGGCGTGCCGACGCACTTCGTCCGCCGCCTCAACATGCGCGAGCAGCTCATACGCGAGGTCGAGATCGTGCCGATCGAGGTGGTGGTGCGCAACATCGCCGCCGGCAGTCTGTCGAAGCGGCTGGGCATTCCCGAAGGCACGCGCCTGCCACGCTCGATCATCGAATATTATTACAAGAACGACGCCCTGAACGACCCGATGGTGGCCGAGGAGCACATCACCGCGTTCGGCTGGGCCTCGACGGCGGACATGGACGACATGGTCGCACTCGCGTTGCGCATCAACGACTTCCTGTCCGGCCTGTTCCTCGGCGTCGGCATCACCCTGGTCGATTTCAAGCTCGAATTCGGGCGGCTGTGGGAGAATGAGGACATGCGCCTCGTGCTCGCCGACGAGATCAGCCCGGATAATTGCCGCCTGTGGGACACCAAGACCAGCGAGAAGCTCGACAAGGACCGCTTCCGGCGCGACCTGGGCCGGGTCGAGGAGGCCTACCAGGAAGTCGCCAAGCGCCTCGGCATCCTGCCCGAAGCCGGCAACAACGACCTCAAGGGACCGGAGGTGATGCAATGAAGGTCCGGGTTATCGTCATGCTCAAGGACGGCGTGCTCGACCCGCAGGGCAAGGCCATCGGCCATGCGCTGCACACGCTCGGCTTCGCCGAAGTCGGAGAGGTGCGGGCCGGCCGCCTGATCGAGCTCGAACTGGACGAGAGCGATGCCGCGAAGGCTCGTGACCAGGCCGAGGCCATGGCCCAGCGCCTGCTGGCGAACTCGGTGATCGAAACCTACAGCGTTGAGGTAATGTCATGACTGCACGGATGATCCCCCCAGGGCTGATACCCATGGTGCTGGCCGCCGCGGGCGTGGTGGCGCTGGCCGCACCGGAGGCCCAGGCACAGCGCATCTCGCCGATGCCGGCGGGCAGTTTCGTACGTTTCTGCGACAGCCCGTCCAACGGCGGCCAGAAGGTCTGCGACGCCTATATCACCGGCATGGCCGACAGCTTCGCCCTGATGCAGAAACTGTCCGCGTCGTCCGGTGATGGGGCGTCGAAGACCAGCCAGTCGATCTGCGTGCCCGTCACCGCCACTGGCGAGTCTATGCGCGGCATGGTGGTTTCCTGGATCGCCAGCCACAAGGACAAGCTCAGGAACAAGGTCGGCGAGGTCGTCTACACGGCGCTGCACGAGTCCTACCCCTGCGACGCCACCAAGTCGGGCAACTGATGAAGGCGGCCAATTGATGCGCGCCGGCATCATCGTCTTTCCCGGGACCAACCGCGAGCGGGACATGGCGATCGCTCTCGGGGGGGCCACCGGTTCGGCGCCCGTGATGCTCTGGCACCGGGACCGCGAACTGCCGCCGCTCGACCTGGTGGTGCTGCCGGGCGGCTTCAGCCATGGCGATTATCTGCGTTGCGGCGCGATGGCGGCGCATTCGCCGATCATGCCGGCGGTGCGTGCCTTCGCCGAGGCGGGCGGCCACGTGCTCGGCGTCTGCAACGGCTTCCAGATCCTGACCGAGGCCGGGCTGCTGCCGGGAGCCCTGCTGCGCAACGCCGGGCTGCGCTTCCTGTCGCACGACTGCCACCTCCGGGTCGAACGCGGCGGCACCGCCTTCACCCGGCGCTGGCAGGCCAGTGACGTGTTCCGCGCGCCGCTCGCGCATGGCGACGGCAATTACGTGGCCGACGCCGCCGTGCTCGACCGGCTGGAAGGCGAGGGGCGGGTGGCGTTCCGCTACGCCGACCCGCACGGCCGCGTCGATGCGACGACCAATCCGAACGGCAGCGCGCGTAATATAGCCGGCGTTTTCAGCGAGAATTTCCGCGTGCTCGGACTGATGCCGCATCCCGAGGATCTGGTCGACCCATTGATGGGCGGCGTCGACGGCAAACCGCTGTTCGACGGCCTGGTCGAGGCGCTTGCGGCATGAGAACCGTCGATGAATCACTGGCCCGCGAATACGGCCTGACCACCGCCGAATACGACAATGTCCTGTCGATCATGGGACGCGCGCCGAGCCTGACCGAGCTCGGCATCTTCTCGGTGATGTGGTCCGAGCATTGCTCCTATAAATCCTCACGCGTCTGGCTGCGCAATCTGCCGACCGCAGCACCCTGGGTGATCCACGGCCCCGGCGAGAATGCCGGCGTGGTCGATATCGGTCAGGGCCTGGCGGCCATCTTCAAGATGGAGAGCCACAACCACCCCTCGTTCATCGAGCCCTACCAAGGGGCCGCGACCGGCGTCGGCGGCATCCTGCGCGATGTGTTCACCATGGGCGCGCGGCCGATCGCCAACCTCAACGCCTTGCGCTTCGGCAGCCCGGACAACCCCAATACGCGGCGCATCGTCGACGGCGTGGTGCGCGGCATCGGCGGCTACGGCAACTGCGTCGGCGTGCCGACCGTCGGCGGCGAGATCAATTTCCACCCGCGCTACGACGGCAATCCGCTGGTCAACGCCATGACCGTGGGCATCGCGCGGCAGGACCGTATCTTCCTCTCGGCCGCCGCCGGCATCGGCAACCCGGTGGTGTATGTCGGCTCGAAGACCGGCCGCGACGGCATCCACGGCGCCACCATGGCCTCGGCCGAGTTCGACGACGACGCCCAGGCCAAGCGGCCCACCGTGCAGGTCGGCGACCCGTTCACCGAGAAGCTGCTGATCGAGGCCTGCCTGGAGCTGATGGCCACCGACGCGATCGTCGCGATCCAGGACATGGGCGCCGCCGGGCTGACCTCGTCGGCGGTCGAGATGGCGAGCAAGGGCGGCGTCGGCATCGATCTGGACCTCGACCGCGTGCCGCAGCGCGAGACAGGGATGACCGCCTACGAGATGATGCTGTCCGAGAGCCAGGAGCGCATGCTGATGGTGCTGCGTCCGGACCGCACCGCCCAGGCGCAGGCCATCTTCGAGAAATGGGAGCTCGACTTCGCCGTCATCGGGCATCTGACGGACACCGGCCACATCGTCGTGCGCCACGGCGGCCAAATCGAAGCCGACATCCCGCTGGGACCGCTGGCCGACCAGGCGCCGCTGTATCACCGCCCGACCGCGCCCAGCCCGCCGCCCACGCCGCTTGGTTCGACCGCGGATCCGGTCGGCATCGAGACGGCGCTGATCTACCTGCTCGGCTCGCCGGACTGCGCCTCGCGCGCCTGGGTCTGGGACCAGTACGACAGCACCGTCGGCGGCCAGACCGTGAAGCGCCCCGGTGCCGCCGACGCCGCCATCGTGCGCGTCGAGGGCACCAGCATCGGGCTGGCTCTGACCACCGACTGCACGCCGCGCTACGTCGCCGCCGACGCCCGGCTCGGCGGGGCGCAGGCGGTGGCGGAAGCCTGGCGCAACATCACCGCGACTGGCGCCCGGCCGCTCGCCATCACCGACAACCTCAACTTCGGCAACCCGGAAAAACCCGAGGTGATGGGCCAGTTCGCCGACGCCGTCGCCGGCATGGCGGAAGCCTGCACGGCACTCGATTTCCCGGTCGTGAGCGGCAACGTCTCGCTCTACAACGAAACCCGTGGCCCGGATGGCACCAGCGTCGCGATCCTGCCGACGCCGGCGATCGGCGGCCTCGGCGTGCTCGACGACGTGTCCGGCGCGATCGGGCTGGCACTCGCCCCGGACCTCGACCTGGTGCTGATCGGCGCCACCGCCGGCCATCTCGGCCAGAGCCTGTGGCTGCGCGAGATACTCGGCTTCGAGGACGGGCCGCCGCCGCCGGTCGATCTCGACGCCGAGCGCCGCAACGGCGATTTCGTCCGCGCGCAGATCATGGCCGGAACGGTCGCGGCCTGCCACGATCTGTCCGATGGCGGCCTGCTGGTGGCGATCGCCGAGATGGTGATGGCTGGCCATACCGGATGCACGCTCGATGTGCCGCAGTCCGGCATGCCCCCGCACGCCTACTGGTTCGGCGAGGACCAGTCCCGCTACATCCTCGCCGTAGCCGATGGCGCGGCGATGATCGACAAGGCCCGGCAGGCCCGCATCCCGGCACGCCTGCTCGGCCGCTCCGCCAGACCTGGCGGCGACGCGGGTTTGACTTTGCCGAGCGGTGCCACAATATCGATCCCACGTCTGGAGACGGCGCATCGCCGCTTTTTCCCCGACCTCATGGACCGTTGAGCCCGGCTCGGCGGACCAGCCTCGACACAAGGGACAGTCAGCATGCCGATGGCCGCCGGCGATATCGAGACACTGATCAGGGCTGCCCTGCCCGACGCGACCGTGACCATCGAGGATCTGGCCGGGGATGGCGACCATTACGCCTGCAAGGTGGTGAGCGAAGCCTTCCGTGGCCGCTCACGGCTGCAACAGCATCAGATGGTCTACGCCGCTCTCCAGGGCAACATGGGCGGTGCGCTGCATGCTCTCGCCCTGCAAACCAACGCGCCCTAGTTTTTCAACGCCCCCAGTTTTCCAACCACAAGGAGCCATTCCATGTCCGACACCGTCGTTACCCGCATCCGCAGCGAGATCGAAGCCAACCCGGTGATGCTCTACATGAAGGGCACCGCCATGTTCCCGCAGTGCGGCTTCTCCGCCCGCGTGGTGCAGATCCTGACGCACATGAACGTGCCGTTCCAGACCGCCAACGTGCTGGAGGATCCCGGGCTCCGCGACGGCATCAAGGCGTTCTCGAACTGGCCGACGATCCCGCAGCTTTATGTCAAGGGCGAGCTGGTCGGCGGTTGCGACATCATCACCGAGATGTACCAGTCGGGCGAGCTCGAGAGCCTGCTCACCGAGAATGGCATCCAGCCGGTTCTCGCCAGAAGCGCAGTATAGGCTTTACCCACCGGCGCGGCTCGTCGTAGTCCTTGAGCGGGGAATGTTCGGGGGGCGCGCCGTGGGACTACGCATTGCTGTCATCGCTGCCGCATTGGGCTGCGGAATATTCTGTGCGCTGGGCACGTCACCGGCTCGGGCACAGCATATCGTGACCGATATGGAAGCTGGCAAGCTCACGCTCGATGCCCTGACTGCAACGCCACGGCCGATCTACCGCCAGATCATGGACTATCGGCGCGTGCACCACTCCGGCTACGCGCCCCGCTCGGTGCATGCTCACCTGATAGCCTATCGCCGACGCACGGGATTCCGCTCGATCCATCACTGAGCGGCCGTTTGCCATCGGACAGTTTCAGGCATCTCCGATTCGGAATGCGTTGGCGATCCGCCGCAGGCGACCGGCGTCATCCATCAGGATCAGGTCGAAACGGAAATCATAATTCGACCAGTGCGTGTGTAGATCGATCAGGATCGCCGCCGCGCCGAGCAGACGCCTGCGTTGCCGGGCCGACAGGGCCTGGGCTGCCTCGCTCAGGACGGGACGCGCCTTGACCTCGATGAACGCGATCAGCGAGGCCGCCGGATCCAGTGCCACGATATCGATCTCGCCACAGGGGGTGCGGGCGCGACGCAGCAGCACTGTCCATCCCTGCTTCTCCAGCATCTGGCAGACCCGGCCTTCGGCGCCGATGCCGCGTGCCTGTGAAGCTATGCCCCGTGCTTGCGCCGCCAGGCCGAGTGACTGGCTGGCCACACATCGCGTCGATATGCGTGTCTGGATTGCAATAGAGTGGCCGGACTGCCGTGGAGCCGCCATCGTCGCCATGATGATTATGCTTCCCCCAGCTTGCGCACCCAGCATGACAGGTAATCGCTACCGAATCCTTTACGGCATCGGCAGTCCCGAGTGCCGCTAGCCCCGGTGCTTCACGCGGCCACGGACCTGTTGCTGCCGCTGCGCTTCGTGCTGGCACTTGGGGTCACGCTGCACGCCCTGCGCACCAAGCGCGAGATCGGCGCCGCGATCGGCTGGATCGGGTTGGCCTGGCTGGCTCCGCTATTCGGCACCTTTCTCTACGTCACCCTCGGCATCAACCGCGTGCGCAGGCTGGCCAAGCGGCTCAGCGACGCCAGACCCTGGTCGAACCAGCGCGACAGCAACGCCGAGGTGCCCAAGCTGGCAGGCCATCTCGCTCCTCTGGTGGAAGCGGTGCATCGGCTCACCGACCGTCCTTTGCTCAGAGGCAATGCGGTGGTCTGCCTGCATGACGGCGACAACGCCTATCCGGTCATGCTCGAGGCGATCGCCAAGGCCGAGTGCTGCGTCCTGCTCAGCTCGTACATCTTCCGCGACGACCGTGTCGGCAAGCGCTTCATCGAGGCCATCGTCGCGGTCCATGCGCGGGGCGTGGCCGTCCGGGTGCTGGTGGACGGCATCGGCAGCGGCTACTTCCGCTGCGGTGTGGCTCGGGAGCTTTGGGCGAAGGGCGTGCCTGTCGCGCGCTTCATGCACTCCACGCTGCCGTGGCGAATGCCGTTCATCAACCTGCGCACCCACAAGAAGATCCTGGTCGTCGATGGCCGCATCGGCTTTACCGGCGGCCTGAACATCGCCGTCGAGAATGTGCTGCGGGCGCGGCCGAGCCATCCGGTGTCGGACACGCACTTCAGGCTGACCGGCCCGATCGTCGACCAGCTCACCCAGGCCTTCGCCAAGGACTGGTCGTTCACCCATGGAGAGGATCTCGACGAGGCGGTCTTCTATGCCCAGCCGCCGCTGCCGATGCCGGGCGGGGCGCTCTGCCGCGTGGTGACGTCGGGACCGGATACCGACCTGGAGAAGATCGAGTTCGCGGTCATGCAGGGTGTGGCCCTGGCGCGGCGCTCGATCCGTATCATGACCCCCTATTTCCTGCCCGACGAGCGGCTGCTGACCGTGCTCGCGATGGCGGCGATGCGCGGCGTGGTGATCGACCTGGTATTGCCCAAGGCCAGCAACCACCGTTTGATCGACTGGGCGAGGACGCCCAACAACATCCCGCTGCTCGACGCGGGCGTGCGCATCTGGCTGTCGAAGCCGCCTTTCAACCACTCCAAACTGATGGTCGTGGACGAGGCCTGGTCGTTCATCGGCAGTGCCAACCAGGATGTCCGCAGCCTGAGGCTCAACTTCGAGCTCAACGTCGAGGTGCATGACCAGCCCCTGGCGCAAGAGCTGGACGGCTTTATGCTGGCCCATTGCCACGAGCGCTACGATCCCGAATGGGTCGGGCAAAGGTCGTTCCCAACCCGCATCCGCGATTCCGCCGCAAGACTCTTGCTTCCTTATTTGTAGTCAGGAAGAGCCCGTCCGAGAATTCGGTCTGGCGAGTCAGTCCGGCGCGATGGTCGAGAACCGGAGCGGAGCGGACCTTGATGGTCCGTGAGCACCGGAAGCGCAGACCATCGCGTCGGATGGCCGCCAGGGCGGATTATCGGACGGGCGTCGGGAGGAGTACGACCATGATCGGGTGATGATCCGATGCCCGGTGCGGCAGGATCTCGGCGTGCTGGCATTCCATGCCGCGCACCAGGCAGCGGTCGAGCCGGATCGGGACCATGTCGGCCATGCGATGGGTCGGTTCGCGCGGGCCGACATCGCGGAACCCAGGCAGCAGTGCCGGACCGACCAGGTTATAGTCGCCCAGCACCGCGCCACACGCCGGCAGCCGTTCGGCGATCAGCCGGAGTTGGCGCCGGTTGAGCATCTGCCCGTGCGAGAGATGCACGTTGGCGATCGAGAACTCGCCATACTCGACCACCTGGCAGACCCGCCGGATCAAGGCGCCGGGTTGCAGCGCCCAGATCGACGGTGGGCTGCGAAAGGGTTCCGGGCTCCAGCAGGCGACGCCGTGGATGCGGCCCGGGAGCGGCGATCGGGCGTAATAACCGCCGATCCGGTCGGGCAGATGGTCGATCTCCCGGGTGGCCTCCTGCATGAGCATCAGGTCGGGCCGCTTGCTCTCGATCAGCCGGATCACGTCGTCGATGGAAGCGCCAGTTCTCCGAAGCAGGTTCCAACTGACAACTTTCAAGCAATAACCCTCCGGGGTTTCAAGCAGTATCCTCTAACGGGGGCGGCCGGTTGCGGCCATTGGCGGCGAACTCGATCGCCAGCGTATAGCCTACGCCCAGCAGCACCGGACCCAGGAAAATTCCCAGACCACCGAACGCCAGCACGCCGCCCAGCACGCCGAGCACGGTCAGCAGGTAGGGAAGCTGGGCGCCACGCGAGATGAACACCGGACGGATGATGTGGTCGGCGCCGGAGATTGCCACGATGCCATAGATGGCGAGCACGATGCCCCAGGCGAGATGATGGGTCAGCGCCAGCCATATCGCCGCCGGCACCCAGACCAGGGGAGCACCGATCGGCAACACCGCGACGAAGGCAGCGATGCCGCCGAACAGCACCGGGCTGGGCACATGGGCGATGTAGAAGCCGATCCCGGTCAGGATGCCCTGGACGATCGCGGTGCCAAGGATGCCGTAGACCGTGCCGCGTACGGTGTTGCCGGTGACCGCGAGCAGGCGGTCGGCATAGGAGCCGGCGATCCGCCGGATGATCGCACTGACGGTCATGCCCAGCTGATCTCCGCTGACCCAGAAGAAGAAGGCGATGAACAGCGCCAGCACCAGTTGCAGCAAGCCGCTGGCAATCTGCACCAGCAGACCCAGCGCCCGCTCGGCGATGCTGCCAAGGTAGGGCTGGACGAAGGCGCCGGCGGCCGAGAGGTCGGCAGACCATTTGGTCCAGGTCTCCGCCACGTGACTGCCGATCAGCGGCGTGTTCGCCACCCAACGCGGCGGTCCCGGCAGATGCAGCGACATCGCATTCTCGATGCCGAACACCATGCCAGGGACGTCGTCGACACCGGCGGAGGTTACCAGGGCAAGGGGCAACACCACCAGCAGGGCAGTCAGGAGCATCATCAGGGCGGCGGCGGTGTACCGGCCGGAGCGCTGCTTGAGGTGTTTGTAGACCGGCCAGGTCGTGAAAGTCAGGATCGCCGCCCAGAGCAAAGCCGAAAAAAATGGATAAAGAACAAGAATACAACCGGTAGCGACGCCACCCAGCAGCAACCCCATCATGATTCGCTCTGGCATGCGCACCTTTCGCGTCGGTTCCACAAGCCCGACAATGATTTCATCTTCCAACGGTTCGAGCGAGAGGGCGAGGCTGCTTCATAAACCGCACCTGATTGTGTGGTTTGACTGAAAAGCTTGGCAAAATTGATTTTTGGCCGCGCAGCCGGATTCTGACCAGATTCTGAGATGAAAGGATTCCATAGATTTAGATGGACAATTGTATCGATTTAACGTTTTATTGATGTTAGCGATGCGAACGGGTTCCCATCCAGCTATCGCGACGAAGCTTCATCGAAGCTGTGGGCAAATCAAGGAAGAGACGATGCGTCTGAACGAGATTGGTCAACAGTTGCGAGCCTACAGGCTGGAGTCCGGAATGCGGGCGGAGGAAATCGCAGCGAGGCTCGGCGTCTCCCGCGCGGCACTCTATCGCTACGAGAAAGGCGAGGTCATCAAACTGGACACGGTCCAGAGATTGGCCGAGCTGCTCAAGATATCGCCGCTGTCCCTGCTCGGCATCGGAGTCGAGTATTACAGCCGCACCATCGGCTTCTTCGAGCGTGTCCGTCAGCTCGAGGAGACCGCGGACCAGGTGCTGCAAGTCGGCGAACCGCTCTGCTATCTCGTGACCTCCGATGCCTATGATGCGCTTCTGGCGCAGATCGCCGTCGAGATGACCGAGCAGGCCGGTGCGGAGGCGCCGACCGTGAAGGCCCTGTCCGAACAGGTGCTCGGCATCATGGCCGCCCGCAAGCGCGCCTATCAGATGCGCCGGCCGAACCTCATCACCTTGATCTCCGAGCCGGTGCTGCAGCGTTTTCTCGAGCAGGGCGTCGCCGACAGCCTGCGCCTCAGCCCGACATTGCGCGCCTATTGCCGCAAGGTCGCCGCGGCCGAGGTCGAGAGCATCGCCACCATGCTCGACACGGAGCCGATGGGCCTGCAGTTCAGCCTGATCCCGGGCGGCGAGCCGACCACGAACTGCACCCTGCTGCGGCAGCGTGAGCGCGCGACGCTGGTGATCAACCCGTTCCGCAGCGACACCAACTGCGTCAATGCGAGCGGCGTCGCGCTGGTCACCGGCGCACCGGAGGCGGTCACCTCCCACCAGCGGGTAGCCGAGGCGATGTGGCGCGACAGCCTGAAGGGCGCTGTCGCCGCCCGTCGCGTGCGGGAGCTGCTTGCGGGATATGCCGTGCAGTGATCTGTTGCCAGGCAGCATTACGTACCCAAGTGATACGTATTCCCCTGCCTGGACAATCCGATCCTGATCATGACGCCGCTCATAAGCCCACACGAGCTGGAGGCACTCCTCGGCCGTGACGACCTCGTCCTGCTGGACGCCACGACCCTGCTGCCGGGTGACGCATTCGACGTGGAGGCACGGTTCCGCGACGGGCATATCCCCGGCGCCCGCCGGTTCGACATCGAGGTCTTCTCCGACCCGGAGGGCGGACTGCCGCATATGGTGCCGAGCCAGGGGCGTTTTGCCCGTCTGATTGGTGCCCTCGGTGTCGGCAACCATAGTCATGTCGTGTTCTATGACCAGTCCGGGCTGGTCTCGGCCGCACGCGGCTGGTGGCTGCTCGGGCTGTTCGGGCATGACCGCGTGCAGGTGCTGGATGGCGGTCTGCCGGCCTGGCAGGCGGCATCGCTTCCGGTCCAAGCGGGCGATCCCGCCGCCGTCGCGGCGGCAGTTTTTGTCCCTCGTCTGCGCGCCGGGCGTCTGGTTGGATTGGGCGACATGATCGCCATTGCCGGCGGCGTGCGTCAGGCGATGGTGATCGACGCCCGTAGCCGCGCCCGCTTCGACGCGACAGCGCCGGAGCCGCGTCCAGGCCTGCCCGGCGGCCATATCCCAGGCAGCGCCAGCCTGCCTTTCACCGACCTGCTCACGCCGGACAAGCGGTTGCTGCCGCCCGATGCGTTGCGCGCCCGATTTGCCGAAGCCGGCGTGGATGGCAGCCTGCCGGTGGTGACCAGTTGCGGCTCCGGCCTGACGGCCGCGGTGCTTTCGCTGGGTCTGAGCGTCGCCGGCTTCGCGCCGGGTGCGATGTTCGACGGCTCATGGACGGAATGGGCCAGCCATCCCGAATTGCCCCGGGCTGGACAACAGAGTGCTAGAACGGCTGCGGGGACCGCGGCATGAGCGGCCTGGATCGGCCGGCTCGCGTTTCTGGGGACTCTCGCGTTTCTGGGGACTCTCGCGTTTCTGGGGGCTGGAACACGCTGTCGACCCGGCTGGTGCGGGCCGGCCGTCATGTCGGCGGCGATGGCGGCGACGGTCCGGAAGACGGCTTCGTCAACCCTCCGGTCGCCCGCGGCTCGACTGTGCTGTTTCCCAGCCTGCAGGCGCTGCGTCAGCGTGGCTCGAAGCGCTATGGCCACGAACTCACCTATGGCGCCTGCGGCACGCCGACGCAGTTCCATCTCGAAGCGGTCATGGCAGAGATCGAGGGTGGCACGCACAGCCAGATCGTCTCGACCGGGCTGGCCGCGGTGACGACGCCGCTGCTGGCTTTCCTCGGCGCCGGTGGCCATTGCCTGATGCCGGACTGCGTCTACGGCCCGACCCGCCGCTTCTGCGACACCATGCTGCGGCGCATGGGGATCGAGACCAGCTATTACGAGCCGATGATCTCCGAGGCCGGACTGCAATTGCTGATGCGTCCCAACACCCAGGTGGTGTTCTCCGAGAGCCCGGGCAGCCACAGCTTCGAGGTGCAGGACGTGCCGATGCTGGCCCGCGTGGCCCACGCGCACGGCGCCAAGCTGCTGCTCGACAATACCTGGGGCATCCACGTGTTCCAGCCGTTCGTGCATGGTGCGGATGTCTCGATCCAGGCGCTGACCAAGTATGCGGGCGGTCACGCGGACGTGGTGGCCGGATCGGTCACCGTGGCGGACGAGCAGGACTGGCATGTGCTGCGCGATGCCGCGATCCAGCTCGGCCAGTATGCCAGTCCCGACGATTGCTGGCTGATCCTGCGCGGGTTGCGCACGCTGGGCGTGCGGCTGGAACGGCAGTCACGGTCGGCGCTGGCGGTGGCGCAGTGGTTCGCTGGCCGTGACGAGGTGGCGCGCGTGCTGCACCCGGCGGTTGCCGGATCGCCGGGGCACGAGATCTGGCTGCGCGACTTTGCCGGTGCCAGCAGCCTGTTCGGCGTGGTGTTCCGTCCCGAGTTCAAGACCCGTGCGGTCGATGCCATGGTCGACGCGCTCGGCGTGTTCGGCATCGGCGAGTCCTGGGGCGGCTACGAGAGCCTGGCGCTGCCGAGCAACCCCACCATCACGCGCAGCCTGGAGTCGAGCCGGTTCGAGGGGCCGGCCTGCCGCTTCCACATCGGGCTGGAAGATGTCGACGAACTGATTGCCGATCTCGAAGGCGGCCTGGCCGTGTTGCGCGCCGCCTCCGAGTAGGCTTTGCATCACGGATGAGCGGGTCCCCCAAGGGCCCGTGGCGCCACCGGGCGGGCGGCTTGCAGATGCGGCTGCTGCATCATGCCGCGGGGTGGTCCCATGCCTGGTGTAGCCATGCGTGGCGGTTCGGCATGGAACGCCTGCGGCTGCGGCGCTCCCATACCTGGTCTGGGTAGTTCCATTCGCTGGACAGGCTGTGCCCTGAACACACGAGGCGGTGCCGGTAGATCCGGCCGCCGTGCCGTCTCCGCTCCCGGTTGAATGGGTGCATGGCCGGCTTCGGGCTGATGAAATACGGGGCGCGCCGGTTGCAGCGGAACATTCGGTTGCTGCGGCCGGAATGGTATCGCCGGACGACCGGCCTGGGGCGAGACCGGAGCCCCGGGCCTCACGATGGCATGCTGGAGCGCCGGACCAGGCGCATGTCCCGCGGGTCCATTTCCCGGAAAGGAAGTTCCGGTCGGAGCCGTGCCGCTCCGGAAGGGGATGCGCCCGCCCGGCGCCGATGCGGAACGCAGAACTGCGGGCGTGATGGCGGGACCTGGTGCCACGGGATGCGTCAGGCCATCCGCAATGCCGAACCGCCGCGCCGCCTGCGGCGTCAGACCGCGTGTCTCGGCCACAGGCCGGATCGGCAGCGGCCCACGCAACGACTGCACGGAAGCGGTCTGGAAACCGCGGCCACCCGCGCTGTCAAAACCATGGGAGACCGGACGGATCTGCTGCGACCGGACCATCGCGGCTGCCGGCGCCACGGTGAGCGCCCGCTGGTTGATGAAGACGTTGGTCGTGTTGTGGTTGTTGATGATGGTCGTGTTGCGGATGTTGTTGATCGTGTTGTGGTCCCGGACGTTCCAATTCGCCTGGTGCCAGCCGCGTCCCCAGTTCAGCCGGTCGTGATAGCGGCTGCTGCCTCCATAGGGCGGATCATAGGCTTCACGAGGTCCGAGCGGCACCCAGCCGACATCGCCGCGTCCCGAGGAAAGCGATGCCGCCAGCACTCCGGCGACGGCGCCCGCTACCGCTCCGGCCACCAGGAAATCGACCAACGCCGGCGCATAGGTCGGCTCGGGATCGTAGGGTGCGCCCTCCTGCGTCGGCACCCAGCACCAGCGCTGGTCGACCTGGGCCCAGCGTCCATAATGAAACGGTGCGAAGCCCCACGGCTCGTTATCCACCCAGGTCCAGCCCCAGGGTGCCACATACGACCAACTTCCGTCACGATAGGGTACCCAGTCCGGAGCAACCTGCGGATACCAGACCTGACCATAGCCGGGGCTCTGCTGCCAGGCACCGTATTGTGCGAGGCCCTGGACGCCGGTCATGCCCTGGACGGCTTGCGGAGCGTCGACCGGCGCGCTGTTGCGAGCCAGCATGGCGGTCAGGAAGGGGTCGTAGGAACTCAGCGGCTCGACATCGCCCTGTATGTCCTGATCGCCGCTCGCGACAGCCATCTGTCCCGGGCCGGCCCGCAACGCCAACGAGCCGCTGGTGAGTTGTGCGGCACCCCGCACCACGGCTACCCGCGTCGGCGTGTTGGTGTCGCCCGCGAGGATCTCGTATTCGCCGTTGCCTGCAATCTGAACGGCGCCGCGCGGCGTGTTGATCGTGTAGGTGTCGCCCGGCTGCACGTCGCGCAGGTCGAGGAACACGGCGCCCTGAGGTTCGGACGCGACAAGATTATGATCATCCAGGCTGGCGAGATCGAGTTCGGTGCTGTCTGCGAGTGTCGCCAGATCGTCTCCGACCTCGATGTCGGCCTGTGCCTGCGGTTGGGTCCAGAGGGCGTCGCCGGAGACGAAGGGGAAGTTCAGCACCGCGGGCGTCCACTGCGTCGAGCCGGCCCCATGCGTCGAGACGGTGCCGTCGAGGCGGGCGAGCCGTCCAACCCGTCCTGGTGGATCACCCGCCGATTGAATACCCGCATCCTGCGCCTGGACTGATGGTGCTCCAGCAAGAAACCCGGCTGCCACCATGCTGGTCGTCGCCAGCAACGTGGTCAGCCGGAAAATTCTAGATCGCCTGTTCATCGGCTTCCTCGCTCAAACCCAATCTCTCATTTAACCAGCTAAGACCGGATTGGGCTGATTCGATGGCGATGAAAAGGCGGTGGCGATGAAAAGGCGGCAACAGGAAGACGGTCAGAAGGTTGATATAAAGGTTGCGATCAGTGCGACTTGCCGCGGCCGGTAGCCTGTTGCAGCGCGTCGATACGTTTCGAGGCCTCGGCCTTGTTTATCGACGGATCGAACTCCTCGCCCGCTTCCGTGCAGAGCGTCTTGAGATAGGATGCCTGCGCACCGGTCATGGTTTCCTCGCCGGTAGCCCAATCGTCCGGGTTCTTGACGGTGTTCGACGGCAACGCCTGCTCGTCCACCGGATCTTGCTCTTTGTCTTTGCTCATGCTCCGGTCAACGTCGCCGTTCCCGTTTAGTTCCATAACTTCGACTCAGGTTCGCCAGTTTCGGGCCAGTTTCAGGCCAATTTCAGGCCAATTTCAGGATCGACCGGGGATCCGATGGCGGTAGCTCAATGCCTCCGCCACATGGGGCCGCCCTACCTGCTCGCAGTCGGCCAGATCGGCAATGGTGCGTGAGACCCGCAGCATACGGGTGAAGCCGCGCGCGGACAGCCGCAGCCGATCGGAGGCTTTTTCCGCAAGATCGCTGGCAGCGCTCGACATCTCCAGCTGGTCCAGCTCCGCCTCGGCATTCCGCAGGCCGTTCTGCCGCGCCTGCTGGCGCTCGCGGCTGGCGGCGATCCGGGCCGAGACCACGCTGCTGCACTCGCCTTTCGGCGTGCGGGCGATCTCGCTGGCCAGCACCGGCTGAACCTGCACGCAAAGGTCGATCCGGTCGAGCATGGGGCCGCTGATCTTGCTGAGATAATCCTCCCCGCACTTGGGCGCCCGGCCGCATTCCCTCGAAGCGTCGCCCAGGTGACCGCACCGGCACGGGTTCATCGCCGCGATCAACTGGAAGCGTGCGGGATAGGTCACGTGCGCCGCCGCGCGCGCGATGATGGCGCGGCCGGTCTCGATCGGCGATCGGAGGGCTTCTATCGATTGCCGGGGCAGCTCGGGCATCTCGTCGAGGAACAGCACGCCACGATGTGCGAGGCTGACCTCGCCCGGCTTGGCGCGCGGACCACCGCCGATGATCGCCGCCTGGCTGGCCGAGTGATGCGGCTCGCGGAACGGCGGCCGGCGTACCAGCTTGCCGCCCTGCAGCAGCCCGGCGACGCTGTGTATGGCACTGACCTCCAGCGCCTCCGACGCCGAAAGATCCGGCAGCAGCCCGGGCAGCCTCGCGGCCAGCATGGATTTTCCGGCGCCGGGCGGCCCGACCAGCATCAGGCTATGGCCGCCGGCCGCACTGATCTCCAGCGCCCGCTTGGCGGTCTCCATGCCTTTCACGTCGGCGAGGTCGGGACCGCGGCCGGCTTCCGCCAGGCCCGGCAGTTCCGGCGGCGTCAGCACCTGGGTGCCACGGAAATGATTGACCAGCGAGAGCAGGTCCGGCGCCGCGAGCACTTCGATCTCGCCGCCCCACGCGGCTTCGCCACCCTGCTCGGCAGCACAGATCAGGCCCAGCGACATCGCACTCGCACCGAGCGCCGCCGGAAGCACGCCGTTGACCGGGTTGATCTTGCCGTCGAGGGAAAGCTCGCCGATCGCGGCATACCCGGCCACCTCGTCACGCGGCAGCACCTCCATCGCCGCCAGCACGCCCAGCGCGATCGCCAGGTCGAAATGGCTGCCCTCCTTCTGCAGGTCGGCCGGGGCGAGGTTGATCAGGATGCGCTTCGGCGGCAACGCTAGGCTCATCGCCGTGAGCGCCGCGCGCACGCGCTCGCGCGCCTCCGCCACCGCCTTGTCGGCAAGCCCGACGATCAGGAAGGCCGGCAGCCCGCTGGAGATCTGCACCTGGACCTCGACCGGAACGACGTCGATCCCCAGGAAGGCAAAGCTGCGGACGCGGGCGATCGACATGGGCGGGAGCTCCGGCTGTCCCGTATTGTCGTTGTTATTTCTTAAGGAATAGTTGAGGCCGGTGCGAAAGCCCCTGGCATTACCGGCGCTGATACAGCAGCCGCGCCCGGATCGTGCCGTCGAGCGCCTTCAGCGCCTCCAGCAACTGGTTCGCATCGTCGCGGTGGGTATCCGCCTCGACGACGACGTAGCCGATCTCGGAGTCGGTCTCCAGATACTGCGCGGCGATGTTGATGGCCGCACTCGAGAAGATGTCGTTGATCTTGCCGAGGATGCCGGGAACGTTGTGATGCACGTGCATGAAGCGGGTGCCGCGCGGGCGCGCCGGGAGCTGCACCTCGGGAAAGTTGACGGCTCCGAGCGTCGCGCCGACGTCGCTGTAGGCGATCAGCTTGCGCGCCACCTCGACGCCGATACGGTCCTGCGCCTCCGCCGTGGAACCGCCGATGTGCGGGGTCAGGATGACGTTGTCCAGGCCCAGCAGCGGGGTGGTGAAGGGGTCCTTGTTGCTGCCCGGCTCGACCGGATAGACGTCGATCGCCGCACCCAGCAGATGGCCGTCACGCAGCGCGCCGGCGAGTGCGTCGAGGTCGATGACATGCCCGCGGGCGTTGTTGAGCAGGAAGCTGCCGGGCTTCATGCGCCGGATCTGCGCCTCGCCGATCAGGTCGTGGGTCTCGGGCGTTTGCGGCACATGCAGGCTGACCACGTCGCTCTGGGCCAGCAGCGCGTCCAGGCTGGCCACCGGAGCGGCATTGCCGTGGCCGAGCTTGTCGATGATGTCGTAATAGATCACGCGCATGCCGAGCCCTTCGGCGAGCACCGAGAGCTGGCTGCCGATGCTGCCGTAGCCGACGATGCCCAGCGTCTTGCCGCGCACTTCCCAGCTGTTGGCGGCCGACTTGTCCCAGAGGCCGGCGTGGGCGGCGACGGATTTGGGAAAGATGCGGCGCATCAGCATGATGATCTCGCCGATCGCCAGCTCGGCCACGGAGCGGGTGTTGCTGTAGGGCGCGTTGAACACCGGAATGCCGCGGGCGCGTGCGGCGCCGAGGGCCACCTGGTTGGTGCCGATGCAGAAGCAGCCGACCGCCATCAGCCGGCGCGCGGCCTCGAACACCTCGGTCGTGAGCTGGGTCCGGCTGCGTATGCCGAGAACGTGGACGCCCTCGACCGCCTCGCGCAACGCCTCGCCTTCGACGGCACCCGTCAGCCGGGTGATGTTCGAATAGCCGGACGAGGCCAGCAGTTCGACCGCGCTCTCATGCACGCCCTCTAGCAGCAGGATCTTGATCCGGTCCTTGGGCAGGGAGAATTCGCTCGGCATCGATCTGTTCCGTGGTTGGACGCAAAAGCCAACGAGTTAGCCGAGTATGGTTCGGCCTGCCAGCGCGCCGGCCGGCATGGCTGCCATCCCGTCAGGCGCGATCGGGAGCAGCCGAGCCTGTCAGCGCCTGGACGGCAGCCGGCAGCAGCGACGGATCGCCGACCGCGAGCACGGTGCCGTCGCCATCCTGGCGCAGCCTATCTCCCTGCCAGTCGGTCACCCGGCCGCCGGCCCCCTCGATTACCGGGACCAGGGCCGCCCAGTCCCAGGGCTTCATGCCGCATTCCGCGATGACGTCGATCTGGCCGAGCGCCAGCAGCCCGTAGGCGTAGCAATCCCCACCCCAGGATGCCCGTTTCACCCGCGCGCGCAACCCATGCCAGCGCGGCGCGAAGTCCGCCTCCAGCATCTCCGGCGAGGTGCAGGATAGTTCCGCCTCGGCCAGGCTGGGGCAGAGGCGCGTCCGCGGGACACCGGGCAGGCTGCGCGAGACGAAGCGCGCCTCAGCACCGGCAATGCCGATCCAGCGTTCTCCGGTGATCGGCTGGTCGATCAACCCCAGTATGGGCACTCCGTCATCGAGCAGGGCGACGAGTATGCCGAAGCTCGGCCGGCCGGTGATGAAGGCGCGCGTGCCGTCTACCGGGTCGAGCACCCAGCGCCACCTGGCGTCGGGCCGTTCCAGGCCGAACTCCTCGCCGAGGATGCCGTGGGCCGGCAGCCGCTCGGACAGCACCGCGCGCATCGCCTGCTCGGAGGTGCGGTCGGCGATGGTGACCGGGCTCGCGTCATCCTTGTCGGAGGCGGCCAGCGGCGTCCGGAAGAATGGCCGGATGACGCAGCCGGCGACATCCGCCGCCGCTATCGCCGCTTCCAGCCAGCGCTCCTGGTCCTGCATCGGGGGTCCTACTTGGCCGCCGCTTTCTGGCCGGCCTGATCGGCGCCGCCCGGTCCGCTGCCGGGAAGCGGTGCCGGGTTGGGTGCCAGGCTGCGCAGATAGGCCACCACGGCGGCGCGCTGCTTCTCGCTGGGAATGCCGGCGAACGACATCTTGGTGCCGGGCGCCCAGCCCTTCGGGTCGGTCAGCCAAGCGTTGAGGTTGTCATAGGTCCAGGCCGCATGCTTGGCGCTGAGGGCGGCGGAGAAGCTGTAGCCGCCCTTGCCCTCGGCGATGGCCTTGTTGACGATGCCGTAGAGGTTCGGCCCGACCAGCGAGGCGCCGCCCTGGTCGAAGCTGTGGCAGGCGCCGCAATAGCGCTGCGAGGCCTGCTCGCCGAGCTTCACGTCGGATGTTGCCACCAGTTGCACGAAGGATGGGCCAGCCGGCGCGGCGCTGGCGGTGGTCGCGGCGGCGTCGGCGGGAGCTTCCTTCGGAACCGGCGGCAACGGCGTCGGGCTGTCGGCCTGCATGCGCAGATAGTCGATGACGTCGGCGCGCTGCTTGTCGCTGTTGATGCCGGCGAAGGCCATCTTGGTGCCGGGCGCGTAGCCCTTGGGGTCCTTCAGCCAGGCGTTCATGTCGTCGAAGGTCCACTTGCCCTTCTTCGCCTTTAGCCCCGCCGAGAAGTCGTAGCCCTGGCCCTCGGCGATCGGCGCGTCGATCATGCTGTAGAGGTTCGGGCCGACCATGGCCGCACCGCCCTTGTTGAAGCTGTGGCACGAGGCGCACTGCCGGGCCGCGTCGGTGCCGCCGGCGGCCGGATCGGCATGGACCAGCAACAGCGCGATCGGGATCGCCCTCGGTCCGGCCGACATTCCTTCGGGCAGGGCGCTCGTGATGGCGAAGGCCGGTTTCTCGGGATGCTCGGAGTGGATCAGCTTGCCGCCGAGCACGCCGCCCAGCCCGAAGACGATGCCGGCGGTCAGGAACGCCGCCATGACCTTGTTAACCTCGGTGCTGTCCATGCCGCTCCGTCGATCCTCTATTGCTTCCGCCCCGAACACGCGCATGCGGCTCCCGTCCGGGCAGCCGTTGCGTAGTGGACGACACGTTCCTAAAGTGCGGTCGAACCTACGTGAAGCCGCTAGGTGCTACAATCCAGTCCCCGAGCGGTAAGCTTTTCGATGAACCCCCTGGTGCTGATCCCCTGCCGGATGGCGTCCACGCGCCTGCCGGGCAAGCCGCTTGCCGATATCGCCGGGCGGCCGATGATCCTGCACGTGCTGGATCTGGCCAGGCGTGCCGCGATCGGTCCGGTCGCCGTCGCGGCCTGCGATCCGGAGGTCGCCGCGGTGGTTCGCGCTGCCGGTGGCGAGGTGGTGATGACCGCGCCGAGGCTGCCTTCCGGTTCGGACCGTGTCCACGCGGCGGCCCAACTGCTCGATCCCGACGGTGCGCATGACGTGATCGTCAATCTCCAGGGCGACCTGCCGGGACTGCCGCCTGCCGACCTCAAGCAGGTGCTGGCGCCGCTGGACGATCCCGGGTTCGACATCGCGACCCTGGTGACGCCGATCACCAGCCCGGAGGAGGCCGCCGCCGCCTCGGTGGTCAAGGTGGCCTGCGCCTTCGCCCCGGGTGCCGTGACGACGCGCGCGCTCTATTTCTCCCGTGCCGTGCTGCCCTGGGGGGAGGGGCCGCTGTGGCATCATATCGGCGTGTATGCCTACCGCAGGCCCGCGCTGGCCCGGTTCGTATCACTCGACGAGAGCCCGCTGGAGCAACGCGAGAAGCTCGAACAATTGCGTGCGCTGGAAGCCGGCATGCACATCGGCTGCGCGCCGGTGGCTCACGCGCCGTTCGGCGTCGACACGCCGGCCGATCTCGAACGGGTTCGGAAGTATTTTCTGGGGAGACCATCATGACCAGCAGGATCGCCTTCCAGGGCGAATTGGGCGCCAATTCCGACCTGGCCTGCCGCAACGCCTTCCCGGGCTGGGAAACGGTGCCCTGCGACACCTTTGCCACCGCGATCGAGACCGTGCATGACGGCGGCGCCGAGCTCGGCATGCTGGCCTGCGAGAACAGCCTGGCCGGGCGGGTACCGGACATCCACTCGCTGCTGCCGGAGGCCGGGCTGCATATCGTCGGCGAGCATTTCCAGCGCGTGGAGCATTGCCTGCTCGGCGTGCCGGGTGCCGTGATTGCCGACATCAGGCGCCTGCACACCCATCCGGTGGCGATGAGCCAGGTCCGGCGCCTGATACGCGAATTGGGCGTGGTGCCGGTGAACCAGTCCGACACCGCCGGGTCGGCGGCGCTGGTGGCGCAATGGGGCCGGCGCGAGGAGGCGGCGGTGGCGTCGTCGCTGGCGGCCGAGCTGTATGGGTTGCAGATCCTGCGCCGCAATGTCGAGGATGCCGCGCACAACACCACGCGCTTCTACATCGCCGCGCGCGAGCCCCGGATATTCGCACCCGGAACGCCGGGCACGATGACGACGATCCTGTTCCGGGTCCGCAACGTGCCGGCGGCGCTCTACAAGGCGATGGGCGGCTTTGCCACCAACGGCGTCAACATGACCAAGCTGGAAAGCTACATGATCGACGGCAACTTCACCGCGACCCAGTTCATGGCCGACGTGGACGGCCATCCCGACGATGTCGGGCTTCGACACGCGCTTGACGAGCTGGGGTTCTTTTCCGACGAGCTGCGTATATTGGGGGTGTATATGCGCTCAGCGTTCCGGGACCGGAACTAG
>CAXSEE010000008.1:0-11376 GCA_964235615.1 uncultured Acetobacteraceae bacterium | reverse complement strand
CGAGCTGCGTATATTGGGGGTGTATATGCGCTCAGCGTTCCGGGACCGGAACTAGGTTTGGGCCGCTCGCGGATCAGTCCGTCCTCCAAGCATGCCCCTCTGGAAGCGGTATGTCGGCGCCCCAATCCTCTGCAATGCGGCCCTTCTCGAACCTATAGATGCTTACCATTAACGCCTCGAAGCGCTCGCCGATCATGCCCGTCACCGCACCCTTGAAGCGCCACCGTACGCATATCTTGTCGCCCTCGCCGAACATGTCCTCGATCGTTGCCCGGAGATCCGGCATCATCGACTTCATGTGGACGAACATGCGTAACGCGCCGACGTAACCGCGTGGCCAGTCCGGAAACTTCACGTCATGGAGGCAAAAGTCGTCCGTAAAAAGGGCTTCTACAACAGCCTCCTCTGGCGTCTCCAGCAGCTTAGGAAGCAGAGTGATGACCGCCTTGTTTCGTTCGCGCTCCTCAAAAGGCGTCATAAACATCTCGCCTGCTAAGTATGATATCGAGATCCGGTGTTACCGCAGGCGTGCCGATGGTGAGCCTCTTCAATAAACAGCGCTACCTTCCATGGCCACCACCGCCGCCACCACCGTGTCCACCACCAAAACCGCCACCGCCGCCGCCGCCATGAAAACCACCGCCGCCGCCGCCATGGAAACCACCACCATCACCGCCACGAAAACCGCCGCCGCCGGCTCTTCCAGGAAGTCCGGGGATGCCCCTGCCGCCGCCGGGTCCGAATCCACGGCCGCGGCCGCCGTCGCGATAGGGTCCAACCCCATAGCCACCGCCCCACCCTCCGTAGTCACCGTAGCCACCGCCACCATAATCAGCGCCGTAGTAGCCTCCGAAGCCGTCATCGCCATAGCCACCACCGGCACAGCCGCTGAGCGTCGCGGCCAGGAGACCGAGGGCCAGCGTGATCGGCAATAGGCGCGTCACCGAGCCGGTCATTTTGCATCTCCGGCGGCGTCATCCGACCATTCGAGCAGACCGAACAAAGCTCCGGCCGGATCCGACATCAACGCGATCATGCCGCCATGGCTGTCCGTACGGGGCGCCAGCACGACATGGCCGCCAAGTGCCTGGGCTTTCGCCGACATCGCAGCCATGTCCGTGACGCGAACGTAGCTGATCCAGCGTGGATGCGCCGTGGGGTGATCGGCCAGCATGGGGTTGGCGCTGGCGCGAGCATAACCGCCCGCCGCGAGGATCAGGTGCTTCGCTTCCTGCGGCTCCGGCAGCTTGAACACGGAATAGCCGAGCACCGCCTCATAGAACGCGGCGTCGATGTCAGGATCCGTCGTGATGAGCGAGCTCCAGATCCATTCGCCCGGCTCCGGCAGGGTGTCGGGAGGATCGCCGCTACTGGACGCGAGCATGCCGAACACCGCGCCCTGCGGGTCGGTCAACAACGCGTCCCGTCCGATCGGCGGGATGTCATGAGGTGCCACCAGGATGGAGGCGCCGTGCTGGACTGCAAGTGCCGCGGCCTTGTCGACGTCATCCGTCGAGAGGAAGGATCGCCAGGCGGGATTCCGTCCCTGGGGGATCGGCTTTTGCACGACGGCCGCAACGACATGGCCATTGTACGAAGCCTCCCCGGTCAATGTCGAACCGATATAGAGATTGTGGAAGCTCCAGCCAAACAGGTTGGTGTAGAATCGCTCGGCTTCGATGAAATACGGTGTCACCAAAGCGGCGAAGACCATCTTTCCGGCATGGTGTTCCGAGTTCGCCGGTGAGACGAGCGACGGCAGCTCGGCCGATATCGCCGGGACGGGCAACATCCCGATGGCGCCGCCGACCATCATGTGCCGGCATAGTCTCAAAACTTGCGACATCGGCGATCTGCGTCTCGCTTCCGCTCCGCGTGGCATGGGTCGCGCTGTCACCGTCCAGGTCTCCTGTTCAGCCCAATCTTCGGGCCGCGCTGTGTTATAGCATTATATTACGTCTGCGTGTTTAATTTAGAGAAGCGCATCCTGCGGCTGTCGCGCTCGTCATGGACGTCCTCGGCCGGAACGCCATCGACAGTGATGGATGGCACCGGACCCGGTTCGATGCCGTGGACGGTGAACTCGATCCTGTCCCACCACGGCTTGTAATCTCCTTCCCGATCGATCCCGATCGAGATGGCGCCGTCCGGCGCAATGTCGCACCGGACCTGCAGGCGCAGGAAGCCGCCGTCGCGATAGGCGAAGCTGACCCCGTCATCGAAATACGCCGATCCCCTGCAATCGGGACCCGGATAGATCGCAAGCTCCAACGGACCCTGCGGCGTCTCCGCAGTGCTCTGCACGAGTGGCTGGCGCGGGATGATGCTGCCGGCGCGCACGAATACCGGAAGCCGGTCCAGCTTCGGCGACTGATGCGCCAGATGCGGCAGCTGCGCCGGATCGCTGCCGAAGTCCATGACGGCGCCGCTGCCGCCGGTGAGCTTCGCGGGTGGCGGATCGTCGATCCTGTTGCCTGTCCAGTACTCGTACCAGTCTCCAGGCGGCAGGATGATCCCATAGCCGTCGAGCGTCTCCGGAAATGGCGCCGGTGCCACCAGCATCGCCGAGCCCCACATGAACTGGCTGCCGTCTTCCAGATCGAGCGGATAGCCGCCGGCGGCGTCGGGAAACTCCATGAACAGAGGCCGCATCATCGGCAGGCCGGTGCGCGAGGCTTCCTCGGCCAGCGTGTAGATGTACGGCATCAGCCGGTAGCGCTCCTCGATGAAGCGGCGCCGTATCGCCAGATGTTCCTCGCCATCGACGAACGGCTCCTGCGGGCGGGTGCCCTTGTCGCTATGGTCGCGGGCGATCGGGTTGAACATGCCGAGCTGCAGCCAGCGCGTCAGCAGCTCCGGCGGCGGCGAGCTGGAGAAACCGCCGAGATCGCAGCCGGCGAAAGCAAATCCTCCCAGTCCCAGGCTGAGCAGCATCGGCGTGCTCATGCGCAGATGGTTCCAGCTCGCGGTATTGTCGCCGGTCCAGGTGACGCTGTGCCGATGGCCGCCGGCATAGCTTGCCCGCGTCATCACGAACGGCCGGCGATCCGGGCGCACCGCCAGCATCCCGTCATAGGTCGCGCGCGCATTCTGCATGCCGAACACGTTGTGGATCTCGGCGTGGGTAGCGGTGCGCGCCATGAATCCCGGCTCGTCGATCCGGTGCACGGCGTCGAGCGGCATGGTCCGCGTCGGCACGCCGAACACCGAGGGCTCATTCATGTCGTTCCAGATGCCGTCCACGTGGTTGGTCAGCAGCGTGGTGCGCAGAAGCGTGCCCCACCACTCCCGCGTCGCGCGCCGGGTGAAGTCGGGGAAGGCGCAGGGTCCTGGCCAGACGCGTCCGGCATAGACCTCGCCGTCCGTGTCATGCACGAAGTGATCGGCGGCGCTTCCGCTGTCGTAAGGCTCGTATCCTTCGTCCGGCAGCATCGGGACGTGCAGGTCGGCGATGACGACGGTGTGGAAGCCCTGCGCCTCCAACTCGTGGGCGAGGGCAGGGAAATCCGGATATGTCTCGGGATTGGTGGTGAACGGGCGGTTGCGGTCGAGCACGTCGATATCGAACCACAGCACGTCGGTCGGGATGCGGTCCCGGCGCAGCCGTTCGGCAAGGGCGCGTGCCTCGACGGCGGACATGTAGCTGTAGCGCGACTGCTGGAAACCGAACGACCACAGCGGCGGCAGCGGCGGCGGTCCGGTCAGCCAGGCATAGGCCCGCTGCACCGCCTTGGGGGTCGGGCCGGTCATGACGTAGTAGTCGATCGGGCCGCCGTCGGCGCCGAACGAGAGCCGTTCGGGATGCAGCACGCCGAACTCGAAGCTGGTGCGGAAGCTGTTGTCGAGCAACAGCCCATACGCTTGGCCATGCTCGAAGCCGATGAAGAACGGGATGCTCTTGTAGAGCGGGTCGGTGCTCTCCTGGTAGCGATACGCGTCGGTGTTCCACATCGTGAAGCTGCGTCCGCGGCGGTCAAGCGCGCCGGCTTTCTCGCCCAGCCCGAAGATATGCGTCTCGGCGGGCAGGGTCTTGGTCAGCCGGAAGCCTTCGCCATCCGTCGTGAACGGTTCATTCCCGGCGTCAGCGAGGATGACGCGTCCGGCCGCGTCGCTGATCGTCAACGCCAGGGTGTTCGGATCGATGGCGACGCGCGCCGATGCGGTGGCGAAGCCGTCCGGTTCGGCCTGCACATCGGCAAGTGCGGCGCGCGCCTCCGGCAGCACCGCCCATGAGGCGTCTTCGGGCAGGCTGCCGTCACGGCCGATACGCACGCGCAGCACGTCGTCGCGAAGCGCCGTGACCCGCAGCACGACAGGGCCGTGATAGCGCTCGATCATGGGTTCGAGGCCAGCCAGGAGGCGACCAGGCTGTGCGCGATCGCCGTGGGTCCGGGCAGCTCGATGTCTCGTTCGGCGGCATTGCGTATCTCGTGGGCGGTCAGCCAATGGGCTTCGGCGATCTCCTCCGGGTCGAGCGTGAGGACGACACTGGTCGCCTCGGCATGGAAGCCCAGCATCAGCGATCCGGGATAGGGCCAGGGCTGGCTCGACTGGTAGGTGATGCGGCCCAGCGAGACGCCGGTCTCCTCCATCACCTCCCGCGCCACCGCCTCCTCGGCGGTCTCGCCGGGCTCGACGAATCCGGCCAGTGCCGAGAACAGCCGTTTCCCCGGAAAGCGGGTGCCGCGCGCCAGCAGGGCACGTCCCTGGTGATGCACCAGCATGATCACCACCGGGTCGGTGCGCGGGAAATTCTGCAGGCCGCAGCTCGGGCAGCCGAGCCGGTAGCCGCCCTGCTCCGGCAGGTTGGCGGTGCCGCAATGGCCGCAGAAGCGATGGTTGCCTCGCCAGTGCAGCAGCCCGCGCGCCTGCGCCAGGATCGCGGCGTCGGTGGCCGGCAGCAGTGGTGCGAGCGGGCGCAACTCCTCGAAGCGGCCGAAGGCGGGGTCGATCAGCTCCTGCGGCGCCTCCAGCGTGCTGAGGTCGACGGTGAAGACGCCGCCGCCGTCGAGCGTGCCGAGCAGCACCCAGGGATAGGCCGAGAGCCTCGCCACATCGTGTCCGAGCTGGCGGCGGCTGGGCATGCCGATGCGCAGCCCATCCGCCGTGTCGTCCTGCATCAGATGCCGGTTGCGCCAGACCGGCACGAACCGGCTGGACGGGTCGGCCAGCAGGGATGCCAGGTAGGTTTCGTCGTCGCGCCGGGCGGCGATGCGGTCGAGCGGGTTGCCGGCATAGAAATTCTGTTGCATCGCGGCGCTCGCTTTTCCTTCGGGTCGGCTCTTGTGACCCAACCCGGTTCGCATGTTAAGATGCCTTCGGGAGGTCGGCGGCGGACGAGCGCCTTGCCAACCCGGTCAGGTCCGGAAGGAAGCAGCCGCAGCGAGTTTCCGCTCGGGTTGTTGTTCGGCCTCCCACCCCATCATCCGACCGGCTCGGATGTCTCCTTCCCGATCTGTCGAGAGACCTCCATCCCTGTCAGTTCCAGATCACGATCCGTCAAACGAGACCAGCCTGCCGGAGCCGGAACCCGAGGGGCTTGGCCTGTTCAGTGATGCTCCCGTTGCCCCTGCGCCGGCGGCCGCGCCCTACCGGGTACTCGCCCGCGCCTACCGTCCGCGGCGCTTCGAGGAGCTGATCGGCCAGGACGCGATGGTGCGCATCCTGCGCCGCGCGTTCCAGACCGGCCGGGTGGCGCACGGCTTCATGCTCACCGGCGTGCGCGGCACCGGCAAGACCACCACGGCGCGCATCATCGCCCGCGCGCTGAACTGCATCGGGCCTGACGGGCAGGGCGGGGCGACCGCCGACCCTTGCGGCGTATGCGCGAACTGCACCGCGATCCTGGCCGACCGCCATCCCGACGTGCTGGAGATGGATGCGGCCTCGCGCACCGGCGTCGACGACGTGCGCGAGATCATCGAGGCCACCCGCTTCCGCCCGATGCAGGCGCGGATGAAGGTGTTCATCATCGACGAGGTCCACATGCTCAGCCGCAACGCCTTCAACGCGTTGCTCAAGACGCTGGAGGAGCCGCCGGCGCAGGTGACCTTCATCTTCGCCACCACCGAGCTGCGCAAGGTGCCGGTGACGGTGCTGTCGCGCTGCCAGCGCTTCGACCTGCGGCGGGTGTCGCAGTCCGAGCTGGCGGCGCATTTCAGCCGCATCGCCGAGCAGGAAGGTGCTGCCATCACCGCCGACGCGCTGGCCATCATCGCCCGCTCCGCCGACGGCTCGGTGCGGGACGGGCTCTCGCTGCTCGATCAGGCGATCTCGCTCGGGGAGGGCGGCGCCGTCGATGCGGCGATGGTGGCCGACATGCTGGGCCTTGCCGACCGCGGCCTGGTGTTCGACCTGCTGGAGGCGGTGATGCAGGGCCGCGCCGACGCCGCGCTCGAGATCACCGACAATGCCTACCAGCGCGGCGCCGACCTCGGCCTGATGCTGGCCGACATGCTGGAGCTGGTCCACACCGTCTCCCGTCTGAAAACCCTTCCCGTCCTACGCCAAAGCAACGAGCTGCCCGAGGCCGAACGGGTCCGTGGCGGCGCCCTGGCCGACCGGCTGAGCGTGCCGATGCTGGGCCGGGTCTGGCAGATGCTGCTGCGCGGGCTGGCCGAGGTGGAGACGGCGCCGGACCGCCGCGATGCGGCCCAGATGCTGCTGATCCGTCTCTGCCACGTGCGCGATATGCCGACCCCGGGGGAGCTCGTGCGCCGCCTCACCGAAGCCCCGGCGACGGCGCCGAGCGGCCCGAACGGCGGCGGCAGCCTTCGCGCGACCGGCGGCGGTGCGACGATGCTGGCCCAAACCGTCGCGCACCAGACCGTTATGTCCCAGCCGCAGGTCACTGCAGCCTTGTCGCTGCGCAGCTGGCGCGAGGTGGTGGCCTTCGTCGCCAGCCAGCGCGAGCCGACCCTGCACGGCCATCTGCGTCATTCGGTGCATCTGGTGCGGTTCGCCGCCCCGGTGATCGAGCTGCGGCTGCAACCCCAGGCGCCGCGCGACCTGACCCAGCGGCTGGCGGCGATCCTGTCCGAGGCGACCGCCACACGCTGGACCATCGCGGTCTCCAGCGTCCCCGGCGAGGCGACCTTGTCGGAACAGTCCGACGAGGTCGAGGCGCGGAACCGCTCGAATGCGCAGATGCATCCCCTGGTGCAGGCGATCCTGCTCGCCTTCCCGGGGTCCACGCTGGGCAGCTTGCGCGACACCCGCCTCGACGAGTACGGGCTGCATCCGGAGGTCGCGGCGGAACCGGACCCGGGGCAGGCGGGTATGGACTCCGCACCGCCCTGGTCTCCCGTCAGCGAGCCGATCGGGCTCGACGACCTCGTGACTGACCCCAACGATCTCCCGGAGGATGATCCATGAAGAACCTTGCCGGCCTGATGAAGCAGGCGTCCCAGATGCAGGCCAAGATGGAGGAGATGCAGGCCAAGCTGGAGGCGATCGAGATCGACGGCAGCGCAGGCGCCGGCATGGTCACCGTGACCCTGTCGGGCAAGGGCGATCTGAAGCGCATACACGTCGACCCGAAGCTGGCCGATCCCGCCGAGATGGAGATCCTCGAGGACCTGATCATCGCCGCCCATGCCGAGGCCAGGCGCCATCTCGAAGCCCATACCGCATCCGAGATGCAGGCCGTGACCGGTGGGCTGAACCTGCCGCCGGGCATGAAACTGCCGTTCTGAGCCGATAGCGCCGCACTGGATGGCCTCCTAGATGGGTGGTCCCGAGATCGAGCGGCTGATCGAGCTGCTCGGCAAGCTTCCCGGGCTCGGCCCGCGTTCGGCCCGCCGCGCGGCGCTGGCCCTGTTGCGGCAGCCGCAGGCACGGCTGCTGCCGCTGGCCAGCGCCATGCAGCAGGCGGGCCGCGCCGTTCGCACCTGCACGCTCTGCGGCAATCTCGACAGCTGCGATCCCTGCACGATCTGCGCCGATCCCGGACGCGACCAGGGACTGGTCTGCGTCGTGGAAGGCGTCGGCGACCTTTGGGCGCTGGAGCGGGCGCGGGTGCATCGCGGGCTCTATCACGTGCTGGGCGGCACGCTTTCGCCGCTCGGCGGGATCGGACCCGAGGATCTGAACCTGGCGCCGCTGCTCGCCCGGCTCGAGCAGAGCCGGGTCCGGGAGGTGATCCTCGCACTCGGTGCCACCGTCGAGGGCGCCACCACCATGCACTGGCTCTCCGAGCGGCTCGAAAAATTCGGGGTGGCGGTCAGCCGCGTGGGCCAGGGCGTGCCGATGGGTGGGGCGCTCGACGTGCTGGACGACGGCACGCTTGCCGCCGCCCTGATGGCACGCCGGCCCTCGTGACCAGACCCGCATGACCAGGTTGGCATGAGCGCGCCCGTGTTCTCCATTCCGGCGGCCATGCCGCGTGCGGCGCTGGTCACCGGTGGTGGCGCACGCCTCGGTCGGGCGGTAGCACTCGGTCTGGCGGCGTCCGGCGTGGCGGTCGCGGTGCATTGCCGCAGCGGCACCGGACCCGGGCATGAGGCGGCTCAGAACACGGCCGACGAGATACGTGGCCTCGGCGTGCGCGGCTGCGTGATCGATGCCGACCTCGGTGTCGAAGCGGAAGTGGGAGGGATCATCGCCCGCGCCACGGATGCCCTCGGTCCGCTCGGCGTCCTGGTCAACAACGCCAGCCTGTTCGAGCGCGACGAGTGGCACGATGCCAGCCGGGAGAGCTGGGACGCGCATATCGAGCCGAACCTGCGCGCGCCGTTCCGGCTGATGCAGGATTTCGCCCGCATGCTGCCGCCGCGCTGCGAGGGCATGGTGCTCAACATGCTCGACGAGCGGGTCTGGTCGCTCACGCCGCACTTCGTCTCCTACACGGTGTCCAAATCAGCGCTCTGGTCGCTGACACGATCGATGGCCCTGGCGCTGGCACCCAGGCACATCCGGGTCAACGCGATCGGCCCGGGTCCGGCGATGCCCAGCCCGCGCCAGGATGCGGCCCAGTTCGCCGCCCAGAGCGCCAGCGTGCCGCTCGGCCACGGCACCAGCCCCGAAGAGATCGCTCGTGCCGTGATGGCGCTGCTGTGCCTGCCTTCGGTGACCGGGCAGATGCTGGCCCTCGACGGCGGCCAGCATCTGCAATGGCACCCGGCGCCGGCCGGCGATGCCCCGGCTTCACCCGAATAACAGGAGCGCCCGGAGTGTCCTGCTTTCCGCCCTGGCCGGATGTGCCGCCGCTGCGACGCGTATTCCTGCGCGACATGGTGCTGCATGCCGCCATCGGCGTGTATGCGCATGAACAGGGCGTGACGCAGCGGGTCCGCGTCAACATCTCGTTCGGCGTGCAGGACGAGCCTGGTCTTGCTGTCGGCCGCGACGACCTGTCGCGCACGGTCTCCTACGAGCGGGTGGTGCAGCTCGTGAAACAGATCATCGGCGAAGGCCATGTGCGCCTGGTCGAGACCCTGGCCGAGCGCATTGCCGCCGGCGTGCTAGCGGACCAGCGTATCCGCGTGATCCGGGTGAAGGTCGAGAAACTCGATGTGTTTCCTGAGCTGGAAGCTGTCGGAGTCGAGATCGAGCGCCGCCGGGTCCTGAAACCCCTCGCGTGATGCCGTTGCGGCTTATGCTCCCTGTCCCAGCGCACGGATCACATCGCTGGTCGATACGATGCTGGCAAACTCGCCGTGCAGGTTGGCGAGGGTCATTGCATGGATGTCCTCCGCCGCATGGAGTTCTCCATCAGGTCCAACCCGGTCGAACGTCCACGCGGCATCACGAACCAGATAAGTATCGAAGCCGAGATTGCCTGCCATCCTCGTTGTCGTCTCGACGCAGTGGTTCGTTGTTGCGCCGCAAATTACGATCTGTCTAATACCTGCCGATCGCAAAGCATCCTCAAGGTTCGTGCCGATGAACGAGCTGTTGACGCGCTTGGTAATCACAACTTCACCAGAGATTTCGCGGGCCTCGTCCTTGACCGCAAAACCGGATCCCATGGGCCAGAAATTCGAGCTTGGATTGATGCTCTCGTGACGGATATGAAAGACGGTCTTGCCGTGTGACCTGAAGGCCTGAAGGAGGTCGGCGATGCGTGCTGATGCGTCTGGGTTATTACGGCGTTGACCAGCCGCTTCCCATTCATCAAAGGCTCGCTGAACGTCAATCATGATAAGAGCGACGGGATGAGTGAGATCGAGCATTCGTTGTGGATACCAGGCTTGTCCTTGGGCTGCCAACACAATGCCATACAATCGCGGGTGAAGTTCATGACATGAGATCGTGAGAATGATGTCCTGGTCGGTGACAAGTAAACAACGATCCGGAACAGGTTGCCGATATCGCCTATCACGTCTTCCAGGCGGCCGGCCGTGGGGTTTCGCGACGATCTCTACCAACGAGGTCCACGGGTTCGTTGACACTCGGAACATCGCGTCGGCGGCATTCTTCGGAAAGCTTAGCTTCGAGTGCCTGAGGACGATCGTTGCATCTGACCATTGCGAAGGCGCTTCGAGCGACGAATATGAGTTCGTCGTGCCGCGCGCGACGGCGGATCTGAGGCTTGTCTCCAGTTCTTCGATGCCCGATACAATACCCCTAACCGAGGCAAGTTGTGAGGCGGTGATGTCTGATTTGGCCTCCCTAGCAAAACCTCTGCTGACAGCGGCCTGATTGCCGCGGATCGGCTCAGCGAGCTTCTGCATATCACCCGGACTAAGTTGGCGGTCGTGCTCGGTCTATCCCGCGATGCCGATGCAAGCCGAAATCGGATCATCGTAAAGCTGACGACAGGTATCGAACTGGGCTTTGCTCCCAGCACTGTGGAAGGACTGCAGAACGCCACAACCGCTGACTTGAAGGCCGTTGAAGTCGAGGCTTTCGGATCGGGAATCCACTTCCCGACGATCGATTCCAACCTGTATCTGCCGGCTCTACTCGAAGGTATATGGGATCCAAGCGCTGGATGGCAGCTTAACTTGGAGCCGCCGGTGGCCGAAGCCGAACATCGGTCAAGACTGCAGCCTCCCGTGAGAACGGCGATTCCTGGAGTGCGGACGAGCCGGTACGGGCATGATTGCCTGACTTGGAGATTTCGAAGATGGGGTCGCTCTCGAAAAACCATGAGCGACATCTGGCATCGTTCGTGGTGAGCAAGGCTTCGTCGACCGGCTTGGCGAAGACGTAGCCCTGCAACTCGTCGACGTCGGCCGCAACCAGGAACAGGCGCTGCGACTCGGTCTCGACGCCTTCGGCGGTCACTTGCAGTCCCATGGCATGCCCGAGCTGGATGACGGCCTTGACAATGGCGGCGGCCTTCTCGCTCTGGCCTACCGCCTCCACGAAAGATCGGTCGATCTTGACGCGATCCACTGCGCAGCGATGGAGATGACGGAGTGAGGAGAAGCC
>CAXSEE010000007.1:21298-42771 GCA_964235615.1 uncultured Acetobacteraceae bacterium | reverse complement strand
TAGCTGAAGCTGAAACTGTTATTATAACGATGCCAGCTATGACGATGTTGAGCATGCCATGCCAGGAAGACCATGAACCAAGCCGGACGCCTTACCACCCACGTGCTCGACACCGCCACCGGCCGGCCCGCGGCTGGGCTGCGTATCGAGTTGAGCCGGAACGACGCAGGCCTGTGGCGATGCCTCGGCTGGTTCGCAACCAACGAGGATGGACGCTGCGATACCCCTATGCTCGAAGGCGAAGCGCTGCAGGCCGGCCTCCACGAGATCGTCTTCCATGTCGGCGAGTGGCGCCAGGGTCGGCCCGGCTTCTACGACGCGATACCGATCCGCTTCACGATCACGGATCCGCTCGCCCATCATCATGTCCCGCTGATCCTCTCGCCGTTCGGCTACAGCACGTACAGGGGCAGTTGAGCCCAAGGGCCTGGCCTTGAATCTCAGGAGCGGTCGTAGGTCGCGACCAGGGTCCCCTTGGCGATGACATGCCCATGCATGGCCGACACCAGCGCCGATCGGCCAGGGGTCTTGTCGAACTCCGGCACCTCGTCCAGGGCGAACAACTGGAAGGCGTAGCGATGCGGCCCATGCCCGCGCGGCGGATCCGGCGGCAGCCAGCATTGCTGCAGGAAGGAATTGCGCCCCATCCCGAACCGGACCTCGCCGGAGCCCGACGTCGGCAGGTCGCCCTCGGCCAGGCTGCCGTCGACCGGAGGCAGGTCGCCCAGGATGGCATGCACCAGCGGCCTGAAGGTCGGGCTGTCGGCATCCTCGATCAGCAGCACCAGCGCGCGAGCCTCCGGCGGCACGCCGACCCACTCCAGCGGTGGTGACAGTTTCTCGCCATCCTCGGTGTATCGAGCCGGGATCTCCCCATCCGTCGCAAAAGCCGTGGAGGTGATCGCGATCACGTCCGGCACGGCGGCGAAGGCCTCGTCTTGTGTCACCAGGGTCTCCATGCCGGGCCGCATCGCCTTGAGGGCACGGCCGATCCCGGCGGGTAATTTTTCCAGCATGGTCGAAATACTCCTTGAACCAGAAGCCGACGCGGCGTCACGCTCACGGTTGCGAGCCGGACGTGCATCCTCGCGACAGCGTGCGTTAACCCTACGAGGTCCGACGGCATGACGGATGCGTGCGTCATCACGGCAATGGCCGAAGGCGGAGCGGAAGCCCAGGGTTCCGAGCCGGCCCCGGTTCCGTGGTGGAGCTATGCCAAGACCGTGCTGGCTGCGGCCGCCCTCGTGCTGGTTGCCGACCGCCGGCTCAACCTCGACGCGCCGCTAGAGGGTCATCCCTTCACCCTGCGTCATCTGCTTGCCCATCGAGCCGGCCTTTCCGATTACGGCGGCCTCGCGGCCTATCACGAGGCGGTTGCCGATCGCCGGACACCCTGGTCGCGCGAGCGGATGCTACGGCGGGTCCGCGCCGACAGGCTGGTCTTCGAGCCGGGCGAGGGCTGGGCCTATTCGAACGTCGGCTACCTGCTTGTCCGGGAATTGATCGAGGACACAACGGGCCTGGAACTCGGCCGGGCTCTCGACGGGCTGGTATTCGCGCCACTTGGCATCACCGGCGTCGTCGTTGCCCGCGAGCCGGCCGACATGACCGCGACGGCCTGGGGGAACCTGTCCGATTATCATCCTGGATGGGTGTATCACGGCTTGCTGATCGGTCCGGCGGCGAGTGCAGCACTCCTGCTGCACCGGTTGCTCGATGGTGCCCTGCTGCCCGCAGCACTCCTGTCGGAAATGCTGCGGCCGTACCCCGTAGGCGGCCCGGTGCCGGGTCGGCCCTGGCGGACGGCAGGCTATGGTCTGGGCCTCATGATCGGGGTGGGTGAGGACGATGCCACCTATGTCGGTCATACCGGCGGCGGTCCCGGCAGCACGTCGGCCGTTTACCAGCGCGTGCCGGAGGCATCGCGCCGGACCGTTGCCGCCTTTGCCGCCGCCTGCGACCCGGCACTGGTCGAACGCCGGATCATGGATCTCGCCCGGCGCCGATAGCGGGATCACGACCCGTCATGGTGCCTTGACCGGAATGCCGCCCAGCCGCGCCGCGGAGCGGATGAGCTTGGTGTCGAACGTCGCAAAACCGTCGCAGCCGGCAGCCCCGGCCAGATGCAGCGCATCGGCGAAATCCATGCCCGACATGGCCCAGTCCATCGCCTGTGCGGCCACCGCGGCATCCTCGATGGTGACGCCGGGAAGGCCGGCAAAGGCGCGCAACGCCGAGACGATCCGGTGCACAAGCAGGTCATAGACGCCCCGGAGCACCCATTCGGCCTCCAGCAGCACGGTCCTGGCGACGAAGACCGGCTCCCGGTCAATCAGATGACGGGCTTTCCGCGCCTGTTGCGGATCATCGCCGGTCAGGTAGCGGACGACGATGTTGGCATCAACCGCGCGCATGCCGCCGCTTCACCTCGGCGGCGATACCGGCGTCCATCTCCTCCAATGTCTTCGGCGTTCCGGAGTGCGATAACGAGCCGAACACGTCTTCCGCCCGGACCGGTGCAAAGCTCGGTGTCGCCTGCTTGAGCAGTACGCCCTGGGATGTGCTCTCGACGACCAGCTGCGTTCCGGCCTGCCAGCGAAGCTGCTCGCGGATGACCTTGGGCAGGATGACCTGACCCTTCGTCGAGACCGTGGTTGTCATTCGAGCGGTCGCCATGCCTGCCTCCGAATGTAAGACCGAGGCAGGATGGGGACCAGGACCGCATCCTGCAAGCCGGACGTCAATCCGATGCCGCGCGCAGCATGTCGATGAACGCACGCAAGGGTGCCGAGACCTGGCGCCGCCCGGGATAATAGAGGAAGAACCGCGGCAGCACCGGGCACCAATCCTCGAGCACGCGCACCAGCGTCCCGCCGGCGATAGGCTCGGCCACGAGGCTCTCGAACACAAACGCCAGGCCGACGCCGTCGAGCGCTGCCCGCAGCATCAGCGCGGTGTCGTCCACGACCAGCGGTCCCGAAACCTCGATCTCCAACACCTCGCCATCCCGGGCGAACTCCCAGGCATACCTTGCACCGCTGGGATAGCGCCGCTCGATGCAGGCGTGCGCATGCAGGTCCTGCGGCACCTGCGGCCGGTCGCGCCCGATGAAATAGGCGGAGGTGCCGACGACGGCAAAGCGGCGTGCCGGCCCCACCGGCACCGCGATCATGCCGGGTGCGAGGCGGCGGTCGCGACGGATGCCCGCATCGAACCCCTCGGCGACGATGTCCACCAGCCCGTCGAAGCTGGCGACCTCCAGCCGGATCTCCGGGTAGGCGGCCAGGAACCGGCCGATCATCGGCTCGATGATCAGCCCGGTGGCGATGCGGGGGATATTCAGGCGCAGCAGCCCGCTGGGTCGGCCGCGGAACCTGCCGACCCCTTTCAGCGCCTCCGCGACATCGCCAAGGGCAGGCCCGACCCGTTCGAGCAGATATCTGCCAGCCTCGGTGATGCGTAGGCTCCGGCTGGTCCGGTCGAACAGCCGGATGTCGAGCCCCTCTTCCAGACCCCGGATGACGTGGCTCAGGGCGGACGGGCTGACCCCCCGCTCCGCCGCGGCACGGCGAAAGCTTCCATGCCGGGCGACGGCGAGGAACACCTCCAGGGCGGCAAGGCTGGGTTGCGGCATGGATGAGCAATCCCTCATCGATCCGATGAGGACAATGACATTGTTCCGGACATCGGCACGGCGACCCAGATCACCGGCAGGAGGTATGCCGCCTCCCGTCAACAAAAGGGGTTGAACCATGGACAGGATGTTGCGTGTCGGGATCATCGGTGCCAGCGCCGAACGCGGCTGGGCGAAGATCTCGCATGTTCCCGCGATACAAGGGCTGCCTGGCCTGACGCTCGGCGCCGTCGTCACCAGCAGCCAGAAGTCGGCCGATGCCGCCGCCAGGGCGTTCGGGGCGGAGAAGGGCTACAGCGACGCAGCGGAGCTGTTCCGCGACCCGACGATCGATCTGGTGGCGATCGCCGTTAAAGTGCCGGATCATCGCGAGCTGGTCCTGGCCGCGGCCGCGTCAGGCAAGCATCTTTATTGCGAGTGGCCGCTCGGCCGCAACCTCGCGGAAGCCGAGGAGATGGCGGCTGCCGCCCGCGCCGCCGGCGTGCATGCGGCGATCGGTGTTCAGACACGGATGAACCCCGCCGCCAGGCGTGCGCGCGACCTGATCGCCTCGGGCGCGATCGGACGCGTGCTCAGCGCGCGCATGATCTCGACCACCATGGCGTTCGGACCCAAGGTGGAGCCGGCGCTGGCCTTCGCAGAGGATGCTTCGAACGGCGTGACCCTGGTCACCATCCAGGCGGCGCACAGTTTCGACTTCGCCATAGCCATGCTCGGATGTCTCGACGAGGCCAGCGCGCTCGCGACGACCCAGTATCCGATGGTGGAGATCGGCGGCGACGCCATCCCGCGGGCGCGTTCGACGCCCGACCACATCCTCCTGCAGGGACGGCTGGCCAGTGGCGCGCCCCTGTCGATCGAGGTGGCGGGAGGACGTCCACCCGACGCCGTGCCGTCCCGACTCGAAGTGACCGGCGATGCTGGCAGCCTGGTGCTCGAAGGCGGCGCGCCACGCGGCTTCCAGTCCGGCTGCCTGCGTCTCCTGCTGAATGACGAGGAGCAGCGGATCCGCGACGGGGAGTTGTCGGGATTGCCCGATGAAGCCATCAACGTCGGTGGCGTTTACGCAGCCCTTCGCGACGATATCCTGAACGACAGCTTCACCGTTCCCGACTTCGACCACGCCGTGCGCCTGACGCGTCTCGTCGAGGACATGCTCGCGTCATCCGAGACCGGCACCCGGAGATCGGCGAGCGGCTGGCCAAGAGGAACGTGAACATGCGACGGACGCCCGTCGCTTCCTGCAGCGGCCCGGAAGGCACTACCGGGCTGTCCAATGTCGAAATCGTCGATCACCATTGAAGAAGGCGACCCCATGACCAGACTGGCAATCCATCCTGGCGAAATCCTGTCCGGCGAGCTGGACGAACTCGGTATCTCGCCGACCGGGCTGGCCCGGCAGACCAACGTACCGGCCAACCGGGTTTCGCAGGCCCTGCCCGTCCGACCCGAGCAGAAGCCCCAGCCGCAGCATCTGGGGCTTTTGTGAGCCGCGTGAAGAACGAAATAGGCGATGAGCGTTGACGATTACCTGAGAGGCATCCTGGCCCGCCCCATAATCGTTAAGACCCCCGTGTTGTTAAGACCCCCGTGTTGTTAAGAGACATCTCGATGAGCCGCTTCTGGAGCCCCCTGGTCCATGACCTGACGCCGTATGTGCCCGGCGAGCAGCCGCGTGTCGCGGACCTGGTCAAGCTCAACACCAACGAGAGCCCGCTCGGCCCCTCGCCGCGCGTGCTTGAGGCGATACGGGCCGAGGCCGCCGACACGCTGCGCCTCTACCCGGACCCGGAATCGACCGCGCTCCGGCGCACCCTCGCCGCCTACCACTGCGTGGAACCGGAGCAGGTGTTCGTCGGCAATGGCTCCGACGAGGTGCTCGCGCATGTCTTCGCCGGCCTGCTCAGGCACGAGAGGCCCCTGCTGTTTCCCGACATCACCTACAGCTTCTACCCGGTCTACTGCCGCATGTTCGGCGTCCGCTACGAGACCGTCCCGCTCGACACGGACATGCAGGTGCAGCTGGCCGACTACCGGCGGCCCTGCGGCGCGATCATTCTCGCCAACCCGAACGCGCCCACCGGCGTGGCACTCACCCGCCGGCAGATCGCCGCCCTGCTCGGCGAGCACCCGGACCAGGTCGTGGTCATCGACGAGGCCTATGTCGACTTCGGCGCCGAGACGGCGATCCCGCTGGTAGCCACCCATCCGAACCTGCTGGTCGTGCACACCATGTCGAAATCCCGCGCCCTGGCCGGGCTGCGGGTCGGCTATGCGATCGGTGACGCGCTACTGATCGAGGCGCTGAACCGGGTCAAGAACAGCTTCAACTCCTATCCGCTCGGCCGCCCCGCCCAGGCCGGAGCGATCGCCGCCATCGAGGACGAGGACTATTTCCAGGCCAGCCGCCTGCGTGTGATCGAGAGCCGCGAGCGCCTCTGCGAGGGGCTGACGCGGCTGGGTTTCGAGATCCTGCCCTCGTCCGCCAACTTCGTCTTCGTCCGCCACCGCGATCATGACGGCGCCGCCCTGGCGGCCGCACTTCGCGCCCGTGCCGTCCTGGTGCGTCACTTCACCTCACCACGCATCTCCGCATTCCTGCGCATCACGATCGGCACCGACCTCCAGCACGACGCCCTGCTCACGGCTCTTGCCGCCATCATGGCCGACAACGAAGGGCGCACTGCCACGCATAATCCCTTGGAGGATTGATCTGCGGTCGGGCGACTTTCGGCCCAAGCTTTCCAGCCGGGCCCGGGCGTCGTAATCCTGCTGTTCCGCCGGCAATCCGGCGGCCCTGGCACGGATTGCCCAGACCAGAGCAGGACCCCCTCATGCGCGCCTATGACGGACAGCACTCCGACAACCAGCCCATCAAGCGCAACACCGCCGAGAAGCAGAAGCAGCTTCGTGAACTGCGCGAGAACCTCGCCGCCATGAAGCCGCATACCGCCCCCAGCCTGCGCGAGAGCGTGCGCAAGCGGATTGCCCAGCTGGAGGCGGAACTCCGGGCGCCCGACATCAAGGAGCCCGGGTTCAAGCGGCGCTGAGTGAACCCGAGGCAGCGCCATCCATGACGGCTTCCCTGACCCGGCGTGTCGACGAGCTGCTGGCGGCGGCCTTCGCCGCCAGCGGCCTGCCAACCGGAACCGCGCGCGCCACACGTGCCGCCCGTCCCGAACTGGCCGACCTGCAGTGCAACGGCGCCATGGGCCTGGGCAAGTCGCTCGGCCGCAACCCGCGCGACATCGCGGCCATGATCGCCGACCGGCTGCGCGCCTGCCCCGAATTCATCGAGGTCGGCGTCGCCGGCCCCGGCTTCATCAACCTGCGCCTGTCGGACGGCTTCCTGGCCGACTGCGCGACCAGCCAGGCCGCCTCGCCGGATCTCGGCATCGCCCAGCTCGACACCGGGCTGGCGATGCTCGATTTCGGCGGCCCCAACGTCGCCAAGCCGCTGCATGTCGGGCATCTGCGCGCCCTGGTGATCGGCGAGAGCCTGCGACGCATCCTCGGGGCGCAGGGCGTGCGCACCCTCTCGGACATCCATCTCGGCGACTGGGGCCTGCAGATGGGCATGCTGATCTGCGAGATCCGCCGGGAGTGGCCCGACCTCGCCCCCGGGACCCTGCCGCCGCTCGACATGGCCGACCTGCAACGGCTCTATCCGATGGCCGCCGCCGCCTGCAAGGCCGATCCAGCACGCATGGACGAGGCGCGCGCCGCCACCGCCGCCCTGCAATCCGGCGATGCCGACGCCCTCGCCCTGTGGCGGTCGCTGCGCGAGATCTCGCTGACCGCCCAGAAGCGCGACATCGCCCTGCTCGGCGCCCATTTCGACCTGCTGCTCGGCGAGAGCGACGTGCAGCCGCTGATCGCCCCGATGATCGCCGACCTGCGTGCGCGGGGGATCGCCGTCGAGAGCGAGGGCGCCCTGATCATCGACGTCAGCGAGCCGGACGAAGCGCAACCCCAGCCTGGTAAACCGATGCCGCCGCTGCTGGTCGCGAAGTCCGACGGCGCCGCCCTCTATGCCACTACCGACCTCGCCACCATCGTCGCCCGCCGGCGCGACCAGGACCCGGCGCGCATCCTCTACGTGGTCGACCAGCGCCAGGCGCTGCATTTCGAGCAGGTGTTCCGCGCCGCACGCAGAAGCGGCCTCGCCGGCGACATCGAGCTGGTGCATGTCGGCTTCGGCACCGTCAACGGTTCCGACGGCAGGCCCTACAAGACCCGCCAGGGTGGGGTCGCGCAGCTTTCCGACCTGCTCGGCGACGCCATCGACAAGGCCCGCGAACGCCTGCCCGAGACGCCGCCCAGCCTCGACCGCGAGGAACTCGCCCGCCTAGTCGGCCTGGCCGCGGTCAAGTTCGCCGACCTCTCCTCGTTCCGCACCTCCGGCTACGTCTTCGACGCCGAGCGCATGGTGTCGTTCGAGGGGCGCACCGGACCCTACGTGCAATATGCCTGCGTGCGCATCGACTCTGTGCTGGCCCGGGCCGAAGTCCAATCTGCCCATGCCGGCGCCATCATTGTCAGCGCCGCGGCAGAACGCGCCCTGGTGCTGGAGTGCGCGCGCCTGCCGGATGCGGTCGCGTCGGCCAGCCGCAACCTGGCCCCGAACGAGATCGCGGACTACGTCTTCTCGCTGGCCCAGACATTCAGCCGCTTCTACAGCGAATGCCCGGTGCTCGCCGCCGCCAGCGAAGCCGAGCGCGCCTCGCGCCTGGCCCTGTGCGAGCTGACGCGCGCGGTGCTGGGCCGTGCCCTCTGGCTGCTCGGGATCGACGTGCCGAAGCGGATGTAGACTAGTTCTTCAGTGTCAATGAAAGCAGCAGCAACGCCAGGACTACGCACAACGACTTCCACGTCATGCTCCAGCGCGAAGATAAGCTCGATCACATCCCCGAAGCGCGCTTCCGGCGACACTGCCACGGCCCGAGCGGTAGCTTGCCGTTCCTGGTGGCTCGCTCAATGCGCCTCGCTGCGGGCTCTTTTGCCTGTTTCGGAACAGAAGCCCGCCTCAACCTGCATGGATTTGCTTATTTTTTAGCCATACAAACTGTAAGCTAAGTGTTACTGGATTTTTTGTCTGTTTATAATGCATTGGTGCTGTGTCAAGCTGATAAGAACCAAACAACCTCCTCAATCGACCGAGACGAATTGATGCTCAATCGGGCGTTCCTCAAGGCTGGTCACATCCCTACCCTGTTCTGCGCCTTCTTCTACTTCGACATGGCCTTCATGGTCTGGGCGCTGCTCGGCCCGCTTGGCGTTCAGCTGGCGAAGGCGCTGCATCTCGATCCCAGCCAGCCGCGCTGGCGCACCACCTGGGGTGCCGCGAGCGCCGGCGCTGCCTGGATCTGACTGGCTCATGGACGCGCTGACCACGCTCCGCACCGACACGCCCAGGACGGATACGCATTGCCCGTATTGCGCCCTGCAATGCGGCATGACGCTCGAACGCGGCGCGACCGGCGACTGGAACGTGCAGTCGCGCGACTTCCCGACCAACAAGGGCGGCCTCTGCCGCAAGGGCTGGACGGCGGGCGCGCTGCTCACCCACCCGGACCGGCTGACCCAGCCGCTGATGCGCGCGGGCAAATCCTCGCCCTTGCAGCCGGTGTCGTGGGACGTCGCACTCGACCGGATCGCCAGCGAGATCACCCGCCTGCAGGCCCAACACGGCCGCGACACGATCGCCTTGTTCGGCGGCGGCGGCCTGACCAACGAGAAGGCCTACCTGCTCGGCAAGTTCGCCCGCGTCGTGCTCGGCACCGCCAACATCGACTATAACGGCCGCTTCTGTATGGCCTCCGCCGCGGCCGCCGGTCTGCGCGCCTTCGGCATCGACCGCGGCCTGCCGTTCCCGCTGGAGGACCTCCCTGGCGCCGAGGCCATCCTGATCGCCGGCGGCAATCCGGCGGAGACGATGCCGCCGATCATGCAGTATTTCGAGACCCAGCGGGCGCGCGGCGGCAAGCTGATCGTCAGCGACCCGAGGCGCACCGCAACGGCCAAGCTCGCCCATCTGCACCTCCAGCTCACCCCCGGCACCGACGCCTCGCTCGCCAACGGCATCCTGCACGTCGCTGTCCGGGACAGGCTGATCGACCCGGAGTTCATCGCCACGCGCACCAGCGGCTGGGAGGCCGTGCGGCGCGTGGTAGCCTCCTACTGGCCAGATCGAGTCGAGCGCGAGACCGGCGTGCCGGCGACCCAGATCGTCGAGGCGGCGCACATGATGGGCGAGGCCGCCACCGCCATCATCCTGTCCGGACGCGGCGCCGAACAGCAGAGCCAGGGCGTGCAGAACGCGCTCGCCTTCATCAACCTGGCCCTGGCGCTGGGCCAGGCGGGCCGGATGCATTGCGGCTGGGGCTGCCTGACCGGTCAGGGCAACGGCCAGGGCGGTCGCGAGCATGGCCAGAAGAGCGACCAGCTCCCGGGCTACCGCCGGATCGACAACCCGGTCCATCGCGCCGACATCTCGCGGGTCTGGGGCATCGATCCCGACACGCTGCCGGCGCCGGGGATGTCCGCCACGGCCATCATGGACGCGCTGGGCGAGGAAGGCGGCATCCAGGGCCTGCTGCTGCTGGCCTCGAACCTGCTGGTGTCGGGGCCGTCCACCTCCAAGCTCGCGGCCAAGCTCGACCGGCTGCCGCTGTTCGTCTCCTGCGACCAGTTCCTGTCCGAGAGCACCGAGCATGCCGACATCGTGCTGCCGGTGACGCAATGGGCCGAGGAGACCGGCACCATGACCAACCTCGAAGGCCGCGTGCTGCTGCGCCGGCAGGCCGTGGCACCCCCCGACGGCGTGCGCAGCGACATCGACATCCTGTCCGCCCTCGCAACACGGCTCGGCAAGGGCCACCACATCCCGGCCGATCCGATCTCGGCCTATGCCGAGCTGCGCCGTGCCAGCAGCGGCGGCGCCGCGGATTACGCCGGCATCAGCACGGCGCGCATCGAGCGCGAGGACGGCATCTTCTGGCCCTGCCCCGACGAGGACCATCCGGGCAGCCCGCGGCTGTTCCTGGAGCGCTTTGCCCATGAGGACGGACTTGCCCGCTTCTCTCCGGTGCAGCGGCGCCTGTCCGCGGAGGAGCCGGACGAGACGTATCCGCTGTATCTCACCACCGGCCGCGTGCTCACGCATTACCAGACCGGCGCCCAGACACGGCGCGTGCCCGAACTGCAGGCCGCCGAGCCGGACGCCTTCGTCGAGATCCACCCCGACACCGCCGCCCTGGCCGGCATCGCCCACGGCGGGCTGGCCCTGCTCACCACGCGGCGCGCCAGCGCGGTGTTTCGCTGCCGCCTGACCCCTGGCATCCGTCGCGACACGCTATTCGTGCCGTTCCACTGGGGCGGGGCATCCAGCGCCAACCTGCTCACAAACAATGCCATCGACCCGGTCTCGAAAATTCCCGAATTCAAGGTCTGCGCGGTAAGGCTTGGACCGGCTCCCGCACCACAACCACAAGGTTAATGCCGTCATGCTCGAATCCACGCCCCGAATCATCACCGGCATCTTCAGCTTCCGCGGCAGCGGCTTTGCCCATCCCTCGTCGCTGGATGGGCTGGAGCCTTACATCGTGCCGGCCGACAAGCGCACGCAACTGATCTATCTGCGCGCCGGCAACTCCACCGGCGAGCTGGTGACGTTGGTGCTGCTGCGCAACGGCACGGCGATGCGCCTGTTTCCGCTGGGCGCCAAGTCCGGCATGCACATCCCGCTTTCGGTCGTCGAGGATCTGTTCCCGGAGACAAGGCTGGAACTGCGCATCGCCGCCCCGGAGGATCTGTCCGGCACCTTGGTGCTCGACATGGGCCTGATGGAAATCTGAGGCGCAAATGGAAATCACCGCGATGCAGAAACCCACCTTGAACACGGAACCCACCTTGACCGCGAAAAAAAGACTGGTCGTCATCGGCAACGGCATGGCCGGCGCCCGCGCGGTCGAGGAAGTGCTGGCCCGCGGCGGCGCCGACATGTTCGACATCACCATGTTCGGCGACGAGCCCTACGGCAACTACAACCGGATCATGCTGTCCAACGTGCTCAGCGGCGCCCAGGACACCAGCGAGATCTACATCAATCCGCTCGACTGGTACACCGACAACGACATCACCCTGCACAGCGGCGCACCGGTCACCGAGATCGACCGCGCGTCGCGCGTCGTCGCCACCGCGGCCGGCGTCCGCGCGCATTACGACATCCTGCTGATCGCCACCGGCAGCCGCGCCTTCATCCCGCCGGTCGACAACATCCGGCGTGCCGACGGCAGCCTGCTGCCCGGCGTGTTCGGCTTCCGCTCGCTCGACGACACCAACGGCATCATCGAGACCGCCAAGCGGAGCAGGAAGGCGGTCGTGATCGGCGGCGGCCTGCTCGGGCTGGAAGCGGCGCGCGGCCTGATGAACCATGGCTGCGAGGTCCATGTGATCCATCAGTCCAGCCATCTGATGAACGCCCAGCTCGACGTCCAGGGCGGTGCCATGCTCCGTCGCGCCATGGAGGCGATGGGCATCGCCATCCATCTCGGCAAGAGCACCGCCGCCGTGCTCGGCGAGGACCACGTCACCGGCCTGCGCTTCAAGGACGACACCACGCTCGATTGCGACATGCTGGTGGTCTCCACCGGCATACGGCCCAACGTCGAGATCGCGCAGCGCGCCGGTCTCGCCGTCGAGCGCGCCATCGTCGTCGACGACCACATGCGCGCCACCGACGATCGCCGCGTTTTCGTCGTCGGCGAATGCGCCCAGCATCGCGGCCGCCTCTACGGCCTGGTGGCGCCGCTGTGGGACCAGGCGCGCGTGTTCGCCGACCAGGTCACCGGCCGCAACCTCGATAGCGCCTATCATGGCTCCAAGCTGGCCACCAAGCTCAAGGTCATGGGCGTCGAGCTCGCCTCGATGGGCATCACCGAGCCGGTCGAACCTCATGACGAGGTGATCCAGTTCACCGAACCGGCACGCGGCACCTACAAGAAGCTGATCGTCCGCAACGGGCGTCTGGTCGGCGGCATCCTGATGGGCGACATCTCCAAGGCCGCCTACCTGATGCAGGCGTTCGACCGCGACAGCCCGCTGCCCGAGGAACGGCTCGGCCTGCTGTTCGACCTCGGCACGCCGTCGCAGAAGATCACGCTCGACGAGATGCCCGGCGACCAGCAGGTCTGCAACTGCAACGGCGTCACCAAGGACGCCATCGGCGCCTGCGTGAAGTCCGGCAAGAAGACGCCGAAATCGGTGATGGACGCGACCCGCGCCGGCATGGGCTGCGGCTCCTGCAAGTCGCTGGTGGGCGAGGTGGTGTCCTGGTTCGCCGGCGGCGTGGTCGAGGAGGACCCGTCGATCCATTATTACGTGCCCACCATTCCAATGACTAAGCCGCAACTGGTCGAGGCGGTGCGCGCCCAGGGCCTGCGCTCGGTGTCGTCGGTGTTCGCGGCCCTCGGCGGCGGGATCGAGGATGCCGCCAGCAAGCCCGCCCTGGCCTCTCTGCTGGTGACGCTCTGGGCTGGCGAATACATCGACGAGCGCGACGCCCGCTTCATCAACGACCGCGTCCACGCCAACATCCAGAAGGACGGCACCTTCTCGGTGATCCCGGAGATGCCCGGCGGCGTCACCACGCCGGCCGACCTGATCCGCATCGCCGAGGTGGCGCAGAAATACAACGTGCCCCTGGTCAAGCTCACCGGCGGCCAGCGCATCGACCTGGTCGGCGTCAGCAAGGAGGACCTGCCGAAGATGTGGGCCGACCTCGGCATGCCCTCGGGCCACGCCTACGGAAAAAGCTACCGCACCTGCAAGAGCTGCATCGGCACAGAGTACTGCCGCTTCGGGCTGGGCGACAGCATGGGGTTGGCGGCGAAGATCGAGAAGACGTTCCGCGGCGTCGACAGCCCGGCCAAGCTCAAGCTCGCCACCGCCGGCTGCCCGCGCAACTGCTCCGAGGCGATGGTCAAGGACATCGGCGCGGTCGCGATCGGCAACGACAAGTGGGAGATCTATGTCGGCGGCGCCGCGGGCGCGCACATCCGCAAGGGCGACGTGCTCTGCACCGTCGAGGGCGAGGATGCGGTGATGCGGATCACCAGCCGCTTCATGCAGTACTACCGCGAGAACGCGAAATGGAAGGAGCGCACCTACACCTTCGTCGAGCGCGTCGGCATCGAGCGCCTGCGCGCCGTGGTGGTCGAGGATAGCGAAGGCCTGGTGGAAGCGCTCGATGCCGCCATGCAGCGCTCGATCGACGCCGCCTACGACCCCTGGAAGGAAGCCGCCGCCCCGCGCACCGCGAACCAGTTCGCCGGCGTGCTGGTGCCGGAAGGAGCCAAGTCATGATCCGCATCGCGCACCTCTCCGAGATCCCGCTCGGAGAGGGCCGCATCGTCGAGGCGGCTGGGATGCACATGGCGGTCTTTCATACCCGCGAAGGCGTGTTCGCGACCCAGCCGGATTGTCCGCACCGGCAGGGACCGCTCGCCGACGGCCTGACCGGGACCAACACCATCATGTGCCCGCTGCACGACCGGCTCTACGACCTCAGGACCGGCGCGGGACTGAACACCGATTGCCATATCACCACCTATCCGGTGACGCTCGGCGAAGACGGCGCCATCCTGCTCGACCGGGGCGAAGGGCACGCCGGCGCGTGACGGGGCTGTAGGCCCCGGATCCCGTTTTTCACGGTATCAAATTTCGAAGTGCTTTTTGGGCTTCAGCGGGACAACATTGGAGATGCCGTCCGGTGTCCGCATGCGCAACCACGCCCGCAATGCCTCGGTCGGCATCGGATGGGCGAGCAGGAAGCCCTGAACGGCATCGCAACCCAGCGCCCGAAGCATTGCCATCTGTTGCTCCGTCTCGACACCCTCGGCTACGACCTCGAGTCCGAGACTGTGAGCCAGCGACACCGTCGCCCGCACGATCTCCATTGCACGAACATCCACGCCCAACCGGTGGATGAACTGCTTGTCGAGCTTGACGCCATCGAGCGGCAGCCGCAGCAACTGCGCCAACCCCGAGTTTCCGGTGCCGAAGTCGTCCAGCACCAGCCGCGCGCCCCGGCCGCGTAACGCCGCGAGCTGGTCCAACGTACGATCGCTGACCCGGTCGAGCAGGACCTCCTCGGTGATCTCTATCTCCACGGCCCGCAGTGACAGCCCGGCCCGCTCCACCTGCTCCGCGATATGCAGCGCGATATCCATCCGCGCCACCTCGCCCGCCGAGAGATTGAGCGCCACGCGTGCGCCAGCCAGGCCCTCGGCCTGGAGGGATGCGAAGGCTGCGAGCGCCTGTTCGCGCACCGTTCGCCCGAGGCGGGCTGCCCGATCCGGGCCGATCACCGGGAAGAGCTCTCCGGGAGGGACCTCGCCCACCTCGGCATGCGTCCAACGCGCCAGCGCCTCGACAGCGATCACCTCGGCACCGGAGGATGAGGTGTAGTCGAGCGTGACGATGGGCTGGAAATAGACCGTGGCACCCCTGATGGCGTCATCCTCGGCAGTGTCCGCATCGAAAGCCCGGACGATCGCGGCCTCGCGACGCAGCCGTGCCGCATCCTCCGGCGTGGCGCAGCCGACGCTCCCGCGTCCCTCGCGCTTGGCTCGCAACAGCGCCTCATCGGCGATACGCATCACGATCTCGGGCTCGTCGGCGTCGCCGGGCACGACCGCGACGCCGAGAGTCGCTCCGAGGCGAAGCAGCCTTGTCCCGTATGGAACCAGCCGCGGCAGGGTGGTGCTGATGCGCTGGGCAACCTCGGACGCGACGCATCGGTCCGATACGTCCAGGAGGAGGACCACGAACTCGTCACCGCCGATGCGCCCGACCATGTCGCCGGGCCGCACTGCCTCAACGAGCTTGCCGGCAGCGACCTGGAGCAGGGCGTCACCCGCGGCATGGCCTTCACCGTCGTTCACCTCCTTGAAATGGTCGAGGTCCACCGTGATGACCGAGACAGGATCTCCCCGCGTCATCGTCTCGATGAGTTTGCCCATCACCGCTCGCCTGTTCGGCAGGCCGGTCAGCGAGTCCGTGAGCGCCATCTCGCGCGTGCGAAGGAGGGCGCGCCGAAGTTCGAGATTTACGGTGACCGCCCGTGCGAGCGTCTGGAGCGCATCAATCGTCTTGCTGTCATATGATCTTGGCACATGGTCGGCGACGCAAAGGCTGCCAAGCGCATAGCCCTCCGGATTGACCAGTGGGATACCCAGATAAGCCCGGACGTTCGCATCCCCCGTCACGTTCGAATTCGCCTTGAACCGTGGATCCATCGTCGCATCCTCGACGACGAGCGGATGGGACGGATCCAGGATGATGTGCGCACAGAACGCTATGTCTCGAGGCGTCTCCGCGACAGCAAGACCGTGGCGGGCCTTGAACCACTGGCGCCCGGCATCCACCAGCGAGATAAGCGCAATGGGGCTATCCGTCAGCCGCGCGGCAAGCAAGACAAGGTCGTCGAAGACTTCCTCGCTGGACGTGTCGAGCACCTCGTAGGAACGCAGTGCGGCAAGACGGTCCATCTCGGTCAGTGACAGCGGGCCAGACCACATGAGTTGCTGCGAACCTTCTTGGGATCATAAGCTGTTCGAACTAATTGTTTTGTTAACGTAATGGATTGAACGTGGCTATTCACAGGCGCACCCTCTCGGCAGGCGGCCGCAGCAAGCATTGAATGTGAGGGCTCTATCTACCCTGGAATCGATAATAAACGTAAACGAAACAAAATTATATCGCTCAGGTGGAATTTTTCGTTCAGACGTTGAAGCGGAACAGCAGCACGTCGCCGTCGTTCACCACATATTCGCGTCCTTCGATGCGCATCCGGCCGGCATCTCTCGCGCCCTGTTCGCCCTTGTATTTTATGTAGTCCTCATAGGCGATCGTCTCGCAGGCGATGAAGCCGCGCTCGAAGTCCTTGTGGATCACCGCTGCCGCCTGTGGCGCCTTGGTGCCGACATCGATCGTCCAGGCACGGGTCTCCTTGGGGCCGCAGGTGAAGTAGGTCGTGAGCCCGAGCAGCCGGTAGCCGGCGGCGATCACCCGGTCCAGGCCGCTGTCCGACAATCCCAGGCCATCGAGGAACTCGCGCCGGTCGGCCTCGGCCAACTGGCTGACCTCGGCCTCGATCGCCGCGGAGACGATCACCATGGCCGCTCCCTCTTCGGCCGCCCGCTGCGCCACGCGCCGGGACTGGCCGTTGCCGCCGGCAGCCGACGCCTCCTCGACGTTGCACACGTAGAGCACCGGCTTGGACGTCATCAACTGCAGCCGGCGCGCCGCCTCTTCCTGGCCTTTGGGAATGGCGGTGCGGGCGGGGCGGCCTGCGCGCAAGGCCTCCAGGATCGGCTCCATCAGCACCACCTGGGCGGCGGCGTCGCGATCGTTGTTGCGGGCCTTCTTCTGCAACGGCAGCAGGCGCCGCTCCAGGCTGTCCATGTCCGACAGCATCAGCTCGGTCTCGACGGTCTCCGCGTCGCGGATCGGATCGACCGATCCCTCGACATGGGTCACGTCGTCATCCTCGAAGCAGCGCAGCACATGGATGATCGCATCCACTTCGCGGATATTGGCAAGGAACTGGTTGCCCAATCCCTCCCCGCGAGAGGCGCCACGCACCAGGCCGGCGATGTCGACGAACTCCAGGCTGGTCGGCAGGATCTTCTGCGACTTGGCGATCACGCTCAGCGGCTCGAGCCGGGGATCGGGCACCGCGACCCGGCCGACGTTCGGCTCGATCGTGCAGAACGGGTAGTTCGCCGCCTGCGCCGCGGCGGTGGCCGTCAGGGCGTTGAACAATGTGGACTTGCCGACATTCGGCAGCCCCACGATGCCGCAATTGAAGCCCATCAGACCTTCCTCTCTTCACCCAAACGATACGCGACCCGGGTCATGAACGCCTCCGGCTGTCCATCCGCAAGCAGCCCGGCCGCGTCCGCCACCTCATCCAGCAACGCTGTCAGCCAGGCCTGGTCCGATTTGGCAAAATCGCCCAGGACATGGCCGGTGACGCGCGCGCGCTCTCCCGGGTGGCCGATCCCCAGCCTTACCCGCCAGTAATCCTGCGAGCCCAGCATCTGGTCCATGCTGCGCAGGCCGTTATGTCCGGCCGCCCCGCCACCGCGCTTGATGCGCAAGCGGCCCGGCGCGAGATCGAGCTCGTCGTGCCAGGCGGTTATGCTCTCGGTGGGGATCTTGTAGAAGGCCGCTGCCCGCTGCACGGCCTCGCCGGAAGCATTCATATAGGTCAGCGGCTTGAGTGCCAGGATCTTCCGGCCGCCAACCATGCCCTCGGCGACCTCGCCCCTGAACCGCCGCCGCCACGGCGAGAAACCATGGCGGCGCGCGATCTGGTCGATGGCCATGAAGCCGATGTTATGGCGCTGTTTCGCCATACCGGGCTCGGGATTGCCGAGCCCGGCCCAGAGCAGCATCCTCCTGCCCCGGCCCGATGGCTACTTCTTGGTGGGCTTCGCGGCGGCTGCCTTCGGAGCGGCCTTCGCGGGTGCGGCGCCCTTGGCCGGAGCCGCACCTTTGGCGGGCGCTGCACCCTTGGCCGGAGCGGCGCCCTTCACCAGCGGTGCGGCAGCCAGGGCGGCGGCGGCATCCGCCTCGGGATCGGCCACCACCGTCGGGGCGGCCACGGTGGCGACCACGAAGTCGCGGTCCGCGATCACCGGAGTGGCATGCTCTGTGTTGCGGATGTCCGACCAGCGCACGTTGTCGTTGATGTCCAGCGCGGACAGGTCAACCTCGAAACGCTCCGGAATGTGGTCGGGATCGACGTTCACCTCGACCGTGTGACGCACGACGTTGAGCACGCCGCCACGCTTCAGGCCGATGGAGGTCTCCTCGCCCACGAACACCACCCGGACCGCGACCTTGATCCGCTCGCCCGGTGCGAGCCGTTGGAAATCCACATGGATCGGCCGGTCGCTGACCGGATGGAGCTGCACGTCTCGCAGCAGCGCACGGGTACTGGCGCCGCCGTCGGTCGCGATCTCGTACAGGCGCGAACGCCAGCCGCTGCGGTTCAGCTCGCGCAGCACGATGCGCGGGTCCAGGGAAATCAGGCTCGGATCCTGCTTGGCGCCATAGATGACACCCGGCACCAGCCCGTCCCGCCTCGTTGCGCGCGCTGCCCCCTTACCAGCCTTCGCACGCGTCGACGCTTCAATCGTCGTGAAATTGGTCACCTTGCTCTCCTGAACGACGCACGTCAGCCTCCAGGGGTGCCAACGCGGTGCGGCGGTTTAGCCAATCCTGCTGTTCGAAGCAAGGCAAAGGGCCTCAGTTCAGCTCGGTCAGCTTCCAGGGGACGCCGGGATCCGCGCCCGGCTCCAGCCAGAGCGGGACCGCGTTGGGCAGGCGCACGTTGGGGGGCAGATGCATGACCGCCCGCAGCGCGCGGAACATCGCCCCGTGGCAGACGATCAGCACGGCGCCCTCGGCTTCGGTGGCGCGGTTCACGGCACCGGCGGCGCGAGCCATCAGCTCGGCGAACACCTCGGCACCCTTCGGGGTGAAGTCCCCGGCAATCCAGCTGTCATACCAGTCGCCCATCGGCTCGCCTTCCTGCACGCCGAAGCACACCTCGCGCAGGTCGGGATCGGTCGTGAGCGGCACCGGACGGTGGCCGGACTTCACCATCGCCTCGGCCGCGATCTCGGCAGTCCGCCATGCGCGGAGCAGCGGCGAGGAGACGATCCTGGCGATCGGAGCGTAGCGGTCGGCGCCGTGGGCCAGGATGCCGCCGGCACGCTCGGCCTGGGCAAGGCCGTTGTCGTTCAACGGAATATCGGAACGGCCCTGCGACAGGCCACGCGCATTCCAATCGGTTTCGCCATGGCGGAGATACCAGAAGCTTCTGGGAGCCAGGATTGTCATCAATCCCGGCCCTCAGTCGAATAAAGAGCTGACGGAGCTCTCGTCCGAGATCGCCCGCATCGCGTTGGCCAGCAGCGAGGCGATGCTGATCTGGCGCACGCTGTCGCTGGCTTGCACCGCCTCGGTGGCCAGGATGCTGTCGGTGATGGTCATCATCTCGATCGGCGAGGCAGTGACGCGGGCGACGGCGCCTCCGCTCAGCACGCCGTGGGTGACATAGGCGCCGACCGAGCTCGCCTTCTGCTCCAGAAGTGCGAGAGCCGCGTTGCACAGCGAACCGCCGCTGTCGATGATGTCGTCGATCAGGATGCAATGCCGGCCCTTCACGTCGCCGATCACGTTCATCACCTCCGACACGCCTGCGTTCTCCCGACGCTTGTCGATGATCGCGAGGTCGGTGTTCAGCCGCTTGGCGAGCTGCCTGGCCCGCACCACGCCGCCCACGTCGGGCGAGACGATCATCAGCTCGCGGCCGGGATAGTGCTCGTTGATGTCACGGGTGAACAAAGGTGCCGCGAACAGGTTATCGACCGGGATGTCGAAGAAGCCCTGGATCTGGCCGGCATGCAGATCCATCGTCAGCACCCGGTTGGCACCTGCCTCGACGATCAGGTTGGCCACCAGCTTGGCGCTGATCGGCGTACGCGAGCCGGACTTGCGATCCTGCCGGGCATAGCCGAAGTACGGGATCACGGCGGTGATGCGCCTCGCCGAACTCCGGCGCAGCGCATCGAGCATGATCAGCAGCTCCATCAGGTTGTCGTTGGTCGGAAAGCAGGTGCTCTGGACGACGAACATGTCCTCGCCGCGGACATTCTCCTGGATCTCGACGAAGATCTCCATGTCGGCGAACCGCCGCACCACGGCCTTGCACAAGGGCAGGTTGAGCGAAGCGGCGACGGCCTCGGCGAGGGGCCGGTTGCTGTTGCAGGCGACGATCTTCATGACAACGGCTCCGGAACAATCGATCCGACCCGGAAGCTGCACGGAAAGGCCGGGCTGCAGCCGTTGGGGTGCTGCGTCTTCCTAGCAATGTGACATCGCGCTGTCACGTGACCTGCTGTCCCGGTTTAGGAGAGGGAGCCGGCTTGTGCGCGCGGCCGGAGTTGTTGGTGATCACCTCGCGCACGCCGCCCGCGGCCTCGCGCGCCACCACCACCGAGACGTCCCCCCAGTAGCCGTCCAGGGTATGGGCCGGGATGTCGTTGAGCTGGGCCACTTTTCCGGCCTCCACGCTGCCCCCCTTGCCGTCGTTCAACATGTTCCGCACGATCCAGATGATCTCGACATGGTCGGTCTGCGGGTTGAGGTGGGTCAGCTTGACCTGCCCGGAGAGGGTGAAGTCCGCATCCGTCGCCGTGTTCTGGATGACGTTGCCGCCGTCCGGAAGCATGGCCGCCATCTGCCTCGCCAACGAGATGTCGCCGTCGCCAGGGGCTCCGGTGACGCCGGTGAAGTAGATCTTCGCCGGCCGGTTCATCAGGCTGTGCGGGTCGGACTGCATCTGCGCCGCCTGGATGCCGGTCAGCAGGTCGGCCAGCTTCGGCCCGGCATCGTCGGCGGTGCGAGAGAGAATGGCCGGATCGCCGCGGGCCCATTCGTCCGGCGCGAACGGCAGCCCGTCGACGGTGCCGCGCAGCTCGCCGGACGGGCTGAACACGCTGAAGCTCGGCACCACCATTCCCTGGCGGAGGGCGGCGTTGGCCTGCAGGCGCCAGTCTCCCGGCTTCGCCGGCTGCGCCACCGCCGGCACCTCCTGGGCAAGCATGGATTGCGACAGGTCGCGGGCCAGCAGCGACGCGGCAGCGCCGGGCAGCAGCGCCTGGGTCGGCACCGGTACCGACAGCCTTGCCGGCGGCGGCACGGCGAGGCGCATGGCGATGCCGCCGGGGTTGCCCTGGAACGGATGCGGCAGGTCCCCGCA
>CAXSEE010000007.1:7129-21198 GCA_964235615.1 uncultured Acetobacteraceae bacterium | reverse complement strand
CCGCCACCGGCCAGGGTGCGGCGGCGATGGCTGAAGAAGCGCTGCGGATCGGACAAGGTGTCGCAGCCGACCGAACCCACCATGCCGACACCGCAGCCGCGCAGCCTGGCCACGCAATAGCCGGGCAGATCGAACCGGTAGTGTCCGGGGCGCCCTGGGGCGAAGAAGCTCCCGCCCCCGATGGTGCCGTCTCCCAGCACGGCGGCGCGCAGGTCCTCGCCCACTTCGTAGGAACCCGGACCGATGCAGGGTCCGACCACCGCGCGCAAATCCCCAGCCTTGGCTCCAAGCGCTCGCATCGCGGCCACCGTGGCTTCCAGCACGCCCGCGACGGCGCCGCGCCAGCCGGCATGGACGGCGGCGACAATCCCACGGCCCGGATCGGCCAGCAGCACCGGACCGCAATCGGCGGTGATGATCCCGAGTGCCACGCCGGGCACGCGCGTCGCCATCGCGTCGGCGCGTGGTCCCTCGCCGGGAGACCAGGCCCGATCCACGGTGACGCATAGGGTGCCATGCACCTGTGTCGCGCCCAGCAGCATCGCCGGCTCGACCCCGATCGCGCGCGCGACGCGGGCACGGTTCTCGGCCAGCAAGGCGACATCGTCACCGGAGGACAGGCTGCAATTCAGGCTCTCGAACGGCCCGGTCGAAACCCCGCCGGCGCGGGTGAAGAAACCATGCGGGATGCCCGCGAGCCGCGGATCGGTGAGGAAGGGCGGGTTCAAGCGGTTGTCTCTCCAAGGTTGGGGTCCTCGAAGCCAGGCGGGTTGCCGACGGAGGGGTGGCACAGCGCCATGACCTTGAACAGAGTCCCCATGCGCATCGGATCGGCCAGGCGATGCGCCGCCTCGACCAATGCCCCGCCCTGCCCAGGCGGCTGTGACCGGGCCAGCTGCTCGGTCCTGGCGAACAGGCCGAGCCGTTCCAGGAAGCGGCCCTGCGGCACCGGTCCATGGACGCGAACCCCAACCGCCGCCTCGTGCAACGACGAGAAATCGACATGGGCGGTGAGGTCGGCGTCGCCCGGTGGTCCCAGCGGGTCGCAGGAAGCGCCTTCCTTCAACGCCTGCAGCGTATCGCCATAGCCGGCGGCGCCGGGACCGTAATCCAGCAGCAGGGCGGCCCCGCCTTGCGCCGCCAAACGCTGCGACACCCAGCCGACCCAGTCCAGTGCAGGCTCATTGCTCTCGATGCAGCCTCCCCGCGGCACCTCGCGAAGCCCGGCCGGCCCAGGCGGCGGCGCGGAAGGCAGCCAGAGCGAGCCGCCGCCCCGCAGCGGGCGGTCTTGATCGACATGATGCTCCAGCCAGCCATCCTCGACGCGGCGGAACTGGCGGATCGGCAACGCATCGAGAAACTCGTTGGCGATCAGGATCAACGGCCCATCGGGCAGGCTTTCGATACGGTCATGCCAGACCGGCACGCCCCAGACGGGCGCACCAAAGCCATGCAGCGCACGGCCCTGGATCCCGCGCAGCCGCGGCGAGTTCTCCACCAGATGCAAGCGCAGGGCCGACGCGAAATCGGGCGCCACCCGTCCGATCAGGCGAAGCGCGTCGGCCATCAGCGTGCCGCGCCCGGGACCGGCCTCGGCCAGCAGCACCGGATCGGGACGGCCCATCATCTGCCAGGCCACCGCCGCCCAGGCACCCAGCAGCTCGCCGAACACCTGGCTGATCTCCGGCGACGTGGTGAAGTCGGCGAACGGGTCATGGGTCGCGTAATAGGCCTGGTTGGCGCGCGCCATGAAATGGTCGAGGCGTTCTGGTCGGCTGAGACGTTCTGGTCGGCTGAGGCGCTCTGGCCGGCTCAAGATACGAGCTCTCTCACGAGACCAGCGCGGTCCGCATCCGCGCGTGCAGGATCAGCCCGAGCCCGACGATCAGCATCGGCACCGACAGGATCTGGCCCATGGTCACCCCGAAGGCCAGGAAGCCGATGAAGGCGTCCGGCTGGCGGAACAGCTCGCCGATCATGCGCGCCACCGCGTATCCGGCCAGGAACAGGCCGGAGAGCAACCCCGGACGCGCCCGCAACGACGGACGCGAGGCGGCGGCGAACATCACGCCGAACAGCAGCAGCCCTTCCAGCAGCGCCTGATACAGCTCGGAGGGATGGCGCGGGATGTTGTCGACTTCGGGAAAGATCATCGCCCAGGGCAGCGAGGGAGGTGCCGCGCGGCCCCACAGCTCGCCATTGATGAAGTTGGCGATCCGTCCCAGCCCGAGCCCGATCGGCACCACGGTGCAGAGCCGGTCGGCGAACAGCAGCAGCGGCAGCCGCCGTTTCCAGGCGAACAGGATCAGGGCGATAATTACGCCCAGCGCCCCGCCGTGGAAGCTCATGCCGCCGTGCCAGACCTCGAGGATGGCGGCGGGATGGCTGAGATACAGGCTCGGCTGGTAGAACAGGATATAGCCCAGCCGGCCGCCGAGCACGACGCCGAGCGTGGCCCAGGTCAGGAAGTCGTCGACGTCGAGCGGCGATCCGACCACCGGGCTCCAGCTCACCAGCCGGCGCATCAGCCGCCAGCCGGCGACCAGCCCGACGATATAGGCGAGCGCATACCAGCGTATCGAGATCGGACCCAGATGCAGCAGCACCGGATCGAACTGAGGGAATATCAGCACGGGCAGCATGGACAGGCTCCGCTGCGGAAGTCAGGAATAGGGCTCGCCACGAACCAGATGCTCGCGCACGTAGCGCGACACGCCGGCCTCGAGCGAGGTGAACTGCCGGTCGTAGCCGGCCGCGCGCAGGCGGCTCATGTCGGCCTGGGTGAAGGACTGATACTGCCCCGCCAGTGACGCCGGCATGTCGATGAACTCGACCGCGCGCGGCTGGCCGGCGGCATCGCACACCGCATGGGCCAGGTCGAGATAGCTGCGCGCGACCCCCGTGCCGCAGTTGAACAGCCCGCTGACCTCGGGGTGGTCGAGCAGCCACAGCATCACGTCGACCACGTCGCCGACCCAGATGAAGTCGCGCGCCTGGGCTCCGTCGGCGATGTCCGGACGGTCGCTGCGGAACAGCCGGGCCGGCTCGCCGCGGGCCACCTCGTCGTACTTCACCTTCACCACCGAGATCATGCGGCCCTTGTGCAGCTCGTTCGGGCCGTAGACGTTGAAGAATTTCAGCCCCGCCCACTGCGGCGGCGCCGCCTCGCCGCGTGCCAGCCGCGCCCGCACCTGCAGGTCGAAGGCGTGCTTGGAGAAGCCATACAGGTTCATCGGCCGCAGCCGGTCGAGCAGGGCCTGGTCGTCGCTGAACGCCTCGGCTCCGGAAGCCGCGCCGTAGGTCGCGGCGGACGAGGCATAGAGGAACGGGACTTTTGATCGTGCGCACCAGTCCCACAGCCGGCGCGGCAGCTCGACGTTGCTGCGCCAGACCAGGTCGCCGTCACGCGCCGTGGTCTCGCTGATCGCGCCGAGATGCACCACCGCCTCGATCTGCGCTGCGTCCGGGCCGGCCAGCAGGCCCTCCAGCGCATCCGGCGCGATCAGCCGTTCCGGTGGATTGCGGGCGATGTTGCGCCACTTCCCGCCGCTGCCGAGCCAATCGACGACGATGGTCCGCTGCCCACGCGCCGCGAGGGCGGCCAACAGGCACGACCCGATGAAGCCGGCGCCGCCGGTGAGAAGGATCATGGGCGAGGCTTATAGGCCGCCCCCCCAATGCGCAAAAGCCTGCAACGGGCGATTGGCATAAGCCCGCTCCGGTACGATATGCAGACGAGCAACCAGGGGAGCCGCGTCATGGCAGAGAGAGCGAAATTCTTCGACGACATCGCCGGCGTCGCCGGTGGCGCCTTCTCCGCAATCGCCGGCATCGGCGAGGAGCTGGGCGCGCTGGTACGCACCCGCGTGGACGAGGCGCTGGCCAAGCTCGCCCTGGTCCGTCGCGAGGAGTTCGAAGTGGTCAGCGAGCTCGCAGCCCAGGCACGCGCCGGCCAGGAGCAGGCCGAGGCGCGACTTGCGGGCCTGGAAGCCCGAATGGCAGCCCTCGAAGGCACCCGCGCCACGCCGGCCGCCGACCTCCATGACTCGCACGCAAGTCAGGGCGCACCGGGCGGTCCGCCTCCAGGGACGTCCAGCGTCATATCAGGTATGACGCCGGACATGCCGCCGCCGGTGACGCCGCCCACCGAATTTTGATGTGGCTTGCAGTGGGAGCGCTGCATCCATAGGCTGTCTCGGGGGGTAACCCCTGGGTGGGCGCGCCTTGCGAGCGTCGGATTCGCAGAGCTTGCCTGACCATGCAGACTGGCCCTGGTGCATGCCGGGCCATCCTCCAGCCTCGGGGAGCCACTCATGCCTGCTCTGACCCTTGAGACCCCGCATATCGCGCCCAACCCGCTCGACCTGATCGAACAGATCGTTGTCGGCTACGAGTGGGCTTTCGATCGACGCACGGATACCGAGATGGCCGCCGAGGCCCCCGGCAAATGGTGCGACTACGGATTATACTTCTCCTGGTCGCGCGAGATCAGCGCGATGCACTTCACCTGCGCCTTCGATCTCAAGGTGCCCGCCCAGCAGCGTCGCGCCTTGTTCGAGCTGCTCGCCCTGGCCAACGAACGTCTCTGGATCGGCCATTTCGGGATGGACCCCGACGACGGCATGCCGCTGTTCCGGCACTCCGTGCTGTTGCGCGGCACCGCCGGCGCATCGGCCGAGAGCCTCGAGGACATGGTCGATATCGCCATCACCGAGTGCGAGCGCTTCTATCCGGCCTTCCAGTTCGTGCTGTGGGGCGGCAAGACGCCGTCCGAAGCCCTGGAAGCGGCCATGCTGGAGTGCGTCGGGGAAGCCTGATGTCCGATCGCGAGCCCATCCCTCCGCTCCTGCTGCTTGGCTGCGGACGGATGGGGATGGCCTTGCTACAGGGCTGGCAGGCGCAGGGACTGGCGGCCTCCTTCGTGGTCGATCCGGCACCAGTGGCCATCGCGGCGCCGCATCGTCGCATCGAGGCCCTACACGCCCTGCCCGGCGATTTCCGGCCGGCGGTCGTCGTGCTGGCGGTCAAGCCGCAGATGGCGGCGGCGATACTGCCCGGTATAGCCAGCCTGGCGGGCTCGGCCGTCGTGCTCTCGATCATGGCCGGATGCACCCTCGCCAGCCTGGAGGCGGCCTTGCCGCCGGGCACGGCGATCGTCCGCGCGATGCCGAACCTGCCGGCCGCCATCGGACAGGGCATCACGGTGTCCTGCGCCGGAGCCTTCCTCGATGATGCGCAGCGTATCCTGTGCGACCGGTTGCTGGCCGCCGTCGGCGAGACCGCCTGGGTGACGGACGAGGCGCTGCTCGATCCGGTCACAGCGATCTCCGGCAGCGGACCGGCCTATGTGTTCCTGCTCGCCGAGCTGCTGGAGGCGGCGGGCCTCGAGCAGGGGCTGCCCGCCGATCTGGCACGCACCCTGGCCAGACGCACGGTGAGTGGCGCCGGCGCCCTGCTGGAAGCCTCCCCAGGGCAGGCGTCGGAGGCGTTGCGCCGCGCCGTGACCAGCCCGGGCGGCACCACGGAACAGGCGCTGGCGGTGCTGATGCACGAGACGGCCTGGCCGAAAACCATACGCGACGCCATCGAGGCAGCGGCGCAACGCTCCAGAGGGTTGTCGCGCTAACCAGGGTCTGGGACAAAGCTTCATCTGTCTGGAACAAATACCATGGATGATGACCAGTTCGACTCCGCCCTGCTGCGCATGGCGATGACGCAGGCCGAGGCGCTGGGCTGGAGCCGGGTGACGGTGGCCGACGCCGCGCGCGAAGCCGGCCTGCCGCTGGACCGCGCACGGGTACGTTTCCCGACACGCGCCTGCATCCTGGACAAGCTCGGCCTGCTGGCCGATCAGGCGGCGCTGGTCGACGAAGGCTCCACCGGCACGACGCGGGAGAAGTTGTTCGACATACTGATGCGGCGGTTCGACGTGTTGCAGCAGTATCGCGGCGGCGTGCGGACCGTGCTGCGCGGGTTGCCGTTCGATCCGGCGCTGGCCCTGCTGCTCGCGGCCAGGACCCAGGCCAGCATGGTCTGGATGGCCCAGGCGGCCGGCCTGGACACCAACGGCGTCGCCGGCGCGCTCAGGGTCGGCGGACTGGTGGGCGTGTGGCTGCAGGCAGTGCGCGTCTGGGACAAGGACGAAAGCCCGGACCTGTCCGGCACGATGGTGGCACTCGACCGCGCGCTCGACCGAGCTGCCTCGATCGGACGCTTTCTCGGCGGCCAGTCTCCTGTTGCCCCGGCGGCGGAAGCCGATGACGAGCCCTTCACGCCCGAGCCGATGCCACCCGGTATCTAGAGGCATCACCCATATCGTCATCGGGCTGGGGCTTTACGAACCTCTGTGCCACCCCTTATCAAGAGGCATGGATGGGGCGTAGCCAAGCGGTAAGGCAGCGGATTTTGATTCCGCCACGCGGAGGTTCGAATCCTCCCGCCCCAGCCATCAAGCCGACTTGAATAATGCTTTGAAGTAACGACTGGTCAGACCGCCTTCTTGAGGTTCGGGCTGGCCTTGAAACGGACGGTCTTGCCGGCCTTCACCTTGACCGGCTCGCCGGTGCGCGGATTAAGCGCCTTGCGCGCCTTGGTCTTGCGTACGGTGAACGTGCCGAAGGACGGCAGGGTGAAGCCGCCTTCCTTCTTCAGCTCGCGCACGATCGCGGCAATCAGCTCGCTGGCGGCCTGGTTGGCAGCGACGCCGGTGCAATCCGTGGAGTCCTGAAGGACGCCGGCAATGAAGGCCTTGCTCATGAAACCTGTCTACTCCCACTGACAGCAGTGCGACGCGGGACCTTATGTTGGGGTCCGCTGGTCCGTCCACTGCAGGACGCGGCTATTACAGGCGGGAAAAGCGCGACACCAGTGGGATTTTTGTTCATGAACAAAATGCAAGACATGGTCAGCAAGACCGCGTCCTATCGGCAACAGGTCGGAGCATTTCTGCGATCTTGGGAAATCGGGAACAGATCTTGAGCCTGTCCGGATCGAAGCATGACGTCTGTCTGTTCGCCCATTTCTCGAGCGACCGGAAGCTGTCGGCATCCGTGCTGCATTACCTGTCGCAGCTGGTGCGTTGCGGCCTGTCCGTGCATGTCGCCCTGTCCGGGATGGATTGCCTGTCCGATGGCGATCGGGAGTTCCTCGACGCACAAGGCATCACCGCCTACCCGCGGCCCAACCATGGGCTTGATTTCGGTGCCTGGCAGCATCTCCTGCGCCTCGGCTGCGCATGCAACGCGGATAGCGTTCTCTTCGCCAACGACAGCGTGTTCGGCCCGGTTGCCGAGTTGGCGCCGATCATCGCCGCGATGCGGGCACCGGGCTACGACGTCTGGGGGATGGTGGAGTCCTTCGAGATGTCCTGGCATCTCCAGTCCTGGTTCATCTGCCTGACCGCGGCTGCACTGGCCCGTCCAGCGATCGCGCGCGTGTTCGGACAGGATTTCGCGGCCATGAGCAAGGCCGAGATCATCCTGCATGGCGAGATCGGACTGGGCACCGCGATCCGCGCCGAAGGCCTGTCCTGGGGCGCGTGCCTCACCGACCGCCAGCAGGGATTGCGCCGGCTGATCCCGGTCAATCCGATGCATGTCGACTGGATCAGCGTGCTTGCCTGCGGCCGGGTGCCGTTCATCAAGGTGGAGCTGCTCCGGGACAACCCGGCGCGTATTCCCTGGCAGGGATCATGGCCGAAGATGCTGCGTCGTCATGGCGACTTTCCCGAAGCCTGGATACGCGAGCGGATCACGGCCGCACCCCGCGTTACGGCCGGAAGCAGCCTGGGCATGCGCCTGCTGTATCTGCTGCTGACACGCGACCGCCTGGCCGCCCTCATGGCTGTCCTGGGCGCGCTACCCGGCGCTGGCGGCTCTGCACGGTGATTGGATCTGCCGGGCTTGCCTGCCGCTCGCTTCCCAGAGCACGGCGTGCAGGGCCTCCGCCTGCTCGTCATAGGTGGCGATGCGCTCCTTGTATGGGTTGCGATGCTCAGCCAGCCGGTCCGGCCGATCGAGCAACGACACCACCGCCATGCGCAACGCGTCGGGATCGGCATCGAGGGGAATGATGGTGCCGTTGACGCCATCGACGATGTCCTCGACCGTGCCGCCGCCGTCGGTCGCGATCACCCACACGTCGCGGAGCAGCGCCTCGCGTACCGTCAGGCCGAAGCTCTCCTTCCATTGCGACGGGAACAGCAGCACGTCGATTCCCTCGAAGAACTCGTCCATCGTGTCCTGCCGGTAGGCCGGAACGACATCGAGCCGGCCGGCAAGCTTCCAGCCCTCGACATGCATCGTGCGAAACCCGAGGTTGAGCGTGCTGTCGACCAGGAGCAGCGCGTAGTCGGCACGATCAAGCGCCTCGAAGGCCTGCCGGACCAGATGAATACCCTTGACCGCGTTGTTGCCTCCGACATAGCCGAAACGCATCGTGCCAGGCATCCGCGGCGGTCGCGCGCGCGCCGGCAGCCGCACGCCATTGCGGTTCAGCAATGCATGTCCCGGCGTCACCCCGTTGGCCAGATAGAGGCGGCGGTGGAATTCGCTCGGGAATAGCAGGCGGGCGGCGCCGGCAAGACGCTGCTGCAGGATCGCGAACCGATGGCGCAGGTGGATCGCTTCGGGGATGCAGGCTTCGCATACGCGAAGGTCGATATGCGTCTGCCCGCAATACTGGCCGTTGCCGCGGACCATGAACTGTCTCTGGCACAGCCACCAGGCGTCATGCACCGTGACCACGTAAGGCACGCCGCGGTTGCTGCATGCCTCCAGGATCGACGAGCTGATGCCCTGGACGCAGTGGAAATGCACCACGTCCGGCTCGACCGCGCCAAGCACGTCCTCGAAGCGGGCCAGCATCTGCGGATTGTCGAAGCTGACAACGGGATCGTTGCCGTCATGCGGGATACGCACTGCGATTACCGGCATGTGGTCGTCGTCGGTGGGATTGGTATAGCGCAGCAGTGCATGCGGCGGATCGGCAGCCCGGCCCTGCGAGGCGAACAGGAACATCTCGGTGTCCGCCCGCCGGTTCAGCCTGTATGCCATCTCCTCGGCGACGATGGTGCTGCCGCCGAAGCTCTCCGGCCAGAAATAGACGTTGACCGCGAGCACACGCAGCTTCCCGCGATCCCGCTGGTCGAGATCCCGCACCAGGGGCGCCACCTGGCACCCGGCCACGACGTCCGGCGCATAATGCGCGAGCACGTGGTCCCGCGCCAGCATCCCGACCTGCCGCCTCCGCCGCGGCGACGCCACCAGGGCGTCCAGCGCCTCCAGCCACTGCGCCGTGCCGTCGGCCAGGAAGCCGTCCTGGCCATGGGTGATCACGTCACGGAACGTCCGGGCCGGCGAGCAGACCGAGGGCAGGCCCAGGATCGACGCCTCGACATACTTGATGTTGCTCTTGGCGTCGTTGAACAAGGTGGTTTCCAGCGGCGCGAGGCTGATGTCGCACTCGGCGAGCCGGTCGAGATAGACGCCGTAGCCGGTCAGCGGCAGCCGCTCGACCCTCTCCGCGAAAGCCTCGATCTCCGGCGGCAGGGTCAGCTCGCCCATGACCCGCAGCCAGACCTCGGGCCGCGCCTGCATCAGCAGTGCCAGGGCGGGTGCCGCGTGCAGGAAATCCGCATCATGCGTCTTCGTCCCCGAACCGTAGCCGATCAGCACGCGGCTCCCGGCAGGCTCGTGGGCCTGGTCCCGGGTCCGGTCCAGGGCCGCGCGACGGGCCCGGCTGGCATCCGCCATGGCGATCGTCTCATCGTCCAGGGCATTCTCGATGATGATGACGTCCGTGGCCCCGGCCTTGCGCATGGCGTCGGCCAGCGTGGCCGTGGACGCGATCGCCCGGTCGCAGCGAAGGAGTGCCCCGCGATAGAGCTCCACCCCCGACAGTATTTCCTGGCGCAGCTTCGGGTCGAGCTTGTCGAGATTGCGGTTGAGCAGATAGGACGGTCCGTCGAAGATCAGGTCATCGACTTCCCAGACCGTGGCGACCCCCAGCCGGCGCGCCTCGTCCATGAGCCCGATCACGTCGGGGTAGGCCGGCACGCGATAGAAGATGGCCATCGCGTGCGTCTGCAACGCGGACCGGCAGTCGTCGATGTGATGCCAATCGACGACGGTGCAGGCGGTGCCGAGCTGCATCAGGGCTTCCTGGCGCTGCCAGACGCGATACTTGGCGCATTGCGGCAGCGACAGCTCGGCGATGATGAGCACGCGCGGCGCCAACACGCTGGCGGCACTCCGCGGCAACGGCGCCGTATAGGCGGTGTCGCGGGCCGAGATTGAGGGTTTGACGGCCGACTCGGTGCCAATGCGCCGCCGGTCGCCACGCTTCAGGAAGTCCCGGCGCTTCAGGAAGTCCCGGCGCAACCGCCGAATGATCCGTCCGCCCTGCACGCGCAGCGACTGCCCGAGCTGGCGGGTGGCCATCGCCGGACCATGCTGGCGGATTGCGGCGGCCAGGCGCAGCGGGGCGCGGACCGGGCCGGTCAGCCGCCACGAGGTCGAGCTGCGGATGATGCCGATCTGCGCGTCGCGGCGGTGCACCTCGCTCTGCAGGAAGGCGGCGCGCAGCGCATGCAGGTAGGCGCTCTGCTCGGCGGAACGCAGCCTCTCGCCCAGCATCCGGTATTCCTCGGCCGGCATGTCCTGATCCTGGCTGGCGCCGGAGTTCGGTGAAGACGGCGTGACGGGCGGGACATCGGCTGGCATCGGACCTGCCTAGCCGACTGCACGGCGGAAAAACAGTCTCGATGCCTGGTCAGACAAAAACCGGACCCTTCGCAGGGTCCGGTTCCGATAGTCTCGCCGTCAGGAGGCTGGAGAGCAGGTTCAGGTGGAGAAGAACTGGCTGCTGTGTGCCTTGAGCTGCTCGGCCGTCAGGTTGGTGAAGGTGATCGTCGTGTTGTCGCTCAGCGAGATGCTGGATCCGCCGGTGCCGTTGTTGGTGGCGGCGCCGAGAGCGGTCTGCACCGCACCCGCGCCGTAGCCGAACAGGCCGACCATGTTGCCGGCAGAGCTGCCAAAGTCCGTGATCACATCCTTGCCGCCGGCAGCGCCGTTGGAGAATATGAACAGGTTGGCGCCCGAGCCGCCGGTCAACGAGCTGTTGCCGGTGCTGGCGACCAGTGTATCCGCGCCGGAGCCGCCGACCAGGCTGGTGCTGCTGCCGTTGCCGAACAACTCCAGCGAGCCCGAGGCGCCGGAGCCGTTGAGCGTCTCGTTGCCGGTGCCGGCGATCAGGTAGCTCAGTCCCGAAGAGCTCGAATAGACGATGTTGGCGTTGCTCGCGCCGAACACCGTGGTCGAGCTGCCGCCGTCGACGGTGTCCTGGGCGCCGACGCCCGGATTGGCGATAAAGGCCAGCGAGCCGGTTCCGGTCATGTTGACGACCGTGCCGGCGCCTCCGAAGACGGTGGTGTTGCCGGATGCATTGACGGTGTCGTTGGTGCCGCCGATGACCGTGCTGGTGCCGGTCAGAAAGTAGGAACCGGAGCTGCCGTCGAACAGGATGGTGGAGCCCGTGCCGCCGGAATAGGTGTTGCCGGTGCCGGAGTCCGCCAGCAGAAGCGAGCCGGTGCCGCCGAACACCGTGCTGCCGCTGCCGGTCAGTCCCACGACATTGCTGCCGGCTCCGGCAATGATGCTGTCGGTGCCGCTCGAATAGACCGTATCGTTGCCGGTGCCGGTGAAGACCTGGTTGTTGCCGACATCGGTGTAGATCAGGTCGTTGCCACTGTTGCCGTAGATGCTGTCATTGCCCGGGGAGGTCGAGATGACATAGTTGCCGCCGCCGCTGCTCAGGCCCTCGAAGACGTTGTTGCCGCCGCCGGCTGCAAAAATTCCGCCGCCGCTGCCGCCGTTCAGGGTGGTGCCACCGGTACTGGCCAGAACGGTGGTGGCGGTTGCAGTGGCGCTCTCGTCGAGAACGACGCCTCCGGTGGCCGAGTTGGTGACGAAGCTGTATCCGGTCGGGAAAGTATAGCTTCCGGCGACGGTAATGACGCCCTCGCCCGTCTGGCCGCTGGGGACCGATACCTGCGGGCCACCGGCTACCAGGGTCCGCGCGAACAACGCGCCGCCTATGCCATTGACCACGTTGGCATAGGCTTGCGCCAGGGAGAAGGCCACACCGCCGTTGACAGTTACCGGGATTTGAGCGCCGGAAGCGCCCATCACTGTCACTAGACCAACCATGCCCATACCTCTCGATCTTCAGCGCGACTGGCTCGGAAGCAATTCACGTCCGGCGAGCTGGTGCTGGTCAAAGACCTATCAGGATGTCATTCCGCAATGCAACCAAAATGAAAATTCTTCGGAAGTATTCCTGCTAAAAAAGACTGGACGCTGCTGTGATTTTATAATGGGACGGAAGTTTATTTTCACCTGTATTTAATGAATATAGGCAGGTCTTAAAATTGTTATATTTCCAAAATGAAAATCTTGTTGCTGGCGCTGTGCTGGCTGCCGGCGCCATCCCAGAGGCCGCCGTCACCCTTGCAAGCTGCGAAGCCTTGCCGCAAACGCAGATTACGTGACACCGAGTGCCGACAGGACCAAGCATGCCCGACCAAGCACCGGAGGCGCCACGCGCCCACCTTGATCCCCTGGTCGATCCCCTGGTCGACCCGGGACTGGAGCCGCTGTTCCACCGGCCCAGCCGGCTGGGTCCGGACAGTGCGTGGTATGGGCATCTGCCGTTCGCCAACTGGATCATGCGCGCCGCCCGCCCTGCGCTGTTCGTCGAGCTCGGCACCCATGCCGGGGTCTCCTATGCCGGCTTCTGCGACGCCGTGCTGTCGTGCCGTCTGCCGACCCGCTGCTTTGCCGTCGATACCTGGGAGGGTGACGAGCATGCCGGCTTCTATGGCGAGGACGTATTCAAGGATCTCTCGCGCTTCCACGACCAGCGCTACGGCGGCTTCTCGCGCCTGCTCCGTTGCCGGTTCGACAGCGCGCTCGACACCTTCCCCGACGCCAGCATCGACCTGCTGCATATCGACGGACGCCACCGCCTGTCCGACATCGCCGAGGATTTCGACAGCTGGCTGCCCAAGCTTTCGACGCGTGGCGTCGTGCTGCTGCATGACACCAACGTGCGTGAGCGCGACTTCGGTGTCTGGCGGTTCTGGGACGCGCAGCGGACGCTGTATCCGTCGTTCGAGTTCCTGCATGCCCACGGGCTCGGTGTGCTGGCGGTGGGCGCCGAGGCGCCGGAAGCGGTCGCGGCCCTCTGCCGCCTCTCCGCCACCAGTGCCGCGGCGCGGCTGCGGGACCGGTTCGCGCTTGCCGGCGAACGCTGGGAGACCGAGCACACGCTGATCCGCCGCGATCGGCAGATCGAACGAATGACGGGGGAGAGCCGTGATGCCGCGGCACTCGACCAGGAACTGACCAGCGTGCGGACGCGCCTGGTGGAAGCCGACCGCTTCCTGCGCGGCCAGGCCCTGGAGCTCGGCCTGGCACGCAGCGCACTCGCCAACGCCAACGTCGCCCGCCACCAGGCCATGCGGCGTGGCGACCTTCTCGCCCGGCGCGCCGACAGCGAGGCGGAGGCATCCCGCAGGGTGTCGGACGAACGCGACCTCGCACTCGCGGCCCTCGCGGCAAGCACCGCGGAGCTTGCGCGGCGCGACACCGAGCTTGCGCAGCGGACCCGGGAGATGGACGACGCGCTGGCGGCACGCGCACGCGCGCTGGACGAGTTGATGGCGGCCCACACGAGCGAGATGGACGACGCACTGGCGTCGTGCAGGCGTGCCGCAGAGGCGAGCTTCGCCGGGCAGATGCTCCGGATTGAGGCCGCGCATGCTGCGCACAGGCTGGAGATGGATGCCGTCCTGGCGTCGCGCACGGCCGAGCTCGCTGCACGGGCGATCGAGGTGGAACAGCTCCGGGACTCCTTTTTCTGGAAGCTGACGGCACCGCTTCGCTTCATGGTGGACGAGATCCGTCCAGCGCCGAAGCGGCCCGACCCGATGACGGCGCCGCCGCGGATACCGGCGACCGCCGCCGCGCGCGTGCCGGAGCTGGAGCCGAAGCTAGAGCTGGAGCCGGAGC
>CAXSEE010000007.1:4971-7029 GCA_964235615.1 uncultured Acetobacteraceae bacterium | reverse complement strand
ATGGGAGCCCGACCCGGAGCCGGAACCTGTCGTCGAGCCGCCGCCAGATACCATCGCCGCCTTGCAGGTGCCGCGCATGGCGGGACAATGGCGCCCGCTCCGCCGCCTGCTGTTCGTCATCGGCGAGCCCGCCACGCCAGGTGCCACCTATCGCTGCACACGCAACGCGGCCGCCTGCCGTGCCAGCGGCTACGAGACGGAGATCGTCGAGCTGTTCGACGTCAATCCGGAAAACCTCGCCAGGGCCGACCTGCTGCTGCTCTGGCGCGCGCCCATGAGCCCGCATGTCGAGACCATGATCCGGCTGGCCCACGAGGCCGGCACCCGCGTCGCCTTCGATATCGACGACCTGATGACCCGGCCGGAGCTGGCCCGGATCGAGATCATCGACGGCATCCGCACCATCGGCACCACCGAAGACGACACCAGGAGCTACTTCAGCGCCATGCGGCGGACCATGGACGGCGCGGACTTCTGCATCGCCACCACCGAGGAGCTCGCCGCCGAGATGCGCCGGCAGCACGACGTCGTGCATGTCCTGCCCAACAGTTTCGACGAGATCACCCATCGCCGCGCCCGCTATGCCCGGCGCCATCGCCTCGAGGCCGGCGACGACGGTCACGTGCGGCTGGGCTATGCCGGCGGCACGCGCACCCACCAGAGGGATTTCGCCCTGGCCGCTCCGGCGCTGGCACGGGTGCTGCGAGCGCGGCCGCAGGCACGGCTGGTGCTGTTCCGCGAGGCGGACAACCATCGCAGCCTGCTGCAGATGGAGGAGTTCCCCGAGCTGGCCGACGTCTCCGCCCAGATCGAATGGCGCGACATGGTGCCGCTGGCCGATCTTCCCGCGGAGCTGGCCCGGTTCGACATCTCGCTCTGTCCGCTGGAGGCGGGCAATCCGTTCTGCGAGGCCAAGAGCGAACTCAAGTATTTCGAGGCTGCCCTGGCCGGCGCCGCCACGCTGGCCAGTCCGACCGGTCCCTATCGCCGCGCCATCCGCGACGGCGTCACCGGGCTGCTGGCCGAAGGCGACGTGCAGTGGGAGGAGAAGCTGCTTGCCCTGGTCGACGAACCGGTGCTGCGCGCGCGCATCGCCCGCGACGCCTACCACGACGTGCTGTGGAAGTTCGGCCCCTGGCGCCAGGCGGAACTGGCCGGCGGCCTGCTCGGCGCCTTCGCGGCCCCGCAAGGCGATCCCGCCGGCAGTCCGGCCGCGGCACGCCGTTTCGAGCTCGGCCTGAAGCGCGGCGCCTACCTGCAACGCTCGCTGCCGGAGGTGCCGGACAGCGAACTGCTGTTCGCCCACGACCGGCTCGGAGAGGCGGAAGTCACCGTCGTGATGACCTCCTACAATTACGAGCAGCATATCCTCGAAGCACTCGACTCCGTCCTCGCCCAGACCCTGGAGGAGCTCGATCTCGCCGTCGTCGACGACGGCTCGACCGACCAGTCGGTGCCGCTGGTGATCGAATGGGCCAAGCGCCATCGTGACCGCTTCAACCGGATCCGGATCCTGCGCACGGTCCGCAACGCCGGCCTCGGCGGCGCCCGCAACGTGGTGTTCGACGTCGCCGAAACGCCCTGGCTGATGGCGCTGGATTCCGACAACCGGCTGCTTCCCGACGCCTGCGAGACCCTGCTCGCCACCCTTCGCGAAGTGCCCCAGGCCGCCTTCGCCTATCCGCGCATCCAGCAGTTCGGCGCCGCCGACATCATCATGGGCGAACATCCCTTCGAACCCGCGCGCCTGCGGACCGGCAATTACATCGATGCCATGGCGATGGTGGCGAAATGGGCCTGGGCCGCGGCGGGCGGCTACTATGTCCGACGCGACGCGATGGGCTGGGAGGATTTCGACCTCTGGCTCAACCTCGTCGAGCTCGGCCAGTTCGGCATCGCCGTCCCGGATGTGCTGGCCGAATACCGCGTCCACTCCAATTCCATGGTCAACGTGATCACCGAGCAGTCCGACAACAAGCGCGCCATGGTCGCCTTCGTGGAGCAGCGTCACCCCTGGCTGCACCTGCGCAGCCGCGAAGCCAGGCTGCGTGCTTGACT
>CAXSEE010000007.1:0-4871 GCA_964235615.1 uncultured Acetobacteraceae bacterium | reverse complement strand
GCCTGCCTCGACGCCCTGGTCGAAGGTCATGCCCATGTGTTCGACCTGATCGGCGCCGGCCTGCCGAACAGCTCGAACGAGAACCCCGCGCAGATCGTCGCCGACGGTCTGCCCGCCAAGGTGCGCCTGCTCGAAGCCTGCCGCCGCCAGATGGTCAGGCGCTTCGTGTTCGCTTCGTCCGGCGGCACCGTCTACGGCATCACCGGCAATGTTCCGGTGCGGGAGGACGCTCCAACCGAGCCGATCTCGGCCTATGGCATCGGCAAGCTCGTGGTCGAACGGTATCTCTCGCTCTACCAGCATCTATATGGACTGAACGCGCGCAGCCTGCGCATCGCCAACGCCTATGGCCCGTACCAGGATGCGACTCGCGGCCAGGGGCTGATCGCAGCACTATTGCCGCGGCTGCTGGCTGGGGAGCCGGTCGAGATCTGGGGCAACGGACAGGTCGTCCGCGACTACATCCATATCGACGATGTCGTCTCGGCCATGCTCGCCTGCCTGGACCACGACGGACCCGGCCGGGTGTTCAACGTCGGCAGCGGGATCGGCCGCAACGTGACCTCCGTGGTCATGGACGCTGCGGAGGTTGTCGGCTGCACCCCGCGCCTGGTGTATCGAGAGGGGCGCCTCGCCGATGTGCCGGTCAACATCCTCGATAGCGCGCGCCTGCAGCGTGAGACGGGCTGGCGGCCTCGCGTAGGCTGGGAGGAGGGACTGCGCCTCACCGCCGCTTGGATCAGGGCGGGCAGGCGAGGGCGTTGCCCTTGACTAAAGGCAGCGTCCGAGCGAGCCGCCGGAACCGTTCATGCTTCAGCTCAGGTCGCTGCTATCCGTGTGCACCATTTCACGCTCCAGCCAGCTTCCGAGAAGAGGCATCCACATCATTCTGCCCTTCGACCCAGGAGTCGAACACTTCGGAAGCCGAGAACACGTCCGGCAAAGAGGACTGGTCCACTACCCGGATTGCCGATCTCACGACAACCAGATTCGAGGAACTTGGCACCAGCCTCCATTGCCTCCTCTTCTCTAAGCTTACAGGCGCTGGTGACATTGCTCGTTCCGTGAGTTGTCTCTCGCAGAACGTTGTTCATAGAGTTGTTGGTCGCGGCGCCTTGGCCTGAAGCTGCCTGGGTTTAGAGGCAAATCAGCTTTCTGTTAATTTCCTTCTGCGGCGTTAGCGACCGTCCGTTCGGAGCCGGCCGGGTTCGTGCCTATTCGCGCCTGAGCTGGTCTCAAGCGGCCGCGGGCTTCTGGGCCAAGGAAGCCCGGATGCCATCTACCGCCTCGCGCACGAGGCGAGCCCCGTGACGGCGCTCCAGCCGGCGAATGGTGAAGTGCGCCCTCGCCAACGCCCGGTAATGCGCCAGGAAGGCCGCGTTCAACGACGCCCCGCACAGCGCACCCGCCACCGGCATCATCTGCAACGCCACCTTGCGCGACAGCGCCAGCCCGTAATGCGAGGACACCTCCGACAACAGCATCACCACCGGCCGGCCGCGCAACACGGCACGGGCAGAGAAATAGCCGATCTCGCTCTGCTCCTCGTTGGCGTCGAACGACCGGAAGGCAAACACTTCCAGGCAGGCGCGCCGGCCCTCGATCCCGGAGAGATCCTCGCCTTCCTCCCGGGCGATCCGGGCAATCTCGCGCATGATGGTGAACGTGGTGAACCCGATGTCCGGGATCAGGCCGGTCAGGCCGGCAAAGCCGCCGATCGCCCCCGAGGCCGCCACCGCCGCCTGGACCACATGATCGCGCCAGCGCCGGTCCGGCGGATCCGCCAAATCCCCGTCCGCGAAGGGTCCCTCCGAGAAGTTTGGGCCGTCCAGATCCTGCACCACCGGGTTTTTCAGCCCGACCATGGCAAGGTCGAAGGCGCGGGTTATCGCCGACTCGCCGATGCCCTGAAGCTTGAGCTGCAGCGCCGGCGCCAGGCCAAGCCCGCGCATGCCCAGCCTGGTCACCTGCCCGACCGCGCCGCCCATCAGGTCGGCCAAGCGGACCAGAACGCCGCGGCCGGCCTCGACCTGCTCCAGGGCGCGCTCCAGCGCGCCGAGCGACGCGGCGTTCAACTGCATGTCTGGTGCGAGCGGGGTCAGCTCGCTGCCTACGGCGGCGCTCATCGCGATCTCCTATTACCGATCCCATAACGCATCAGGATAGAACCGGCTTCATGCCTAAGTGCAGGAGTTCAACTTCAGGAGCCCAAATCCGCTTCCGCCGCAGGGTTGGCCGCAAGCTTCTGCGCCACATGCATGAGAACCATCCGGTCCTCGGCCGGGCAGCGGCGGAACAGGCGCAGCAGCGACATCTCCTCGGCCGATAGCACGCTATCGGTCGCAAGTCCCTCCCAGCCTTCCTTGAGCATGCTGACGGAGACACCCAGGGCCTCGGCAATACGCCGGAGCTTGCCGGCCATCTGTCCGGCTCGCCCGGTCTCCCATTGCGCAACGGCACTGCGCGATACACCTGTGGAGAGAGCCAGCGTGTCCTGCGTCAACCCACGTGCGCGCCGCAGCGTGCGGATGCGCCCGCCGATGGTGACGGCGGGACTGTGGTCGGTAATCCCGCCCTGCATCCCGGGAACCAGGGAAGGCGACAACACGGGATTTGGGATCTTCTCGGCGTGATCGACGCGGATCTCGCGCGCGTTGATGGCTGGCTCGTCGCGTGCATAGCCTGGAGCAAGCATCAAAAAACCGCCGATCGTGTCGTTTCGGGTACAGCCACATAACCCGTCCAGATGAACTTCGCATTCACAAAATGTTGAAAAGTTCCTTTAATGATCCTTTAACGATTTCAAAGAGTAACGAGAATGCAACGGATCGACTACCGTATGGGTTGAACCCGTCGGTATAATAGTTGTTGAGCCTGATCTGCCGTGCGTGCGGATTCCAAGTTCCATGCGCGGTCGAGCCGAAACCCTTCCGGAGTCTGTCACCCATGACCTTCCGTTCGAGCTGCCCGGCCATGCCGGTTTCCGCAGGACCCGTTCGTGTCCCGGTTCCAGGCATGCCAATGGTCGTTCTGGCCGGTGCCTTGCTGAGCCTGTGCGCGATCTCCCCGGCATCGGCCCAGGCCTTGCGCGCGCCTTCGGCCAGCTCGCTCGCCGCAGGCGCCACCGCCGACCGGAATTCCGTTTCCACCCCCAACAGCACGGGGCTGCCCGGCACGACCGCGCGTCAGAGCACCTCGACCGGAACCGGGTCGGGCTCGGCGATCAGCATCCTCGGCATACCGCTTCGGGTCGCCGCTCCCGTATCGGCGCCTTACGACAGCACCGGAGGCACCAGCACATTCGCCGGTCAGCCGTCAACCGGCAAGGACAGGGTGCTGGAGCAGAGCATCGACGGGGCCCCCTGAAAGGGTCAGCTCCAGCCGCCCAGGCGGATGATGCGGGTCCAGTGCTCAGCCAAGACGGGTATCACCGATAGGCGCGACTGGCGGATCAGGGCCATGCCGGCGAAGCCCGGATCCGCCTTCAGTTCGGCCAGTGTCACCGGACGGTCGAACGGACCACTCGCATGCATGTCCACGCAGACCCAGTCTCCCGCCCTGCCGCCGGCCGCGCTGGGATCCGGATAGGCCTCGCGCACCACCTCGACCACGCCGACGATCTCGCGTCCGGTGCTGGAATGATAGAACAATGCGAGATCACCCTTTCGCATCGCCATCAGGTTCCGCTTCGCCTCGTGGCTACGCACGCCGGTCCAGGGCTCGATCTCCCGCTCGACCTGCTGGCTCCAGGAGAAGCTCTCCGGTTCGGACTTCACCAGCCAGTATCGGGCCTCAGCCTTGGTCATTCAGCGAGGGCACCATCGCGGAACACGGTGCGGAAGCCCCGGATCACCACGCTCTCGAACAGATCGACGCCCGCATACGGATCGCTCGCGGCGAACCCCTCCGCTTCCGCGCGGTCGGTGACATCGACGATCAGCAGGCTGCCGCAGGGCCGGCCCTCGGTATCGAGCAGCGGGCCGGCATGGACCAGCTTGTCCACATAGCGATCGAGATAGGACAGATGGGTGGCGCGCACCGCCAGACGGGTTTCGAGGCGGCCGGGCTTGTCGGCGCAGATGATGGCGAAAAGCATGGAAGTTCCCCTGTTGCCAGAAATATCGGGTTCCTGATCGAGCTCCACGGTAGAATGATAGGATCACACTTCACACTGGGCCAGAGAGCGCACATCTTGAGGGCACGTTTGGAGCACACACTTTCTCCCTGGATCAGCCTGCGCTAGGGTCTGCTGCCGTGGATGCCATCCCAACCTACGCAAAGCCGCGTTCCGAAAGCCCTCGCCCGGCAAGAGGCGGCGGCTTCCTGCACCGGTTCGCCAATCCAGGCCGCTTTCTGCGTCTTTCGGCGCGGGTGCAGCCCTGGCTGACGGCGGCTGCCCTGATCCTGACCGGATGGGGGTTGATATGGGGGCTGTTCTTCTCCCCCGCGGACTGGCAGCAGGGCGACGCCGTGCGCATCATGTATGTCCATGTGCCGGCTGCCTGGCTCGCCTCGCTGGGCTACATGGCCCTGGCGGTCTGCTCGGTGCTGTCCCTGGTCTGGCGCCATCCGCTGGCTGATCTCGCGGCGGCGGAGATCGGTCCGGTCGGCGCCTCGATCACCGCCATCTGCCTGGCTTCCGGTTCGCTCTGGGGCAAGCCGATGTGGGGCGCCTGGTGGGTGTGGGACGCGCGGCTGACCTCGGTGCTGGTGCTGTTCTTCCTCTATCTCGGACACATCACGCTGCTGCGCGCCTTCGACGAGCCGCAGCGCGGCTACCGTGCCGCGGCGATCCTGGCGCTGGTCGGCGCGGTCGACCTGCCGATCATCAAGTTCAGCGTGCAGTGGTGGAACACCCTGCACCAGCCGGA